>NZ_JBMDIW010000008.1:0-183069 GCF_057808875.1 Caulobacter sp. FG7
CAGCACCAAGCCATCACGCTCCGGCGCCGCGATCTAGATACAAGGGAGGGGCCCACGCGCAGCGTGGGAGGGTGAGAGGTTACGGCGCTGGCCGATCCTGGCTCGGCATATCCCCTAACCCGCCTCCCTAGGCCTTGTGCCTAGGGCCCATGGTTCAGCTGCTCAGACCGAGAGTTCGCGCACGTCCACGTTGGCTGCGTCCAGGCGAGGGGCGCCGAGCCTGGCCCAGCCATGGATCCTCGCCACAGGGGCGAGGAAGGCGAGAAAACGATGTGTTGGGACGAAGGGCTAAGCGCCCCTGCGAAGCCGCCTCAGCGCCTTCCGCACAGCCTTGCGCCCCCGCTTCAGCACCCGCCAGCCCGGCCGCCGCAGGAACACCTTCTCCGACCGCAGAAGCTGCTGCCAGGCGACCAGCAGGATCTCGGGCTCGCGGCGCATCAGGCGGCGGATGGGGAAGATCAGCTTGGGGTGGCGGCGCTGCCAGCGGATGAAGCGGCGCTTGGCCTGGAACGAGTTGCGTAAGACCACCATCAGCCCGATCACCAGCAGCGGCAGGCCCACATGGCCGGGCAGGGGGGTGAGCACCGCGCCGGCCAGCAGGATCAGCACGCCCAGGGCGATCAGCAGGATCCGGGCGACGCGGGCGAAGGTTTCGCGCACGACGAAGGCCAGCCGGCGGCGACGCAGGCCGGAAAGGCGGCGAACGACCCTGGGGTCGCGCCGGGTCACTGGAGGCGGCTCACGGGGCCCCTAGACCGCGCGCTGGCCCCGGCGCTTGAGCGCCTTGCGCCAGCGCTTGGCCACGCGCCAGCGGCGCGGGATGACCAGCTTCTCGATCCGCAGGGCCTGCTGCCAGGCCACCAGCACCACCTCGGGCTCGCGGCGCAGCAGGCGGCGCAGCGGGAAGACCAGCTTGGGGTGGGCGTGCTGGAAGCGGACGAACTGCTTACGGGCCTTGAACGAGTTGCGCAGCACCAGCATCAGGCCGATGACCGTCAGCGGCACGCCCATCGGGCCGGGCAGGGGCGCAATCAGAAAGCCCGCGGCGATGAACACCAGGCCAAGGGCCACGAGCAGGCCGCGAATGATCCGGCCGAGAAGCTCGCGGGCGAGTTCGTCGGCAGCGGAGAGGCGCACGGGCGGCATGGCGATGGCGAGGTTCATGGGGGGCTGAACGGGGCTTGTGGTCCGCCGGTTTCCGGAAATAGGCCGGCCCCCTCGTCTCACAAGCTGCATATGGAAACGGGGCGCCCTTCCGTAAAGGCGCCCCGTTCCGCATTCGTGCTGCTGTTGCAGCTATTCCGCGGCGAGTGGCGCGGGGGCCACAGGTTTCCACTTCAACTTCGGCTTACGGGCCGCCAGGGTCTCGTCCAGGCGCTTGAGCGGCGCCAGGTGCGGGGCGTTCTTGAAGCGCTCGACCTCGCCGGCCTTGGCCGATCCCGCCAGCAGGCGGAGGGCCTCGATGAAGCGGTCGAGCTCGGCCTTGGACTCGGTCTCGGTCGGCTCGATCAGCATCGCGCCATGCACCACAAGCGGGAAATACATGGTCATCGGGTGGAAGCCCTCGTCGATCATCGCCTTGGCGAAGTCGAGGGTGGTGACGCCCGTGCCTTCCAGCCAGGCGTCGTCGAACAGCGCCTCGTGCATGCACGGACCCTCGGGGAAGGCCGGGCTCATCAGGTCCGACAGGCGGGCCTTGATGTAGTTGGCGTTCAGCACCGCGTCCTCGGCCACCTGGCGCAGGCCGTCGGCGCCGTGGCTGAGCATGTAGGCGTAGGCGCGCACGTACATGCCCATCTGGCCGTGGAAGGCGCTCATCCGGCCGAAGGCCTGGGCGGCGACGCCTTCGGCTTCCTCGATCAGCCTGTAGCCATTCTCGTCATGCACCACCCACGGGGTGGGGGCGAACAGGGCCAGAGCCTCGCTCAGCACCACCGGACCCGCGCCCGGACCGCCGCCGCCGTGGGGCGTCGAGAAGGTCTTGTGCAGGTTGATGTGCATGGCGTCGACGCCCAGGTCGCCCGGGCGCACCCGGCCGACGATGGCGTTGAAGTTGGCGCCGTCGCAGTAGAAGTACGCGCCCGCCGCGTGGGTCAGGCGGGCGATCTCCACCACGTCGCGCTCGAACAGGCCGCAGGTGTTGGGGTTGGTGACCATGATCGCCGCCACGTGGTCGCCGAGCTTGGCTTCCAGGTCGGCGAGGTCGACGCGGCCGTCGTCGGTCTGGGCGATTTCGACGACCGTATAGCCGCAGAAGGCCGCCGTGGCCGGGTTGGTGCCGTGGGCGCTGGTCGGGGCCAGCACGGTCTTGCGGTGGCCGTTCCCGGCCGCCTCGTGGGCGGCGCGGATGGCCAGCAGGCCGCACAGCTCGCCGTGGGCGCCGGCCTTGGGCGACAGGGCGACCGCCGGCATGCCGGTCAGGGTCTTCAGCCAGTGGGCCAGGCGGTCCATCAGCTCGATGGCGCCCTGCACCGTCGACTGCGGCTGCAGCGGGTGGATGTCCGACAGGCCCGGCAGGCGCGCCATCTTCTCGTTCAGGCGCGGGTTGTGCTTCATCGTGCACGAACCCAGCGGATAGAGCGCGAGATCGATGGCGTGGTTCTTCTGGGACAGGCGCACGTAGTGGCGCACGGCTTCCGGTTCGGAGAGGCCCGGCAGGCCGATGGGCTCGTCGCGGGTCAGGCCGGCCAGGGCGCCGTCGGCGGCGACGGCGTCGGGCAGGTCGACGCCGGTCTTGGTCCAGCCGCCCAGTTCGAAGATCAGCGGCTCGTCCTGCAGCAGGCCGCGGCCGCCCGACAGCGAGGCGAAGCCCGCGTCGTCGTTGGACGCTTCGGGACGGGTGGGACGTCCGACATTGTTCATGCTCATTGGACGGCTCCGGCCAGCAGCTTGGCGAAGAAGGTGATGTCGGTGTCGAGCGTGGTCTCGGTCGTGGCGACCAGCAGCACGTTGTCCAGGCCCGCGCCCGGCTCCAGGCGCGAATAGGGCACGCCGGCGATGACGCCGTGGGCGGCCAGGGTCTCGACGACCTCGGCGGCGTCCTTGGGCAGGCGCACGGCGAACTCGTTGAAGAAGCGCGGGGTGAGGATCTCGACGCCCGGGATGGCCGCCAGGGCCTTCGCGGTCGCCAAGGCCTTATGGTGGTTCAGCGAGGCCAGCTGGCGCAGGCCCTGCTCGCCCAGCAGGCTCATGTGGATCGAGAAGGCGAGAGCGCACAGGCCGCTGTTGGTGCAGATGTTGCTGGTGGCCTTGTCGCGGCGGATGTGCTGCTCGCGGGTCGACAGCGTCAGCACGAAGCCGCGCTTGCCGTCGGCGTCCACCGTCTCGCCGCAGAGGCGCCCCGGCGCCTGGCGGACGAACTTTTCGCGGCAGGCGAAGAGGCCGACGTAAGGACCGCCGAAGTTCAAGCCGTTGCCGATCGACTGGCCCTCGGCCACGGCGATGTCGGCGCCCATGGCGCCCGGCGACTTCAAGAGGCCGTAGGAGACGGCCTCGGTGGTGACGACGATCAAGAGGGCGCCGGCGGCGTGGGCGGCCTCGGCGATCTTGGAGACGTCGGTGGCGGTGCCGAAGACGTTGGGGGTCTGCACCACGACGCAGGCGGTATCGGCGTCGATGGCGGCGATCACCGCGTCCTCGGCGTCGATGGCGGCCGGCAGGCGCTGCGTGGTCACGCCGGCGGCGTGGGCCAGGGTCTCGACGGCGCCGACATATTGCGGGTGGACGCCGCCCGACAGCACGGCCTTGTTCTTGCGGGTGACGCGCTGGGCCATCATCACGGCCTCGGCCGTGGCGGTCGAGCCGTCATAGAGCGAGGCGTTGGCCACATCCATGCCGGTCAGGGCCGCGACCTGGCTCTGGAACTCGAACAGCACCTGCAGCGTGCCCTGGGCGATTTCCGGCTGGTAGGGCGTGTAGCTGGTCAGGAATTCCGACCGCTGGATGATGTGGTCGACCGTGGCCGGCACGTGGTGGCGATAGGCCCCGGCCCCGACGAAGAACGGCCCCTCGGCCGCCGAGCGGTTGCGGCGCGACAGGCGCAAGAGCTCGCGCTCGACCTCGATCTCGCCGGCGTGATGGGGCAGGTCCACAGGCTCGCTGCGGCGGGCGACGGCCGGCACGTCGACGAACAGCTCGTCGATCGAGCCCGCGCCGATCACGCCGAGCATGTCGGCGCGGTCTTCGGGGGTCAGGGGGAGGTAGCGCATCAATCAGGTCCTTCTCCCTTCCCCCTTGATGGGGGAAGGGGCGGGGATGGGGGTGTCTACTGCGGTGGGGTCACCCCCAACCCTGCCCTTCCCCCATCAAGGGGGAAGGGTTCTTCCTTAAAGCGTCGCCAGGAACGCCTCGTAGGCGTCGCGGTCCATCAGGGCGTCGACCTCGGCCGGGTTGGAGAGCTTCAGCTTGGCGAACCAGCCGCCGCTTTCCGGCAGGGCGTTGACGGTTTCCGGCGCATCGCCCAGCTCGGCGTTGGCTTCGACGACCTCGCCCGACACCGGGGCGTAGACGTCCGACGCGGCCTTGACGCTCTCGACGACGGCCATTTGGTCGCCTTGCTTGACGACCTTGCCGACTTCGGGCGCCTCGACGAACACCACGTCGCCCAGTTGCTCGGCGGCGTAGGCGGTGATGCCGACGGTGGCGATGTCGCCTTCGACGGCGACCCATTCATGGTCCTTGGTGAAGCGCATGGTCTGGCCCTTTCGTTTTTGCTGGCGACGCGACGGACGCCAAAACCGGCGTCCACTTTTGGCTGTCGCGTCGGCTTAGAGTTTGCGGACGTAACGGGTGGGAACGAACGGGGAGGCGACGACCTCGGCGGCCGCCGGCTTGCCCCGGACGATGACTTTCAGGGTCGCGCCGATCACGGCGTAGGCCGGGGGCACGAAACCGATCGCGATGGCGCCGCCGAAGCTGGGGCCAAAGCCCCCGCTGGTGACCTTGCCAATGACGTTTCCGTCGGCGTCGGCGATGTCGGCGCCTTCGCGGGCCGGGGCGCCTTCCAGCACCTTCAGGTTCACACGGACGCGGGCCAGTTCGCCGGCCAGTTCCTTGGTGATCCGTTCGGCGCCCAGGAAGTCGCCGGCCTCGCGGCGGCTCTTGCCGACGGCGAAGTTCAGGCCCGCCTCGATCGGCGAGACCGTCTCGTCCAGGTCGTGGCCGTAGAGCGGCAGGCCCGCTTCCAGGCGCAGGCTGTCGCGGGCGCCCAGGCCGATCGGCTTGACCCGCTCGTCTTCCAGCAGGGTGTTCCAGATGCGGGCGGCGTCCGAGGCCGGGACCGAGATCTCATAGCCGTCCTCGCCGGTGTAGCCCGAGCGCGAGATGATGGCGTCGACGCCAAACGCGGTCAGGGCGCGGGCGTCCATGAACACCATGGCGGCGGCTTCCGGAACGTGGGCGGCCAGCACGGCGGCGGCCTGCGGGCCTTGCAGCGCCAGCAGCGCGCGGTCTTCCAGGCGCTCGACGCTGGCTTCACCGGCCAGGGTCTCGGCGATGATCTTGTAGTCGTTGTCCTTGCAGGCGCCGTTGACCACCACGAACAGCCCATCGTCGTCGGGACGGGCGGTCATCAAATCATCGATGATCCCGCCTTCGGCGTTCAGCAGCACGCCGTAGCGCTGCTTGCCGGCCTTCAGGCCCTGGTAGTCGGCCGAGACCACCTTCTCGAAGCTTTTCGCCGGGCTTGTTTCACCATTGGCGCCGCGGATGCGGGCCTGGCCCATGTGCGAGACGTCGAACAGGCCCGCGTGCTCGCGGGTCCAAAGGTGCTCTTTCAGCACGCCGTCCTTGTATTGCACGGGCATGGAATAGCCCGCGAACGGCACCATGCGGGCGCCGGCCGCCACGTGGGCGTCGAACAGCGGGGTCTTCTTGAGGTCGTCGGTGGACACGCGGCGGGCTCCGAAACGGGGTCGGCGACGGTTCCGGCTTCCGCCGGTTGGTCGCGCCCCCGCTGTCCCTTAGGCCTGAGAGATTCCGGCCCCTCTCCAGAGAGACCTTGCTCCTTCGGCGAGCCGCCCTTTCGGGAAGGCTTCTTTCCAGCGTTCCTAAACCCGCGCGGTCCTTTTGCCTGAGCGTTTCCGGGGCGGTTGCGCCTTCGGCCTCGGGACACGAATCCCGATGTCTCCCGCGAGGGTCAGGGGCTCAATGAGCGAGGGGCGGGGCCGAGTCAAGCGGGGTGGACGTCAGGTTGTCGGAGTACCCGGCGACGCCTCGATTCAAGGCGTGCAGCCAACCCTTGATCGTCATCCCGGGCGGAGGCGCGAATGCGCCGCAGACCCGGGACCCAGGGGCGACTGCATTGCGCCGGCCCCTGGGTCCCGGCTCTCCGCTACGCTGCGGCCGGGATGACGAGGTTTTGGAGTGAGCCGATAGAGGCTGGCGCCCCCTCAGTTCTTCTTCACCGCGCCGCCCTGGCCGATGAAGCCGATGATCAGGAACTGCAGCACGCTGCCCATCTCCACCCCGAGCAAGGCGATGCTGAGGCAGAGCTGCGGGCTGACGACGGGCCTTGCGATCTCGGGCGGGCCGCTGATGAAACTCCAGGCGAAGAAGGCGCAGACGATGATCGCGCCGATGACCGGGCCCAGGAAGGCCAGGTTGGCGCGGGCGCCCAGCCGTCTCCGCCCGATCAGCAGCAGGATGGCGCAACCGACCGCCTCGATGGCCGACCCGAGATAGTTCCAGAACGAGCCGAGCGGCGTCTGGGGCAGCGCCGAAACGCACAGCATGGTCAGCACGATCGCCAGGCAGCCGATCGTCCAGTAGCGGCGAACGCCGATGGGGCCTTCCTTCACTTGAAGGCGATCAGGCGTGCGGCATGGCCGCGCGCACCTGGGCGCGCAGCACGTCGATGGGGGCCAGGCCCGCGTCGGTCTTGAAGTGCCAGTAGGTCCAGCCGTTGCAGGCCGGAGCCGACTGCACCATGGCGCCGATCTTGTGGATCGAGCCGGTCAGGTCGCCCACCGCGATCGAGCCGTCGGGACGCACCTTGGCCGCGTGGGCGCCCTTGGCGCAGTAGAGGGTGTCGCCCGGATGCAGCAGGCCGTTCTCGACGATGGCCCCGAACGGCACGCGCGGCTCGGCGCGCTTGGAGCCGGTCATCTCCAGGTCCTGCGGCGCGATCGGCGTCACCTGGGCGATGCGGGTCTTGGCGTGCTCGATATATTCGGCCTCGCGCTCGATGCCGATGAACTTGCGGCCCAGGCGCTTGGCGGCGGCGCCCGTGGTGCCGACGCCGAAGAACGGATCCAGGATCACGTCGCCCGGCTTGGTGGTCGACAGGATCACCCGGTAGAGCAGGGCTTCCGGCTTCTGGGTCGGGTGGGCCTTCGCCCCGTCGGCGCCCTTGATGCGCTCCTCGCCGGTGCACAGCGGGATGGTCCAGTCCGAGCGCATCTGCACCTCGTCATTGGCCATCTTCAGGGCGTCGTAATTGAAGGTGTAGCGCTTGGCGTTCTGGCTCTTGGAGGCCCAGATCAGGGTCTCGTGGGCGTTGGCGAAGCGGGTGCCCTTGAAGTTGGGCATCGGGTTGGTCTTGCGCCAGATGACGTCGTTGAGGATCCAGAAGCCCAGGTCCTGCACCGCCACGCCGACGCGGAAGATGTTGTGGTAGCTGCCGATCACCCAGATCGCGCCGTCGTCCTTGAGCACGCGGCGGGCGGCCTTCAGCCACTCGCGGGTGAACTTGTCGTAGGCCGCGAAGCTCTCGAACTGGTCCCAATGGTCGTCGACCGCGTCGACCTTGGAATTGTCCGGACGCAGCAGGTCGCCGCCAAGCTGAAGGTTGTAGGGCGGGTCGGCGAAGATCAGGTCGACCGACTTTTCGGGCAAGGCGTTCATCGCCTCGATGCAGTCGCCCTGAATGATGGTTTCCGGCCCGAACGACATGTCCGCTTCCTTGCAAAACACCTAACGGAATCATGGAGTCCCGTGGTTACCCGGGAATGAACGGTCATGGTTAGCCACTGGTTAATCGCGATTCGAAAAGTGGTTAATGGTGGTTGATGTTCTGCAAATGTTCTCTATCGTGGACTCGACCGGGACGCGAAGGGCTCGGGCGCTTTGACGACGTTGGGGGGCGTGAGGGGGCATGGCGCTGATCCGCGGGTTCATCGCGTCCAGCCTCGACGGTCGCGTCGCCGACGCCGTTCCGAAAAGTGGATCCCGGCTACGGCGCCTTCATCGATCTGGTAGGCACCGTGGTCATGGGCCGGGCGACCTATGACCAGATCCCGAGCCTCGGCATGAGCTGGCCCTATGCCGGCAAGCGCGGCTTCGTCGTCACCTCGCGGCGGGGCGACCCGGTGCAGCGCGGGGTGCGGTTCTGGCGCGAGGGGCTGCCGGCCCTGGTCGACCGCCTGCGCGACCTCGACGACGGCGACGCCTGGGTGGTGGGCGGCGCGGGGCTGCTGGCCGCCTTCGCCGAACAGGGCGCGCTCGACCGCCTGTCGCTGCTGATCGCCCCTGTGCTGCTGGGCGAGGGCCCGCCGCTGTTTCCCGCCCGCGCCGGACCGCCCAGGGGCCTCGTCCTGCGCGGGACGGCCGCCCTGGCCATGGGCGTGGTGCGGCTGGACTACGAGCTTCTGCCGATCAAGGCGGGACGGGGAAGGGGCCGGGCGACGGGCGAGGCCGGCGAGGGGGCGCAGGCTTGAGGATGGAGGGTCCCGTCCGTGTGGGCGGGACCCTCGCGCCCGGTCAGGCGGGAACCGTCTCTTGCAGGCTCGGATAGTCGGTGTAGCCGCGCGCGTCGCCGCCGAAGAAGGTCATGCGGTCGGCGTCGTTGAACGGTGCGCCGGTCTTCAGGCGCTCGACGAAGTCGGGATTGGCCAGCACGGCCTGGCCGTAGGCTTCCAGGTCGGCCAGGCCCGAGGCGACGTCGGCGCCGATGTCCTCGCGCGGCCGACCCGGGCGGTTGAGGATCAGCACGCCGCGCCACAGCTTGCGGATGTCGGCCAGCAGGGCCTCGTCGCCCTGGTGCATGACGTGCACATAGGCCAGGCCCAGCTTGTCGAGTTCGGCGACCAGGTGGCGGTAGAGAGCCGGGCCTTCGGCGCCTTCGTCGATGCCCCACAGCGTCGTGCCGGGCGACAGGCGGATGGCGGTGCGGTCCGCGCCGATCTCCTCGGCGATGGCGGTCGCCACCTCGATGGCGAAACGGGCGCGGTTCTCGATCGAGCCGCCATAGGCGTCGGTGCGGGTGTTGGCGCTGGGGGCGAAGAACTGCTGCACCAGATAGGCGTTGGCGCCGTGGATCTCGACGCCGTCGGCGCCGGCCTCGATCGCCCGTCGCGCCGCCTGGCGGAAGTCGGCCACGGTCTGGCGCACCTCGTCGGTGCTCAGGGCGCGGGGCGTGGGAATGTCCTGCGGACCCGTGGCGGTGAACATCGGCGCGCCCGGGGCGATGGCCGAAGGCGCGACGCCCTGGCGGTGGTGGGGCGTGTTGTCGGGATGCGACATCCGCCCGGCGTGCATCAGCTGCATGAAGAGGCGCCCGCCCTTGGCGTGGACGGCGTCGGTCACCGCGCGCCAGCCGGCGACATGGGCGTCGGCGTGGATGCCGGGCGTGGTCAGGTAGCCCTGGCCGTCCTCCGACGGCTGCACGCCCTCGGTGACGATCAGGCCAAGGCCGGCGCGCTGGGCGTAGTAGCGGGCCGCCAGTTCGCCGGGCGTCCCGTCGGGCTGGGCGCGCGAGCGGGTCATCGGGGCCATGGCCAGGCGGTTGGAAAGATCGATCCGGCCCAGGCGGACGGCGGTGAAGAGGGGGCTCATCGGGTGGCTTCCTTGTGGTGCGAGGCCACAGATGGCAAAGCGTGTGGTCGGCACAAAGTCGCCGAAATGGAATTGATTGATCCATTCATGGAGCAATGAAGTGAGCCGGCTCGACGACATGGCGCTGTTCGTGGAGGTCATGAAGGCGCGCAGCTTTCGCGGCGCGGCGGCAAGCCTGGGCATGCCCAGCTCGACCCTGTCGCGCCGCATCGCGACGCTGGAGAAGTCGATCGGCCTGCGGCTGTTGAACCGCACCACCCGCTCGATCGAACCCACCGAGGCGGGGCAGGTCTATTTCGAGCGGGCCTTGCGGATCGTCGAGGAGGCGCGCATCGCCCACGAGGAGCTCGGCGAGATGGTCGCCCGGCCGGTCGGGACCCTGCGCGTCTCCCTGCCGGTGGACTTCGCCACCAACTGGCTGGCCCCGCTGCTGCCGCGCTTCGCGGCGCAGTATCCCGGCCTCGACTTCGAGCTGGACCTGACGCCCCGCAATGTCGACCTGGTGGCCGAGCCCTTCGACCTGGCCGTGCGCATGGCCCAGCCGGAGGGCGCGGGCCTGATCGCCCGGGTGATCGGCCACCTGACGCCGTTCCTCTATGCCTCGCCGGGCTATCTGACCGCGCATGGCGAGCCCGCCCATCCCGCCGAGCTGGAGGCCCATGCCTGCCTGGCCATGCCGGGGCGGGGCGCCTGGCGCCTGCAGGCGCGGGGCGAGGTCGTCGACATCACCGCCCATGGCCGGTTCCGCGCCAACAGCGTGGCCCTGCTGAAGCGGTTGGCCGCGCAGGACATGGGCGTCCTGCTGATCCCCGAGCGCGTGGTCGCCGACGAGGTGGCGGCCGGCCGGCTGGTGCGGATCCTTCCGGGCTGGCAGGGGCCGCCGGCCTCGATCTACGCGGTCACCGCCACGCGCCTGCTGCCGGCCCGAACCCAGCGGTTCATCGATTTCCTCAGGCAGAACCTGCGCGATGACCCTCACGCATAGGCCGCCCAGGCCCGCCAGGTGAAGGCCGCGTAGAACAGGGTCACGTCGGTGAAGCCGGCGGCGCGCAGTATGGCCTCGTCGTCTTCCGGGGCGATCATATTGACGCTGGCGGCCACGGCGTCGCGGGCGCCCCGGGCCTGGACGGGGTCGAAGCCCGAGGCGATCGCGAAGGCGGCGTAGCGGTCGAGCCAGGCGTCGCGCTGGCCGGGATCCTGCGGGAAGCTGCCGTGGGCGGCGACGAAGGGCGCGCCGGGCTTCAGGCGGCGGCGGATCTCGCGCTCGGTGCGCAGGCGCTCGTCGTGACCCAGGAAATGCAGGGTCAGAAGGCAGGTCGCGGCGTCGAATTCGCCGTCGGCTACGTCCTCGACATAGCCCTCGACCAGCGTCACCCGATCGTTCAGCGGGCCCAGCAGCCGCTCTGCGCCGCGCAGCATCTCGCCCGCCGGGTCGACGCCGACGAAGGTCCAGCCGGGATGGGCCTGCGCCAAGGCCTTCAGCTCCAGCCCGCCGCCGGCCCCGACCACCAGCACCCGGGCGGTCTGCGGCGCGCGCTCGGCCAGCATCACCCCGCACATCCGGTGCAGGTCGTGGAAGCCCGGCACGAAGCGCGGCGGCCCCTCGGCCTAGCGGGCCACCGCCGCCGGGTCGGAGAAGGCCGCCAGGAAGTGCTTGGATCCGTCCTCGGTGCGCAT
Organism: Caulobacter sp. FG7; assembly: GCF_057808875.1. Classification (NCBI taxonomy): domain Bacteria; kingdom Pseudomonadati; phylum Pseudomonadota; class Alphaproteobacteria; order Caulobacterales; family Caulobacteraceae; genus Caulobacter; species Caulobacter sp. FG7. The sequence continues at coordinate 11,449 of NZ_JBMDIW010000008.1, forward strand.
GGGCAGGGCTCCGCCGTCGTCGACGTCCGCCGGTCGGTCGCCATTCACGTAACTTTATATGTTGCGAGAATCGCGGGGCTGCAAGAGGGGCCCGTTCGGTCTTAGGGTGGCGGCAATCAACAAGGAGGGAGCGCCATGAGCCTCTCGGGCAAGACGCTGTTCATCACCGGGGCCAGCCGGGGCATCGGTCTTTCCATCGCGCTGCGGGCCGCGCGCGACGGGGCCAATGTGGTGGTCGCGGCCAAGACCGCCGATCCGCACCCCAAGCTGCCGGGCACCATCTACACCGCCGCCGACGAGATCGCGGCGGCCGGCGGACAGGCCCTGCCTCTGGTGGTCGACGTGCGCGACGAGGCCAGCGTGCAGTCGGCCGTCGACCAGGCGGTCGAGCGCTTCGGCGGCATCGACATCCTGGTCAACAACGCCTCGGCCATCTCGCTGACCGGCACGCTGTCGACCGACATGAAGCGCTACGACCTGATGCACCAGGTCAATGCGCGCGGCACGTTCCTGACGTCGAAGGCCTGCATCCCGCACCTGAAGAAGGCCGCCAACCCGCACGTCTTGATGCTGTCGCCGCCGCTCGACATGAGCCCGCGGTGGTTCGGCGGCCACGTGGCCTACACCATGGCCAAGTTCGGCATGTCGATGTGCGTGCTGGGCATGGCGCAGGAGTTCAAGAGCGACGGGATCGCCTTCAACGCCCTGTGGCCGCGCACCGGCATCGCCACCGCCGCCATCCAGTTCGCCCTGACCGGCGAGGAGGGCCTGCGCCACTGCCGCACGCCCGAGATCATGGCCGACGCCGCCCACGCGATCTTCCAGAAGCCCTCGCGCGAGTTCACCGGCCAGTTCCTGATCGACGACACGTTCCTCTACGGCGAGGGCGTGCGCGAGTTCGACAAGTACCGCGTCGACCCCACCGCCAGCCTGATGCCCGACTTCTTCGTGCCAGAGGACAGCGTCCCGCCGCCGGGGGTGGTGATCGGTTGAACCGTTTCTCCCTCCCGTAAAATCCCCGCGAAAGCGGGGATTGGGCGGATAGATGGTCCCACGCCTGCGGCGCGGGCCCCTCCCTCTCCCTTTGGGAGAGGTTCTATTTTCGCTTCCGCCCCGCCACCGCCAGCGCCCTGTGGGCCCACTCCACCAGCAGGTCCGCATCGTCCATGGCCTCGGCCGGGGCGCTCCAGTAGGCCATGGGCTTGCCTTCGCCGAAGGGGTCGAAGGCGTGGCTTCCGGCCGCCTCGAACCGGGGTTTGAGCTCGGCGTCGCCTTTCAGGTAGAGGGTGTCGTCGTCGAGGATCGCGAAGAACAGGCCATTGGCGTAGATCCCGACCCCGCCGAACATCCGCTTGGGCTTCAGCGCTCCCAGGGGCGCCAGCTGCTCGAGCACGAACTCCAGGAAGTCGTCAGAAACCGCCATGCCCGTCACCGTCCGTCCCGCCGCGCCGCAAGACGCCGCCCTGATCCTGTCGTTCATCCGCGACCTGGCGGAATACGAGAAGCTGCTGCACGAGGTGGAGGCCACGCAAGCCCACATCGAGGCGGCGCTGTTCTGCGACGCGCCCAAGGCGTTCTGCGACATCGCCCAGATCGACGGCGAGCCGGTGGGCATCGCCCTGTGGTTCTACAACTACTCGACCTTCGTCGGCCGCCACGGGATCTATCTGGAGGACCTGTTCGTGCGGCCGGCCGCGCGCGGCGCGGGCGCGGGCAAGGCGCTGCTGGCCAATCTGGCGCGCCGCTGCGTGGCGGAGAACCTGGGCCGGCTGGAATGGGCCGTGCTCGACTGGAACGCCCCGTCGATCGCCTTCTACGACAGCCTGGGCGCGGCGGCGATGGACGAGTGGACCGTGCGGCGGATGACCGGCGAGGCGTTGGAGCGGCTGGCGGGGGGCTGATCTTCCGCTGGGCTCTCTCTTCTTCGCCTTCCTCGGCCTTGTGCCGAGGACCCATGGCGCCGCCGACTGTGCTTTGGGAGGCTTCCGCGATCTGAGCGGCTGAACGATGGGCCCTGGGCACAGGGCCCAGGGAAGCAGTTCAATACATCGGGGGAGGTGGGAGCTTAGATCACTCCAGCCGATCGGCCTTCCTCAGCGCCGGGAACAGCCAGGCCCACAGGCCGGTGACGCCGATGGCGCCCAGGCCGCCGAACACCGCCGCGCCCACGGGGCCCAGCAGCCAGGCGACCGCGCCGCTCTCGACCTCGCCCAGCTCGTTGGAGGCGCTGATGAACACGCCCGAGACGGCCGAGACGCGTCCGCGCATGGCGTCCGGCGTGACCAGCTGCACCAGGGTCTGGCGCACATAGACCGACAGCATGTCGGCCCCGCCCAGCACCGCCAGCGCCGCCACCGACAGCCAGACCAGCTGCGACAGGCCGAAGACCACGGTGGCCGCGCCGAATACCGCCACGCCCGCGAACATGATGCGGCCGGCGTGGCGGCGGATCGGGTTGCTGGCCAGGTAGATCGCCACCGCCGTCGCGCCGATGGCCGGCGAGGCGCGCAGCAGGCCAAAGCCGCCGGGGCCGATGTGCAGCACGTCACGGGCGAACACAGGCAGCAGGGCCGTGGCGCCGCCCAGGATCACCGCGAACAGGTCCAGCGAGATCGAGCCGAAGACGATCTTGTTGTTCCAGACATAGGCCAGCCCCTCCTGGATCAGTTCCAGGCGCGAGCCGGGCTGGGCCACGGGCGTGGTCGACTTGCCTATGGCCGCCAGCAGGACCTGGCCGACGATGTAGAGCGCCGCGGCCCCGCCGAAGGCCAGGCCGGCGGAGTGCACCAGCAGGAGGCCGCCCAGGGCCGGGCCGGCGATCGAGGCGCTCTGCCAGGCCAGCGAGTTCCAGGCGATGGCGCGCGGCAGCAGCGGGCGCGGCACCAGCATCGGCCCCATGGCGCTGACGGCCGGCGACATGAAGGCCCGGCTGGCCCCGAAGAACACCGCCATGGTGAAGATCGGCCACAGGGCGTGGATGCCCCGCACGGCCAGGAACAGCAGCACCAGCACGCTGACCGTGTCGATCGCCAGGGTGACCATGGCGATGTGCTTGCGGCTGCGCCGGTCGGCGGTCTCGCCGGCGATCAGGGTCAACAGGAACAGCGGCACGAACTGCGCCAGGCCGATCATGCTGACCATGAAGGCCGACTCGCCGACCGACATGGTCTGGCGGGCGATGGCGTAGACCTGCCAGCCCAAAGCGACCGCCTGGATCTGCACGCCCAGCGTGCCCACGAACCGCGCGCCCCAGAACAGCAGGTAGTCGCGCTCGCGCAGCAGGGCGCGGGTCGAGGTGTCGGGATCGGCGGGGAGGGCGGAGGGGTCTGACATTTCGGCGCGGACCCTGCTCCTTGAGACGAAGCGTCGCAATCGCGTTTGTCTCATAAGGTCGTCGATTTCGTTGACGCGGGGGGCATACGGCCGTATGCCGCGCGCCTCTGTCACGGGGAGAGCGCCGCCGATGCGACGCCAACGACGAACCTGCGCCGCGCGGACCGCCGTCCGCGCCTAACGCCCCCCCGGGAACGGCGGCCGTCGCGGCCGCGTCACGCGCCGGGGATAAATCCCCGTTCGCACCCGGATCCTCGTCGCCTCATGACCGCTTCTTCCGCCGCCCTTCTTCCGCAAGACGCTCCCTCGGTCGAGCTCGAAGCCCCGCACCACGCCGCCGCCGTCGAGGCGCTGGTCGACCGCGCCTTCGGGCCCGGCCGCTTCGCCAAGTCGTCCGAGCGGCTGCGCGAGACCAACCAGAAGCTCGACGCCTGCTCGTTCGTCGCCCTGCGCGGCGGCCAGGTGATCGGCAGCGTGCGGCTGTGGCCGGTGACCATCGGCGGCAAGCCGGCCGCGTTCCTGGGCCCGCTGGCCGTGGATTCCGAACAGCGCAGCGCCGGTCTCGGCCAAGCCCTGGTCGAGGCCGCCTGCCAGGCGGCGACGCAGGCCGGCTGGAACGCCGTGCTGCTGGTCGGCGACGCTCCCTATTTCAGCCGCATCGGCTTTTCGGCCGCCCCCGCCGCCAAGGTCGTGATGCCCGGCCCGGCCGACCAGCGCCGGGTGCTGCTGAAAGCCCTGGTCCCCGGCGGCGACGAGGGCTTCGAAGGGCGCGTGGCGGTCCGCTAGGGCTTCAGGCCTGGCGTCAGGGACGAAAACCACGCCCCCAAGCGGCATGTGAGACCATCTCCAGGCTTCGCTTGAGCCCGGGGCGCGCATGACCTAACTGAGGTCCATGCCCTCAGACACAGCCAGCACCGGACTAGACGGCGTCGCCCAGGCCGCCAAAGCGGCCGGCGGCAAGGGCCTGCCGCCGGTGCATCTGTGGAACCCGCCCCACTGCGGCGACATCGACATCCGCATCGCCAGGGACGGCGTCTGGTTCCACGAGGGCACGCCGATCGGCCGCGAGGCCCTGGTGCGCCTGTTCTCCACCATCCTGCGGCGCGACCCCGACGGCTTCCACCTGGTCACCCCGGTGGAGAAGATGAGGATCACGGTCGAGGACGCCCCGTTCATCGCCGTGCGCGTCGACCGCGACGGCGACGCCCTGCGCTTCCAGACCAATGTCGGCGACGAGGTCGTGGCCGGGCCCGACCACGCCATCCGCGTGGTGGAAGACCCGGCGACCGGCGAACCGCGGCCCTATCTGCACGTGCGGCGGGGCCTGGAGGCCTTGATCGCCCGGCCGGTGTTCTACGAACTGGTCGAGATGGCCAGCGAGCGCGACACGGGCGAGGGCCGGCGCTTCGGCGTCGCCTCGAACGGCGCCTGGTTTCCCGTGGGGCCTGTTGCGAGTGATCCGGCATGATCCCGCAGACCGACGCGGCCGCCCGACGGGCCTTCATCAAGAGCCGGCTCGATCCGATCGAGGCCTACGATCCCTGCCTGAAGAACGACTGGCGCTCGGACTTCGACCTCAATCCGGGCCTGCGGATCGACAATCCCCACGCCCTGCGTCCGGCCGCCGTGCTGATCGGCCTGGTGCAGCGGCCAGGCAGCCTGAACGTCATCCTCACCCGCCGCTCCGACACCCTGCGCAGCCACACCGGCCAGATCGCCTTTCCCGGCGGCCGCTGCGATCCGGGCGAGACGCCGTGGGGCACGGCCCTGCGCGAGGCCAACGAGGAGGTCGGCCTTGATCCCCGCTTCGTCGAGGTGGCCGGCCTGATCCAGGGCTACGCCACGGTGACCGGCTTCCACGTCACGCCGGTGGTCGGGTTCGTGGATCCGGCCTGCGAGCTGGTCGCCAATCCCGACGAGGTGGCCGACGTCTTCGAGACGCCGTTCGACTTTCTGATGGATCCCGCCAACCACCAGCGCCAGCACCGCGACACGCCCACCGGCCGGCGGTTCTTCTACGCCATGCCGTGGAACGAGCGGTTCATCTGGGGCGCGACGGCCGGCATGCTGCGGGCGCTGTACGAGCGGCTGCACCCCGAGAGCGTCCCGGTCGAGGTTTAGCTCCAACTTCCAGCCTCCCAAAGATCGTCATCCCGGCCCCCCGGGTCGCGCGAAGCGCGCCCGAGGACAGGCTCCGCGAAGCGGAGAGCCGGGACCCAGGGGCCGGCGCACTGCGGTCCCCCCTGGGTCCCGGCTCTGCGGCCGGCTGCGCGAGCCTCCGGCCGGGATGACGAGTTTTGATGTGGGACAAGGTGCGAGGCCGACAGTTGGGGACGAGCGCGTTTCCGCTCTTGGCGCGAGTGTCCATTCCCTGAAATAGTCGTTTGAAAGCAGGACGTACCGCCCGCGCCAACGGGCGGCGGCCTGCCGTTGCGTAAAGGGGGATGTCGCGTGGAAACCCAGACCATCGGCCGGCCGCCGTGGATGGCATGGCCCGAGACCAAGGCGGTGATCGCCGCCCTGGAGGCCAAGGGCCGTCCGGGCTGCGCCCGCTTCGTCGGCGGCTGCGTGCGCAACACGCTGATGAACAAGCCGGTCGACGACATCGACATCGCCACCACCCTGACGCCCGACCAGGTGATCGAGGCGCTGGGCGAGGCGGGGCTGAAGGCCATCCCCACCGGCGTCGACCACGGCACGGTCACGGCCGTCTCGGGCAAGATCCCGTTCGAGATCACCACCCTGCGCCGCGACGTCTCCACCGACGGCCGCCGGGCGGTGGTGGCCTTCACCCACGCCTGGGAAGAGGACGCCCAGCGCCGCGACTTCCGCTTCAACGCCCTCTATGTCGACGGCGAGGGCCGGCTCTACGACCCCACCGGCCACGGGGTGCAGGACGCGCGCGACGGCAAGGTGGTGTTCGTCGGCGAGCCGATGACCCGCATCCGCGAGGACTATCTGCGGATCCTGCGCTTCTTCCGCTTCCAGGCCTGGTACGGCAAGGGCGAGCCCGACGCCAAGGCCCTGGCCGCCTGCAAGGCGCTCAAGGGCCTTGTCTCCGGCCGCGCCGCCGAGCGCACCCAGAAAGAGATCCTCAAGCTGCTGGCGGCCGAGGATCCCCGCCCGGCCCTGCGGCTGATGGCGGCCACCGGCGTGCTGGGCGCCATCCTGCCGTTCGTCAAGTCGCTGGCCCGCCTCGACGGCCTGGTCGCCATCGAGACCGAGCAATTGTTCGAGAACGACGTCGAGCTGCGCCTGGCCGCCCTGATCCCCGACGACGCCGTGCTGGCCCGGGAACTCTCCGAGCGCCTGCGGCTGTCCAACGCCCTGAAGGAGCGGCTGATCGAGGCGGTCGGCACCTCGCCGCGCATCGTCTCGTGGATGAGCCCGCGCGAGGCCCGCCGGGCCGTCTATGCGCTCAGCCTGCGCACCTTCACCGACCGGGTGAAGCTGGCCTGGGCCGGCTCGACCCGCCCGGCCACCACCTCGCAGTGGCGCGCCCTCCTGGCCCTGGCCGAGAACTGGGATCCGCCGAGCTTCCCGATGACCGGCGAGGAAGTCATGCGCGCCGGCGTGCCCAAGGGGCCGCTGGTCGGCGAGGTGATGCGCGAGGTCGAGATCTGGTGGATCGACCAGGACTTCATCGAGGACAAGCTGTCGGTCATCGAGCGCCTGAAGGCGGTGGTCCAGGGCATGGCGGTTTGAGGCGGAAGGGCCCCGGGGGCGGGCGCACGCGCCGTTCCCCGGCTCCCCTCCGTCCGGGTTGCTATTTCAGGAACAGGCCGACGATCTCGGCATGGTGTCCCGGGCAGACGCCGCTGGGATAGCGCACCTGCACCGGACGGTTGGCCAGCTGGGCCGACACCGCCAGCGACAGGATCGCCGTCTGGCTGGGATTGCTCTGCGGGATCTCGACCGAGGAACTGTCGGCGAAGGTGATCCAGATCAGTCCGCCATAGCCGGCGAAGACCGAGGCGATGGTGGTGACGCAGTCGGTTTCGGCCAGGGCCGGACTGGAGGCGAAGGCCGCGGCCCCTGCGAGCAACGACGCGGCGCCGGCGCGGAAGGTCTTGGATCTGGACAAGGTGTGAAGCTCCGTGGCGCGGTAGCCCCCGTGGCCCAGCGCGCGCGGAAGCTGTTCACCCGCGGACGTCGTGTCAATTGCCCCGCGTCGCCGCCGCTGAACGGATCGAGCGTCTGCTCGTTACCTCCCCGGAGCTGAGCTTTGGGGGAGGGCGCGGGGCGTGACGTTGCAGCAGGGACTGTCCTTCGCGCTGGTCGGCGCCACGGTGCTGTGCTTCGTCTGGGGCCGCTGGCGCTACGACCTGATCGCCGTCGGGGCCTTGGCGGTGGGGGTGGTGTCGGGCCTGATCCCGGTGAAGAGCGCGTTCGACGGCTTTTCCAACGACATCGTCATCATCATCGCCAGCGCCCTGGTGCTCAGCGCGGCGGTGTCGCGGTCGGGCATCGTCGACACCCTGATGGCCCCGCTGCTGCCGCGGCTGAGGACCGCCCGCAGCCAGGCGCCGGTGATGGCGGCGATCACGGCGGTGCTGTCGATGGCCACCAAGAATGTCGGGGCCCTGGCCCTGATGATGCCCTCGGCCCTGCGCATGGCCAGGAACACCGGCGTGCCGCCCTCGCGGATCCTGATGCCGATGTCGTTCGGCTCGCTGGTCGGCGGGCTGGCGGTGCTGGTCGGCACCTCGCCCAACATCATCGTCTCGGAGGTGCGCCAGGAGGCGCTGGGCAAGCCCTTCGCCATGTTCGACTTCATGCCGGTGGGCGCGGCGCTGACGGTGATGGCCATCGCCTATCTGGCCTTCGCCTATCGCCTGCTGCCGGCCGGGCGCGAGGCGGCGGTCGACATCGACGCGGCGCTGGCGGCCAACGCCTATGTCACCGAGGTCGAGATCCCCGACGACTGGAGCTTCGAGCAGAACCGGGTGGGCGACCTGAAACGCGCCGCCGAGGACGCCGTGGCGGTGGTGGCCATACTGCGCGGCCGCGAGCGGATCGCCTCGCCGCACGTCAACCGCAAGATCCAGCCCGGCGACGTGCTGCTGCTGGAGGGCCAGCAGCAGGCGCTGAACGAGTTGATCCTCAAGGCGCGCCTGCGCCTGTCCGACGCCAAGCGGCCGGTGGTGATGGACGAGCCGACCGACGAGGTGCGGGTGGTCGAGGCGGTGATCGGCGCGCAGAGCGACCTGATCGGCAAGACCGCCAAGGGCCTGGCCCTGAACGAGACCTACGGCGTCAACCTGCTGGGGGTCAGCCGCGCCGGCTATCGCCTGGCCGGGCGGCTGGCGACGATCCGCATGAAGGCCGGCGACATCCTCGTGCTGCAGGGCGGCGAGCAGCAGCTGCCCGGCGCGCTGCAGGCCCTGGGCTGCCTGCCGCTGGCCGAGCGCGAGGTGCGGCTGGGCGGGGTGCGCCACGCGATCCTGCCGGCCGCCATCCTGGCCGGGGCCATGGTGCTGGTGGCGCTGGGCGTGCTGCCGGTGGCGACCGGCTTCTTCGCCGCCGCCGTGCTGGTGGTGGCCACGGGCGCCCTGCGCATGCGCGAGGCCTATGCCGCGCTGGAAGGGCCGGTGCTGGTGCTGGTGGCGGCGATGATCCCGGTCAGCGACACCATCCAGAAGAGCGGCGGCACCGACCTGATCGCCGCCTGGCTGTCGGGCGCCTTCGACGGCATGCCGCCGCTCCTGACCCTGACGGCGATGATGGCCGTGGCGATGCTGGCCACGCCCTTCCTCAACAACGCCGCCACGGTGCTGATCGTCGCGCCCATAGGGCTTGGCCTGGCCGAACGCCTGGGCCTCAGTCCCGACCCGTTCCTGATGGCCGTGGCGGTGGGAGCCGGCTGCGACTTCCTCACCCCCGTCGGCCACCAGTGCAACACCCTGGTGCTGGGGCCGGGCGGCTACCGGTTCGGCGACTACGCCCGGCTGGGCGCGCCGCTGTCGCTGCTGATCCTGCTGACCGCCCCGGCCCTGATCGCGCTGGTCTGGCCGCTCGCCGGGCGTTGACGGTTGGGGAAGGCTTGCCGCGCCGCGGAACCTGCCCTCATAGTCGGCCCACCGCGAGGGCTGACGGGGAGCGTCATGGCGACGGGCACTGTGCTGTGGTTCGACACCGCCAAGGGCTTTGGCGCCATCGCGCCCGACGGCGACGACGGATCCGAGATCCGCGTCAGCGCCGCGGCGGTCGAGCGGGCGGGCCTGCCGCCGCTGGAGGACGGCCAAGCCATCGCCTACGAGCTGGAACGCGACCCGTTCAGCGGCCAGATGGTGGCCGGCAAGCTGCGGGCCTGAGCTTCCACGTCGTCATCCCGGCCGAAGGCTCGCCCAGCGAGCCGTAGAGCCGGGACCCAGGGGCCGCCGCATCGAGCCGGCCGTCGCCGGGCGTTTGAACTGACTGCCGAGGCCAGCCCCCTAGGTCCCGGATAAGCGCTGCGCGCTTTCCGGGATGACGGCGAATGGGGTGTCGAGTGTCAGCGCAGCTCGAAATAGGCCGTGCCGTCGCCCTCGGTGTGGGCGACGATGGCGATCAGGTGCTCGGTCCCGTCGTCGAGGGTCAGGCGGGCGTCGCCGGCCCGGAAGGCCTGGCGCATGGCCTCGGGCTCGCCCGTCAGGCTGCCCTTGCCGGTGCGGCGGCCGCCTGGGGCGGCCGAGACCAGCAGCGAGAAGTCGATCGCCTGGCTTTCGCGGGCGATGGTCAGGGCGCCTTGGCCCGTACGCGGAACGGCTGAACTTTTACGCATGGCACGATAACGCGTAGCTTGGCCTTTTGCTCCCGCCGCCAGAAAAAGATCCGGGGAGGGCGGATGTGAAAAAGAAAAACGGTCCACCCCGACATCCGCCTCTTCGCTGAAGAAATGAAATCGCTTGTGTTGTTATCCACAGGCGGGCATTATGAACCCATCGAATATCGACACGGTTCGGCCGCTCTCCACGCTTGTTCTTAGGATCGAGCGCCCGAGTCCATCCAAAACCTCACCGACAATTTGATCGTGCGGACCATCTTGGCCGTGCGGCTACTCCTGTTTGCAAGGATATCTCTCATGACCACCGGCACCGTTAAGTGGTTCAATTCCACCAAGGGCTTCGGCTTCATCCAGCCCGACGACGGCGGCGCGGACGTGTTCGTCCACATCTCGGCCGTCGAGCGCTCGAGCCTCGGCTCGCTGAACGAAGGCCAGAAGGTCGCCTTCGAGCTGGAGCGCGACCAGCGCAGCGGCAAGATGTCGGCCGGCCAGCTCCAGGCCGCCTGATCCCATACGCCGTCTCGCCCGCGGGATCCTCCCGCGGGCGTTCTCGAAAGGATCTCGATGAGCTCACCGCAAAACGTCGGCCACGCCGAGCGTCTCCAGACCGCCGCCCGGGCCAAGGCGGCCCTGCTGGCCAAGTTCAAGCCGAAGGCGACCGTCACCGATCCCCACTTCGAAGACCGCGCCGCCTTGCGCGCGGCCGAACTCGCCGCCGTCCGCAAGGAGCGCTCGGCCGCGCGGGCCCTCGTCCGTGCCGGGAACATCGGCCGCCAGGAGGCCCTGATCGAAGAAGCACTTGCAGCAAAGCGTGGGGCGCGTAAGGAACGCAAGGCGCTCACCAACGCTGAAGCCAAGGCGAAGCGCGACGCCCGCTACGCCGCGCGCAAGGCCCGGGCCTGACGCGCGGACCTTCTGTTCAGGGGAACCGCCAATGGCCCGCAAGCCGAACTACAATTTCGAACGCCAGGAACGCGAGCGCCTGAAGGCGGCCAAGGCCGCGGAAAAAGCCGCCGAGAAGGCCGCCGAGCGCGCCGCCAAGCGCGCGGAAGCCGGCGAGGGCGCGCAGCGCGCCGACGACGAACCCTCAAACTGAGGCGATTTCGAAACCCGGTTACTTCTTTTCCGGGTTCCGGACCGACGGGCCGTCCATCTTGGAAGTGTCGGTGTTGATCGCCGGCAGGCCCGCGGGGCGGCCGGTCAGGGTCTCGATCGGATAGACCGTTGCGCACTTGAGCCACTTGCCGGCCCAGGCGCCGCCGCGCGCCTCGCACTTGGCCTTCGGCCACACCCACAGGTAGTGGTAGCCGAACACGCCGACGATGCTGGCGAGGAAGATTCCGATGAAGATGATCTTCAGGCGGTTGATGGCGCGGTTCATGGCGGCGTCTTAAGCACCGGCCGCGCTATGTGGCTAGCCCCATTTCGCGGGCGCCATTCGCGGGAGGGAGCGCGCGAGGGCGCAGACGGCTCGCGAAAGGTGTCGTACATTTGTTTGAATGATCCTTGAGAAAGCGCATTACGCTTACGTCAGGGGAAACTTGCAAACCTGTGAGGACGCGCTAAGTCGATGGTCCAAGCAGGGGAAACCTCGAAAGAGAAGCAGCCAGGAGGCGGCGTAGACCGATGAAGGTTCTGGTCCCGGTCAAACGGGTTATCGATTACAACGTGAAGGCTCGGGTGAAAGCCGACCAGACGGGCGTCGACCTGGCGAACGTCAAGATGTCGATGAACCCGTTCTGCGAGATCGCGGTCGAAGAGGCCGTGCGCCTCAAGGAAAAGGGCGTCGCCACCGAAGTGGTCATCGTCTCGATCGGCCCGGCTCAAGCCCAGGAAACCATCCGCACGGCGCTGGCCATGGGCGGCGACCGCGGCGTCCTGATCACCAGCGACGCCGACCTCGAGCCGCTGGCCGTGGCCAAGCTGCTGAAGGCCGTCGTGGCCGAAGAGCAGCCCGGCCTCGTCCTGATGGGCAAGCAGGCCATCGACGGCGACAATAACGCCGTGGGCCAGATGCTGTCGGCCCTGCTCGACTGGCCGCAGGCGACCTACGCCTCGGCGATCGAGATCGATGGCTCGGCCGCCAAGGTCACCCGTGAAGTCGACGGGGGCCTGCAGACCCTCGACGTCGACCTGCCGGCCGTGATCACCGCCGACCTGCGTCTGAACGAGCCGCGCTACGCCAGCCTTCCCAACATCATGAAGGCCAAGAAGAAGGAAATCGCGCAGAAGACCGTCGCCGACTACGGCGTCGACGTCGCTCCGCGCCTGACCGTCGTCAAGGTCACCGAGCCGCCGAAGCGCTCGGCCGGCATCAAGGTCGAGTCCGCCGCCGACCTCGTCTCCAAGCTCACGACCGCGGGGGTGCTGTAATGGCCGTTCTCGTCATCGCCGACAACGACAACGCGCACCTGCGCGACGGCACCCACAAGACCGTCACCGCCGCCCTGAAGCTGTCGGGCGACGTCGACGTGCTGGTGCTGGGCAAGGGCGTCTCGGGCGTGGCTGAGGCCGCCGCCAAGATCGCCGGCGTTCGCAAGGTGCTGGTCGCCGAGAGCGACGCCCTGGGTCACGGCGTCGCCGAAGCCCAGGCCGACGCGGCCCTGGCGCTGGCTGGCAATTACGACGCGATCCTCGTCCCGGCCACCGCCGGCGGCAAGAACTTCGCCCCGCGCATCGCCGCCAAGCTCGACGTCGCGCCGATCAGCGACATCGTCGAGGTGGTCTCGGCTGACACCTTCGTGCGTCCGATCTATGCCGGCAACGCGCTGGAGACCGTCCAGTCGTCCGACGCCAAGAAGGTGATCACCGTGCGTCCGACCGCCTTCGCGGCGGCGGGTGAAGGCGGTTCGGCTTCGGTCGAGAGCGTCTCGGGCGCCGATGCGGCCAAGACCCGCTTCGTCAGCGAAGAGATGGTCAAGTCCGACCGTCCGGAACTGGCCGCGGCAAAGATCGTCGTCTCGGGCGGCCGCGCCATGGGTTCGGCCGAAGAGTTCCAGGCGGTCATCGAGCCCCTGGCCGACAAGCTGGGCGCCGCCGTCGGCGCCTCGCGCGCGGCGGTCGACGCCGGCTACGCCCCCAACGACTACCAGGTCGGCCAGACCGGCAAGGTCGTCGCCCCGCAGCTCTACATCGCCGTGGGCATCTCGGGCGCCATCCAGCACCTGGCCGGCATGAAGGACTCCAAGGTGATCGTCGCGATCAACAAGGACGCCGACGCGCCGATCTTCCAGGTCGCCGACTACGGCCTGGTCGCCGACTACAAGTCGGCCGTGCCGGACCTGATGAGCGCGCTCACCGCCGCCGGCAAGTAAGGCTTGAAGCTCCCGGGCGGCGACGATGTGGAGATCGACCAGCGCAAGCTGACCGACTACGCATTGTCGCCGACCCATCCGGTGGGCAAGCACAAGGCGCGTCTTTTCGCGCTGAAGCTGGGGCTGACACGCGAAGACGCGTCGGTTCTGATCGAAGCTCTCCGCGAGGCGGCGGCTTCGGAAGATGCGGTCCAGACCGAAAGTGACGCCTGGGGCGTTCGCTACCGCATCGACTTCCTGTTCCGATTTTCCCAACGTTCTGCGATGATAACCAGCGGCTGGATCTTACCGGCCGACGGATCGCGAACCCGGCTGACGTCGGTGTTCGTCATGCGGGAAGCCCGATGATCAACGAACTGGACACCGTCGCCCTGCTGGTCGATCGCCCGGAACTGAACCTCCGGAAGGGCGAGATGGGCACGGTCGTGGACGTGCTGGGCGATCGCGAGGCCTTCCAGGTCGAGTTCGTCGACGACGAGGGCTTCACCTACGGCTTGGCGACCTTCGCGGCGACCGACCTGCTGAAGCTGCATCATCGCGCCAAGGCCGCCTGAGGCTTCCGCAAAACCCCTTATGCGCGGTCCCGGATTTGCCTGTTATCGGGCTTGGGCTTAAGCCGATCCCATGACGCAACAAGCCGACACCCTCACCGATCTCGAAGCCAGCAAGGCCCGCGCCCGGGCCTGGTTCGAGAGCCTGCGCGACCAGATCTGCGCCGCCTTCGAGACCCTGGAGGACGAGGCGCCGGCCGAGCTCTACGGCGACCAGCCCGGCCGCTTCGAGCTGAAGCCCTGGGACCGCCCGGCCGGCGGCGGCGGGGTGATGGGCATGATGCGCGGGCGCCTGTTCGAGAAGGTCGGGGTGCACGTCTCCACCGTGTTCGGGACCTTCCCGCCGGAAATGGCCAAGACCATGCCGGGCGCGGCCGAGGACCCGCGCTTCTTCGCCACCGGCATCAGCCTGATCGCGCACATGACCAATCCGCGCGTGCCGGCCGTGCACATGAACACCCGCTTCATCGCCACGACCAAGGGCTGGTTCGGCGGCGGCGGCGACCTGACCCCGCTGCTGGGCTACCAGCGCCGGCAGGACTTCCCCGACGCCATCGACTTCCACGCCGCCTACAAGCGCGCCTGCGACAAGCACGATCCGGACTGGTACGCCAAATACAAGGCCTGGTGCGACGAATACTTCTTCCTGCCGCATCGCAACGAGCCGCGCGGCATCGGCGGCATCTTCTACGACCACCACGACAGCGGCGACTGGGAGCGCGACTTCGCCTTCACGCAGGACGTCGGCCGAGCCTTCCTCGAGATCTATCCGACCCTGGTGCGCCGCCGCATGCACGAGGCCTGGAGCGCCGAGGAGCGCGAGCAGCAGCTGATCCAGCGCGGCCGCTACGTCGAGTTCAACCTGCTCTACGACCGCGGCACGATGTTCGGCCTGAAGACCGGCGGCAACACCGAGTCGATCCTCAGCTCCATGCCCCCCGAGGTGAAGTGGCCGTAAGTTAAACTCCTCCCCCGCAAGGCGGGGGAGGGGGACCACGAAGTGGTGGAGGGGGCGGGGCCAGGCGCAGGGGTCTGTCGATCGCCCCTTTTGCGAACGTCGTTATCTCAAGGTTGCGCCGTGAGGCCTTTCAGCCTTAGCTTGACCTTATGGCCCTCCTGATCGCCCTCGCCCTGTCCACCGCTCTCGTCGCGCCGCGCGAGGTCGAGGCCTTCCACGAGGCCGTCCTCGCCGAGATCGGCCACCACGAGACGCTTCGCAGCCGGTCCGTGGAAGCCAACTGGTATAGAGCCGCCGGCGGCGACCGCAGCCGGCTGCACGTCGCCGACCTCAAGTGCGACCAGCCCGTCGGCCGCCGCGACTGCCAGTTCACGTTGGTCCGCGACGGCGGGCCGGTCGAGCTGCGCGGCGAGACGGTTCCCGAGCGACTGAGCTGCTCGGCGCGGTTCCAGCGCAATCTGCGCGGCAATTCCCCGGCCTGGCTTGTCGAGCGCAGGCTGCGCGTGCCGCGCGGGTCGTTCACGGGCACGACGCTGCGCTGCGAGCCCGCCTGACCCCATGAACGTGCTGCTCGTCCTGGCCCTGTCCGGGGCCTTCGCCGCGCCGCCGGAGGGCGGCGAGGCGTTCTATGCGGGCATCCACAGCGACCTTGGCTCCAACGCGCTGATCGGTCACGGCAATGTCGCGGCGTTCGACTGGTACTGGGCCGCCGAGCAGGATGAGCGCCAGATGCACATCGGCGACTTCGTCTGCCGCAAGGCCGCCCGCGAGCGCCGCCAATGCCGGTTCACGCTGCTCCGCGACGGCGGGCCGGTCGAGCGAGGCGGCAGGATGGTTCCCGACCGGCTGACCTGCTCGGCGCGGTTCCAGCGCGGCGTCGACGGCGCCTGGTACGTCGTGCGCAAGCCCCCGCAGGGCCGCGGGCACACGATCACGACCATGCGCTGCAAGCCCGCCTGAGGCGTCCTAGACCGCCAGGCAAACCACCTGCGCCACGCGCAGGTCGCGGCGCAGGCCGTCGGCGATGCGGCCGTAGTTGTCGGTGGTGATGGCCTCGCCTGGGGCGAATTCGGGGATGCTGGCGTCGCCGCCGCGGCGGGGCGTGCGGGCGATCAGGGTGCGCATGCTTTCGGGGGCGGTGGTGTAGATGCGGCCGCGGCGCGGCGATTCCGCCACCGTCACGCCGATCACGCGGCCGGCGCTGTCCAGCGCCGGGGCGCCGGAAAGGCCCGCCAGCGTGCCCTTCAGATTGTCGGTGCGGCCGACCTCGGCCCAGACCAGCACCGGCTCGGTGCGGGCGCCGCGCCCGTGGATCACCAGGTTCTCGCGGCCGATCAGGCGCGAGGCCACCTCGCCGGCGTGGCCTTGCGGGAAGCCGGGATGGAAGGCCCGCATGCCCTTGCGCGGGTCGGCCAGGTTGACCGGCATGGCTGGGGCGCCGCCCTCGGTGGTCAGGATGGCCGCGTCGAAGCGCGGGTCGATGGTCACCCGGGCGGCCACGCCGCGGCCGTCGGCGACCAGTATGGCGGCCTGCTTGCAGCCGTCGACCACATGGCGGGCCG
Source organism: Caulobacter sp. FG7 (assembly GCF_057808875.1). NCBI lineage: Bacteria > Pseudomonadati > Pseudomonadota > Alphaproteobacteria > Caulobacterales > Caulobacteraceae > Caulobacter > Caulobacter sp. FG7. The sequence continues at coordinate 27,933 of NZ_JBMDIW010000008.1, forward strand.
TCAGCCAGACGCCGTTCTGCCCCACCGAGAAGGCCGTGCCCGAGGCCGGCTCCTGCTTGTCGGGCACCTGCACCACGATCGACGGGTCGAAGGGCGAGGCCGGGCCCAGCGGCACGCCTTCCTCGCCGGGCACCGGCGGCGGCGGCGGAGGCGCGTCGGCGCGCTCCTGGCGGCCGACGGCGACCACCAGCAGGGCGGCGACCACGGCGCCGTAGACCAGCCAGTCTGGAAGCTTGGGGAAATGCACGCGCCCCGCTCCGCCCGTTCCTTTCGCCTCAGCCCGCCACGCCTGAGGCGATGATGATGGCGGTGGCGAGCTTGGCGCCCACCAGCAGGGCGGCGGCCGAGACCTCGCCCTCGTTGATCCGTTCGGGCAGGCCCTTCAGCATCATGTCGGTCAGGCGGAAGACCAAGAGCTGCAGCGCCAGCGTGGCCACGCCCCACAGCAGGATCTCGATCACCGAGGTCGAGGCCGCCAGCGAGGCGGCCAGCGGAATGGCCAGGCCCGTCAGCACCCCGCCCAGCGACAGCGCCGCCGCGGCGTTGCCCTCGCGGATCAGCTTGATCTCGCGATGCGGGGTCAGGAGGATGTAGATCGCCGCCCCGGCGACCAGCATCGCCATGGTCACGCCCACATGGGTCAGGGTCGTCAGCAGGCCATTGGCGAAGGCCTGGATCTCGGGCGACTGGATCTGAGGCATGTTTACGCGACCCCCTGGGATTTGAAGGGCAAGCTCTAACACGGGTTGGCGAGACTTGCGTAGGGGGCTCGCCTTGCGAGCGTCGAACCCTCTCTCTTTGAGAGAGGGAGGGGCCCGCCGCGCAGCGGTGGGAGGGTGAGAGGTTTCACCCTTGGCCCGTTCAGGCCGTCATCCCGGGCGGAGCGCAGCGGAGACCCGGGACCCAGGGGCCGCCGCAATGCGCCGGCATCCGCTGGGGCGCTTGAGTTGACCGCCGAGCCCAGTCCCCTGGGTCCCGGATAAGCCCTTCGGGCTTTCCGGGATGACGATAGTGGAGAGCTTCAGTGGGGAGAGAGCGCGTACCCTCTCACCCTCCCTCTCTCCAAGAGAGAGGGAATTTACGCCGCGTCGTCGGCGTCGTCTTCCAGCATGCCGGCCATGGCGGCCATAGACAGCTTGCGCAGCGCCGAGGCGCGGACCTTCTCGCTTTCGCTCTTCAGCTGGCCGCAGGCCGCAAGAATGTCGCGGCCGCGCGGGGTGCGGATCGGCGAGGAGTAGCCGGCCTTGTTGAGGATCGCCGCGAAGGCCTCGATCGCGCCCCAGTCCGAGCACTCGTACTGGCTGCCTGGCCACGGGTTGAACGGGATCAGGTTGATCTTGGCGGGGATGCCCTTGATCAGCTTCACGAGGGCCCGGGCCTCGTCGGGGCTGTCGTTGACGCCCTTCAGCATCACGTATTCGAAGGTCACCCGGCGGGCGTTCGAAAGCCCGGGATAGGCGCGGATGCCCTCCATCAGCTGGGCGATCGGGTACTTCTTGTTCAGCGGCACCAGCACGTCGCGCAGGTCGTCGTTGGTGGCGTGCAGGCTGATGGCCAGCATGGCCTGGGTCGTATCGCCCAGCTTCTCCAGCATCGGCACGACGCCCGAGGTCGACACGGTGATGCGGCGACGCGAGATGCCGATGCCCTCGTTGTCGCTGATGATCTCGATGGCGTCGGCGACCTGGCCCAGATTGTAGAGCGGCTCGCCCATGCCCATGAACACGATGTTCGACAGCAGGCGGTCTTCCTTGTCCGACGGCCATTCGGCCAGGTCGTCCTTGGCGATCTGCACCTGGGCGACGATCTCGGCGGTGGTCAGGTTGCGCACCAGCGGCTGGGTGCCGGTGTGGCAGAAGCTGCAGTTCAGCGTGCAGCCGACCTGGCTGGAGACGCACAGGGCGCCGACCCGGCCGACCGACGGAATATAGACCGTCTCGACCTCGATGCCCGGGGCCATGCGGATCAGCCACTTGCGGGTGCCGTCCTTGGAGACCTGGCGCTCGACCACCTCGGGGCGAGCGATGGTGAAGGTCTCGGCCAGGCGCGCGCGGGTTTCCTTGGCCACGTCGCTCATCTGGGAAAAGTCGGTGACGCCGCGATGGTGGATCCAGCGGAACACCTGGGTGGCGCGCATCTTGGCCTTGCCGTGCTCGACCACGCCGCTCTCGGTCAGGGCGGCGATCAGCTGCGGGCGGGTCAGGCCCGACAGGTTGACGGGCGGCTTGGCCGTGTCGGTCGAGGGAGCGACGCGGGACAGGTCGAGGGTGACGCTCAAGGGGCGGTCCGGGAAATTCGAGGAATGTGCGGGGTCGAGGCGGAGATATAGCAGATGTGAGGCGGTTTTCCAAAAACCAGGATCCTCCCCCTGTGGGGGAGGTGGCCCGGAGGGCCGGAGGGGGGACGTTTTCAGCTTTCTAGGCATTTGAAATTCATCAGCTGCTCCCCCCTCCGTCCGCTTCGCGGACACCTCCCCCACGGGGGGAGGATCTTGCCGTGCAACTTCGCCCCCTTCGACAATCCCCCCATCTCCCGCTAAACCGCGCCCATGCCGTTTACCGCCACCGTCATGACCATGTTCCCCGAGGCCTTCCCCGGCCCGCTCGGCGTCTCGATGATCGGGACCGCCTGGAAGGAGGCTGACCTGTGGCGATTGGAAACACTGGACATTCGCGCCTTTTCCAAGGATAAGCGCGGCTTCCTCGACGACACCCCAGCGGGTGGCGGCGCGGGAGCCGTTCTCAAAGCGGACGTCATCGCCTCTGCGCTGGATAGCCTGGAGCTCGATGGGCGGCCGCTTTTGTATATGAGCGCCCGGGGCAGGCCCCTGACCCAGGCGCGCGTAAGGGAGTGGTCCAAGGCGCCCGGCATCGTGGTGCTGTGCGGCCGCTTCGAGGGGGTGGACCAGCGGGTGCTCGACGCTCGCGGGTTCGAGGAGGTCTCCGTCGGAGACGCGGTTCTCGCCGGTGGCGAGGCGGCGGCGATGGTGGTGATCGAGGCGTGCGTTCGACTGGCCCCGGGTGTGCTGGGGAACATCGAGAGCACGCTGGAAGAAAGCTTCGAGGACGGTCTCCTCGAGCATCCGCAGTATACCAGGCCGCGGACGTTCGAAGGGCTCGACATCCCCGAGGTGCTGCTGTCGGGCGACCACAAGAAGGTCGACCAGTGGCGGCGCAGTATGCGTGAAGAAACGACCCGCGAGCGGCGTCCCGACCTCTGGGAAAAGCATCTCGCCAATCAACAGGCAAAAGGCGGCCCGAAAACGGGTAAGCCCAAGGAGAAATGATCATGGCGATCAACATCATCGCTCAGCTCGAGCAAGAAGAATCGGCCCGTCTGCTGGCCGTCCGCGCGATCCCGGAATTCCGTCCCGGCGACACCCTGCGCGTCAACGTGAAGATCAAGGAAGGCGAGCGCGAGCGCGTTCAGGCCTACGAAGGCGTCTGCATCGCCCGTCAAGGCGCTGGCCTCCACGAGAGCTTCACCGTCCGCAAGATCTCGTTCGGCGAAGGCGTGGAGCGTCTGTTCCCGATCCTGTCGCCGAGCATCGAAAGCATCGAAGTCAAGCGTCGCGGCGTCGTCCGTCGCGCCAAGCTCTACTACCTGCGCGACCGTCGCGGTAAGTCGGCCCGTATCGCCGAGCGCGTCAACGTCCGCAAGGACGCCGAATAAGCAGCGCGCTCGCTACGGCGAAGTGTTCGAAGGCCCCGGCGGAAACGCCGGGGCCTTTTGCTTTTGCGGTTGCTCCCTCCGCGCGGGCGGGCTGCGCAATCTTCGCGCGCGTGGACGACAAGCAGGCCCGCTGAACGGCCAAGCTTTGTGCATAAGCACGCATCTTGACGGATCGTTGTTCTGTGGCATGATGATTTCACCCTCGCTGTTCAGACACGGCGGGCTTCCAGACCGTCTCCTTTCTAGTGGACGGCCCTCTTCAGGCGGAGCCATCGGCCCCTGGAGTGTACGAACGATGCCAGGGCGCGCCGACAGGTCACTACGACCGGCGCGCCCTTAGTCGTTAGAGGTTGCGTTCAATGGTCCTCGTCCTGCCGGATGGGGACCAAGGCGACCGTCGCTATTTCGCTTCCAGGACAAGCTTCGGGGCAAGAAATGTGCGCCTGGACGTTGTTTCCGCGCTTCCCCGGGGCAGGATCGATCGCTGCACAGCGGTCACACAGCGGATTTTCGGCGTTTCCTCGCTTTACGCGCCCGCCCATCGGGCCTAGATGCGGATCGCTATGACCCGCGCAACAAAGACCCTCTACGACAAGATCTGGGACGCCCACGTCGTCAACGAAACCGACGGCGAGGCCATCCTCTACATCGACCTGCACCTGATCCACGAGGTGACCACGCCGCAGGCCTTCGCCGGCCTTCGCGCCGCGCGTCGCCCCGTGCGCCGGCCCGACCGCACGCTTGCGGTGGCCGACCACAACGTGCCGACCGAGAACCAGGCCGCCGGCGTCGACGCCGTGGCCGACGAGGAGGCGCGCCTCCAGCTCCAGACGCTGGGCCGCAACGTCGCCGACAACGGGATCGAGTATTTCCCGATGGGCGATATCCGCAACGGCATCGTCCACGTGGTGGGTCCCGAGCAGGGCCGCACCCAGCCGGGCATGACCATCGTCTGCGGCGACAGCCACACCTCGACCCACGGCGCCTTCGGGGCCCTGGCCCACGGCATCGGCACCTCGGAAGTCGAGCACGTGCTGGCCACCCAGACACTGCGCCAGAAGAAGGCCAGGAACATGCTGGTCCGCGTCGACGGCCAGCTGGGCCCGGGCGTCACGGCGAAGGACATCGCCCTGGCCGTCATCGGCGAGATCGGCACCGCCGGCGGCACCGGCTACGTCATCGAATACGCCGGCGAGGCCGTGCGCGGCCTGACCATGGAGGGCCGCATGACCCTCTGCAACCTGACCATCGAGGGCGGCGCCAAGGCCGGCCTGGTCGCGCCGGACGAAACCACCTTCGCCTATGTCCAGGGCAAGCCCGCGGCCCCCAAGGGCGCGGCCTGGGACATGGCCGTCAGCCATTGGAAGACCTTCTTCTCCGACGAAGGCGCCGTCTTCGACCGCACCGTCGTCATCGACGGGGCGGCGCTCGTGCCGATGGTCACCTGGGGCACGTCCCCCGAGGATGTCATCCCGATCACTGGCGCCGTCCCCGAGCCGGAAAGCTTCGCCACCGCCGACAAGCGCGCCGCCGCCCACCGGGCCCTGGACTATATGGGCCTGACCGCCGGCCAGCCGATCTCGGAAGCCAAGATCGACCGCGTCTTCATCGGCTCGTGCACCAACAGCCGCATCGAGGACATGCGCGCCGCCGCCGCCGTGGTGCAGGAAGCCTTCCTGCACGGCCGCATGGTGGCCCCGCACGTCAAGGCGATGGTCGTGCCGGGCTCGGGCCTGGTCAAGGAACAGGCCGAGTCTGAAGGCCTGGACGCCATCTTCAAGGCTGCCGGCTTCGACTGGCGCGAGCCGGGCTGCTCGATGTGCCTGGGGATGAACCCCGACCGCCTGGAGCCGGGCGAGCGCTGCGCCTCGACCAGCAACCGCAACTTCGAGGGCCGTCAGGGCCGCGGCGGCCGCACCCACCTCGTCTCGCCCGCCATGGCGGCGGCCGCGGCGATCGCCGGCCATCTGGTCGACGTCCGCGCCCTGCTGTCGGAGACGAACTGATGCAAGCCTTCACCCGTCTCGACGGCCGCGCCGCGCCCCTGTCGCTGGCCAATATCGACACCGACCAGATCATCCCCAAGCAGTTCCTCAAGACTGTCGAGCGCGAGGGCCTGGGCAAGGGCCTGTTCTTCGACTTCCGCTTCGATCCGAACGGGAACGAGATCGAGGGCTTCGTGCTCAACCGCCCCGAATACAAGGGCTCGTCGGTGCTGATCGCCGGCGACAACTTCGGCTGCGGCTCCTCGCGCGAGCACGCGCCCTGGGCCCTGATGGACTTCGGGATCATGTGCGTGATCTCCACCAGCTTCGCCGACATCTTCAACAACAACTGCTTCAACAACGGCCTCTTGCCGGTGGTGCTGGCGGCCGACGAGGTCGCGGTGCTGATGGACGAGGCCAAGGGCGGCAACCACATGGTCAGCGTCGACCTGGAAGCCCAGACGGTGGTCTCGCCCTCGGGCAAGACCTTCAGCTTCCAGATCGATCCGGTCCGCAAGGCCAAGATGCTCAAGGGCCTGGACGCCATCGGCGAGACCCTGCAGCACGCGACCGACATCGACGTCTTCGAAAGCAAGCGCGCCATCGGCCAGCCCTGGCTGGAAAACTGAACCCCTCCCCCTTGATGGGGGAGGGGCAGGGGTGGGGGTGGTGCGACGGTTGGGCCCGCGCCAGGTCCTGACGCGCTGTCACCCCCATCCCCGACCCTTCCCCCATCAGAGGGGGAAGGGAGAGTAATCGACATGACCCTGATCCTCGCCGGCTCCATCCGCATCGCGCTCGAGCGCCTCGACGACCTGCGTCCGCACCTGGCGGCCCAGGTGGACGGATCGCGCGGCGAGCCGGGCTGCCTGGACTACGCGCTGACCGAGGACCCCCTCGATCCGGGGCTGATCCGGGTTTTCGAGCACTTCACCGACGAAGCGGCCTTGGCCTTCCACCGCGCTTCGCCGCATATGGCCGCGTGGCGCGCGGCCTGCGCAGAGCTTGGCGTGTACGAGCGCCGCATGTCCTCCTTCGACGTTTCCGCCTATCGCGAGATCTGAAATGGCTACGCTTCTCCTGCTCCCCGGCGACGGCATCGGTCCGGAAGTCTGCGCGGAGGTGCGCCGCGTGGCGGCCGCCCTCGTGCCCAGCCTGGTGGTCGAGGAAGCCATCTACGGCGGCGCCAGCTACGACGCCCACGGCACGCCGCTGACCGACGAGGTCCGCGATCGCGCCCTGGCCAGCGACGCGGTGCTGATGGGCGCCGTCGGCGGTCCCAAGTGGGCGGACGCCCCGCGCCACCTGCGCCCGGAAGCCGGCCTCCTGAACCTGCGCAAGGCGATGAACGTCTACGCCAACCTGCGCCCGGCCTACTGCTTCGAGGCCCTGGCCGGCGCCTCCAGCCTGAAGACCGAGCTGGTCTCGGGCCTGGACATCATGTTCGTGCGCGAGCTGGTCGGCGGCGTCTATTTCGGCGAGCCGCGCGGCATCGACGTGCTGCCCGACGGCCAGAAGAAGGGCTACGACACCGCCCTCTACACCACCAGCGAGATCGAGCGCGCCGGGCGCGTGGCCTTCGAGCTGGCCCGCGGCCGCAAGAACAAGGTCCACTCGGCCGAGAAGTCGAACGTCATGGAGTCGGGCCTGCTGTGGAAGCAGGTGATCACCGAGCTGCACAAGCGTGAGTATCCGGACGTCGAGCTGGAGCACATCCTGGCCGACAACTGCGCCATGCAGCTGGTGCGCGCCCCCAAGCAGTTCGACGTCATCGTCACCGACAACCTGTTCGGCGACATCCTGTCGGACGCGGCGGCCATGCTGACCGGGTCGCTGGGCATGCTGCCCTCGGCCGCCATCGGCGATCCCGACAAGCCGGGCCTCTACGAGCCGATCCACGGTTCGGCCCCCGACATCGCCGGCAAGGGCCTGGCCAATCCCCTGGCCGCCATCCTGTCGTTCGAGATGGCCCTGCGCTGGTCGCTGAAGGAGGTCGAAGCCGCCGACCGCCTGCTGGCCGCGGTCAAGGGCGCCCTGGACGCGGGCGCGCGCACCCGTGATCTGGGAGGTGAACTGTCCACTGTTCAGATGGGTGATGCGGTATTGTGTCGCATCTGAATAAGTAGAATAGCGCCGTTATTTCGGCGTTTTACAATTTCTGCTTAAGTTTTTTCGCCCAGTTCCTGCACTCATCAAATGATAAGTCGGGACCTGGGCGAAATGCGTTTCAACGACCTGAAGATATCGGCGAAGCTGGGGATCGCGTTCAGCGCCCTGATCATCGCCTTCGTGGTGTCCTCGGCGGTGGTGTTCACCAGCCTGCAGCGCATCGAGGAAGCCTCGGTCTCCAACCAGCGCAGTCTCTCCCTGGCCACCGAGGCCGAGGTGATGATGACCCTGGTCCTCGAGCAGCAGAACGCCCTGCGCGCCTACGCCCTGCTCGGCGACGACGGCTTCGCTCAGACCTACAAGGAAAGCGTCGACCAGTTCGACAAGGCCCTGGACGCCTTCGAGGGCAAGACCACGGTTCCCGAACAGAAGGCCCGTATCCAGCGCCTGCGCGGCGCGATGGGCGAGTGGCGCAAGACCATCGCCGAGCCCGCCCAGGCGGCCATGGTCAACGACCCGGTCATGGGCCGCGTCGCCGCCGGCGAGCTGATGGGCCGCAAGAGCCTCAACGACATCCGCGCCATCCAGGACGAGCTGACGACCGCCGCCAGCGAGCGCGTCGCCCTGCGCGCCAAGGAAATGAAGCAGGCCATGGACATGGCCATCCTGTCGCTGGTGATCGGCGGCGTGGCCGCCCTGGTCATCGCCGGCCTGATGGGCTGGATGCTGTCGGGCACCATCGGCGCCTCGGTCGCCGCCATGACCGCCGCCATGCGTCGCCTGGCCTCGGGCGACAACACCATCGAGGTCCCCGCCGTCGGCCGCAAGGACGAGGTCGGCCAGATGGCCCAGGCCGTGCTGAGCTTCAAGGACGCCGCCATCCACAAGCTGCGCCTGGAAGACGAGGCCGTCGAGCAGCGTCGCCTGACCGAGGCCGAGCGCGCCCGCGTCGAGGCCGACAAGGCCCGCAAGGCCCAGGAAGACGCCGTCGCCGTCTCGGCCCTGGCCGAGGCCCTCGGCCACCTGTCGAACGGTGATCTGACCTTCCGCATCACCGCCGCCTTCGCCCCCGACGCCGAACAGCTGAAGACCGACTTCAACGCCGCCGCCGCCCGCCTGGAAGAAGCCATGCGCGGCATCAACGGCGCCGCCGGCGGCATCCGCGCCGGTTCGGAAGAGATCGCCCAGGCGTCCGACGACCTGTCGCGCCGCACCGAGCAGCAGGCCGCCAGCCTGGAAGAGACCGCCGCCGCCCTCGACCAGATCACCGCCACGGTTCGCAAGACCGCCTCGGGCGCCAAGGAAGTCTCCAGCCTGGTGGCCGGCGCCCGCGCCGGCGCCGAGCGCTCGGGCCGCATCGTCGACCAGGCGGTCGGCGCCATGGCCGGCATCGAGCAGTCCTCGGGCCAGATCGGCAACATCATCGGCGTCATCGACGAGATCGCCTTCCAGACCAACCTGCTGGCCCTGAACGCCGGGGTCGAAGCCGCCCGCGCCGGCGACGCCGGCAAGGGCTTCGCGGTCGTGGCCCAGGAAGTGCGGGCGCTCGCCCAGCGCTCGGCCGAAGCGGCCAAGGAGATCAAGGGCCTGATCTCGACCTCGACCCAGCAGGTCGAGGCCGGCGTGTCCCTGGTCGGCCAGACCGGCGAGGCCCTGCGCGCCATCGTCGACCAGGTGGCCAGCATCGACGCCCTGGTCGGCGAGATCGCCGCCAGCGCCCAGGAGCAGTCGACCGGCCTGCACCAGGTCAATGTCGCGGTGAACCAGATGGACCAGGTCGTCCAGCAGAACGCCGCCATGGTGGAAGAAGCCACCGCCGCCACCCACTCGCTGAAGGGCGAGGCCGGCGAACTGGCCGTGCAGGTCGGCCGCTTCAAGGTCGCCGGCGCCGCCATGGCCGCTTCGGCGCCCCGCGCCGCCACCCCGGCCTCTCGCCCGGCCGCCAGCCCCGCCCGCGCCGCCCAGGCCCGCGCCGCCGCCTTCGCCACCCAAGGCTCGGCCGCCCTGGCGGTGGACAGCTGGGAAGAGTTCTAGGGCTTGATCCTCCCCCTCTGGGGGAGGTGGCCCGTAGGGCCGGAGGGGGCGCGTTTTCAGCTGCCGGTGAGTTGGAAGTTCATCAGCCACTCCCCCCTCCGTCGGCTTCGCCGACACCTCCCCCAGAGGGGGAGGATCCGAAGCGCCTAGAACCGCTGCTTGCAGCCCTGCTTCTGGTGCACGCCGCGCAGGAAGCCGCGACGGGCCAGGCCTGCGTCGCCGAGGGCTTCCAGGTGGCGGTCGGCGGGGGCCGCGCCGGAGATTTCGCGCACCAGGCTGCGGAACGGGATGATCGAGTTGACGATCGCCTTGCCGCCGGCCTCGGCCAGCTTGCCGGTGCGGTTTTCCGTATATTCGTTGCCGGTCTGGTAGTCGGGGCCCAGCACGTCGTTCAGCCGCTGGATCTCGACCACGAGCTTGGCGCAGGTCTTCAGGCCCTTGAGGCTGTAGGGGTCGGCCAGGGCCTCTTCCAGCACCGGTGGGATCTTCTTCTTCGACAGGCCGACGTCGCGGGCCGGCTGGCTGCCGATCTCCATCGACTTCTCGCGCCAGCCGTCAGACCGGCCGTCGCCGTCGGAATCCTTGGCGGGCGGCGGCGGGGGCTTGCTGGCCGTGGCGGCCGGCTTGGCGGGATAGGCCGGCTGGGCCGTGGCGCAGCCGGTGGCCAGGGACGCCGCCGCGCCCAGGATCGCAATCTTCGTCAGAACCGCCCGCATGACACCCCGCTCCACTGCTTCGCGCCCATCATAGGGTGATGAACGCCGATCAGGAACGGCAAGCTGGACCTTGGGTTCCCGATGCTCTGTCTCGGGGCGTGACAAGGCTCGTCACATTGACTGACATGAGTGTCAATTATATCTTGGGTTGTATGGGCGGGTGAGCCCAAGGGAGGTGTGCATGTTCAAGTTGGCGTCTTGCCTTGTGGCCCTGGCCCTCGCGGCGTCGCTTGCCGCCGCCCCGGCGCATGCCCAGGCCATCTGGCCGAACCCGACGACGTTCACGACGCTCGGCGGAATGACGATCGGCCCCGTTGGGCGCACCTGCGAGATCGCGATGCAGTTCAGCGTGCCGACGGGCGGCACTTCGGCAACGGTGAACGCATATGTTCTGGGCTCTGGGGGGTGTTCCGACGTCACGTTCAACGATCTGCCGTGGAACGTCCGTGTCGGCGTGAAGACGCTCTACATCGATGGGGTCAAGATCGTGGTGGGCTCCGACGCTTCCTGCGGGCCGGGCACGCTGGAGGTCGCGTGGACGAACGGAGGCGGCGGGAACGGCACCGGCTCATTCCTGTCCCCGTTGGGCGCATGCTCGATCTTCGGGATCATGTCGGTCGCCACGGCGTCTCCGATTCACATCTACTGACGAGCGCCTGGTCGGGCGGCGGCCCTCAGGCCGCCGCCTTGGCGCGCTTGCGCCAGAACCGCATCACGCCGTCGTCGAGCTTGCCCAGGCGCAGGGCGGCCAGGTCCAGGGCGTAGTTCTGGTGCACCTTCCACGGCGCCTTGGTTCCCTGCTTGGGGAACTTGTCCATCGCCCGCTGCACGTAGCCCGACGAGAAGTCGAGCCAGGGAACGGCGGCCATGTCGGGCTGGTCCAGGTGGGGCATGCAGATGTCCATGCCCGCCCGGTCCATGTGGTTGAGCAGCCGACAGACATACTCGCTGGTCAGGTCGGCCTTCAGCGTCCACGAGGCGTTGGTGTAGCCGAAGGCCGAGGCCAGGTTCGGCACGTCGCTGAACATCATGCCCTTGTAGCTGAAGCCCTTGGCCAGATCGACGGAGCGGCCGTCGACCACCACCTCCATGCCGCTCAGGAGCTGCATCCGCAGGCCGGTGGCCGTGACGATGACGTCGGCCTCCAGGGCCTTGCCCGATTTCAGCTTCAGGCCGTCCTCGGTGAAAGTGTCGATGTGGTCGGTGACCACCGAGGCCGAGCCGTTCCTGATCGCGTCGAACAGGTCGGCGTCGGGCACCAGGCACAGCCGCTGGTCCCAGGGATTGTAGCGCGGCGTGAAGTGGGTCTCGACGTCGTAGTCCTTGGGCAGCTGGTCGCGGACGAGATTGATCAGCCGCTCCTTGGTCTTTTCCGGCTTCTTGCGGGCCAGGTTGAAGAACAGCATGGTGATCAGCACGTTCTTCCAGCGCGTGATCCCGTAGGCGGTCATGGCTGGAAGCTTGGCTCGCATCCAGTTGGCCAGGCCGTCTTCGGCCGGGCGCGAGACCACATAGGTCGGCGAGCGCTGCAGCATGGTGACGTGGGCGGCGGTCCTGGCCATCTCTGGCACGATGGTCACCGCCGTCGCGCCGCTGCCGATCACCACGACCTTCTTGCCGGCGTAGTCGAGGTTTTCGGGCCAGTGCTGGGGATGGACGATGGTCCCCTTGAAGCGCTCGGTCCCTTCGAAGTCGGGGGTGTAGCCGGCGTCGTAGGCGTAATAGCCGGCGCACATGTAGAGGAAACCGCAGGCGATCTCGACGATCTCTCCCGTATCGATCCGCTCGGCCTGGACGGTCCAGCTGGCGGTGTCGCTGTTCCACTCGGCGCGGCGCACCTTGTGGCGGAAGCGGATGTGCTCGTTCACCCCGGCCTCGGTCGCGGTCTCGCGCACGTAGTTCAGGATCGAGGGACCGTCGGCGATGGCCTTGGCCTGTCGCCACGGCTTGAAGGAATAGCCCAGGGTATACATGTCGCTGTCGGAGCGGATGCCCGGATAGCGGAACAGGTCCCAGGTGCCGCCGATGGCGTCGCGGGCCTCGAGAATGGCGTAGGTCTTGCCCGGGCAGCGCCGCGTCAGGTGATGGGCCGCGCCGATGCCCGACAGGCCCGCCCCGACGATCAGGACGTCGAAATATTCCGTGCTCATGGCCGTCTCCGTCCCCGTGGTCCGGTGAGCCCGGATCCTGTTTTAAGTGAACGATGTTCACCAGAAAACGACCGTTTGGACCCGACGTCAATTGCGGCGCGTGCGATGGCGTCGGTTTTCATTGCGCATGGTCCTCGTGCCCGCGTATGCGGAAGGGCATGTCCCTACGCGACTTCGGCCTGTTGGTGCTGATCTGCCTGATCTGGGCCAGCAACAACATCGTCTCCAAGATCGTGGTCGCCCATTGGGGCGTGCCGCCGCTGTTCTATGCGGCGGTGCGCTTTGCGTTGGTCGCGGCGGTGACCCTGCCGTGGCTGCTGCCCGCGCCCCGGCCGACCTGGCGGATGCTGGTGGTCGGCGTGCTGATGGGGGCAGGGGGCTTTGCGCTGCTGTTCATGGGCTTCAAGACCGCCTCGCCGTCGGCCGCGGCCGTGGTGGTGCAGGCGGGCGTGCCGTTCACCACCCTGCTGTCGGTGCTGATGCTGGGCGAGAAGATCCACTGGCGGCGCGGCGTCGGGATCGCCCTGACCCTGGCCGGCGCCCTGATCGTGATCTGGAACCCGCACGGCTTTTCGCTGTCGGTGGGCCTGTGGCTGGTCGTGGCCTCGGCCCTGGCCGGCTCGCTGGGCGCGGTGATGATGAAGCAGATCCAGCGCGTGAAGCCGTTGCAGTTGCAGGCCTGGGTGGGCTTCACCTCGGTCTGGCTGCTGGCGGCGGCCAGTTTCGCGCTGGAGCCCGGCGCCAGCGACAAGGCCTTCGAAGCCGGCTGGCCGTTCGTCGGCGCGGTGGCCTATTCGGCCCTGGTGGTGTCGGTGATCGCCCACACCGGCTATTACGGGCTGATCCAGCGCTACGAGGCCAACCTGATCGCTCCGCTCACCCTGATGACGCCGCTGATGACCATCGGTCTTGGCGTGGCCATCACCCATGACCATTTCGACCTGCGCATGGGCCTGGGCGCGGCCCTGGCGCTGGCCGGCGTGCTGATCGTGGCCCTGCGCCGCAACCAGGTGACGCCGCTGTTGATGTTTCTCAAGGACCGTTCGCAATGACCATCGTCGAGGCCCCGTCGCCGAACTTCGACGCCCGCAAGGCCGTGCCTGACACCGTCGTGCTGCACTACACCGGCATGGAGAGCGGCGAGGCGGCCATCGAACGCCTGCGCGATCCCGAGGCCAAGGTCAGCGCCCACTATGTGGTGGAGGAAGACGGCCGGGTGTTCCGCCTGGTGGCCGAAGAGCGGCGGGCCTGGCACGCCGGCGCGGCCTTCTGGAAGGGCGTGCGCGACATCAACTCGTCCTCGATCGGCATCGAGATCGTCAATCCGGGCCACGAGTTCGGCTATCGCGCCTTTCCCGACGCCCAGATCGCCTCGGTGATCAACCTTCTGGCCGACATCCGCACGCGCTGGACCATCGACGACGACCGCATCATCGGCCACTCCGACGTGGCGCCGGCCCGCAAGATCGATCCGGGCGAGCTGTTCCCGTGGAAACGCCTGGCCGAAAGCGGCCATGGCCTGTGGGTCGAACCGCCATCGTCGCCCGGCGCGCCGCTGGGCCGGGGCGAGGAGGGGACCGGCGTCTTCGCGCTGCAAGCGGGTTTGACGCGTCTCGGCTTCGACTGCGCCCCTTCGGGCCAGTACGACGAGTGGACCGAGACCGTGGTCGCCGCCTTCCAGCGCCACTGGCTTCAGACCCGCTTCGACGGCGTGGCCGACGGCGAGACCCGCGCGCGCCTGGTGGGGCTGCTGCGGGCCGCGGCGGGCGCCTGATGCATCCGGCCAGGGCTTTCCACGTCGAGGACCGCGCGGGGCTGCTCGCCTTCCTCGCCGAGCATTCGTTCGTGACCCTGTGCGCCAGCGTCGCCGGCCGGCCGTTCGTGGCCCAGGCCCCGGTCGTGGTGCGCGACCTGGGCAAGGACGGTCTTTTCCTCGACTTCCACCTGTCGCGGATGAACGCCGTGGCGGGCGCGGTGGTCACGGGCTTCTCGGCCGTCGCCCTGGCGAGCGGTCCGCACGCCTATGTCAGTCCCGACTGGTACGGGACCGATGATCAGGTCCCGACCTGGAACTATGTCTCCGTTGAAGCCGAGGGCTTCGTCACGCCGCTGTCGGAGGCCGAGACCGTCCATCTGCTCGACGACCTGTCGGCCCAGGAAGAAGCGCGTCTGGCGCCCAAGCCGGCCTGGATGCGCGACAAGATGACTCCGGCCCGGTTCGACGCCCTGCTGCGCGGCATCGTCGGTGCGCGGCTGCATGTCGAGCGGCTGGAGGGCACGTTCAAGCTCGGCCAGAACAAGCGCGAGGCCGAGCGGTCGGGCGTGATCGAAGCGCTGGGGGATCACCCGGTGGCTGCGTGGATGCGCGAGATCGATTGACCTTCGCCGTCGCTCGGCGCAAACAGCGCGCGGACCAGATGGCCGGGCGATCGCGGTATCCCGCAAGGGAGTCGAGGAAAGTCCGGGCTCCACGGTGACAAGGCGGTGGGTAACGCCCACCGGGAGCGATCCCAGGGAAAGCGCCACAGAAAGCAAACCTCCTCCCTACGGGGCGGGAAGGGTGAAAGGGTGGGGTAAGAGCCCACCGCGGACCTGGCGACAGGGACGGCATGGCAAGCCCCGCCTGGAGCAAGACCGAATAGGGATCCCGCGCCGGCTTGCCGGCTAGGTCGTCACTGGCCGAGAGGATCCGGGTTGGTCGCGAGAGTCGTCCAGCAATGGGCGGCCAAGAGGAATGATCGTCGCGTCCCTGTTCACAGGGGCGGCACAGAACCCGGCTTACAGGCCGTCTGGTCCATCAAACTTTCCGCAACCCCAAGCGCCCCAAGGCCCATCGAAATGGGCCGTGATGGGATGCGTCTGTGCGCGAGCCTGTGGATAGAAATCCAGTTGTCTGTATGTTCCGAAATTAACCATTTTGAGCGGTTCGATATTACCGCTAGCGCCTTTGAATTCCTGGCGAAATGGCCTCTGGTGTCATTGTTTCCCACTTCATCCCATGTTAACCCATTCGGGCTGGTCGGACTCGTGCTGGGGCGACCGTGTTTTGGGCAAGGGTTGGCGGGGTGTTCCTCTCGACGTTCGAGAAGCAGCTGGACAGCAAGCGGCGCCTCGTGGTGCCGCAGGAGTTCCGCGCCGCCGTCTCGGGCCCTTTCGACGGCATCTTCTGCTTCCCCTCGATCGAGGCCGACTGCCTGGAAGCCGGCGGCAAGGCCCTGTTCGACCGCTACCAGGCGGTGATCGACGAACTGCCCTTCGGCGATCCGGTGCGCTCGGCGCTGGAGACCAGCGTCCTGGGCGGCATGGCCCGCCTGTCGTTCGACACCGCCGGCCGCATCACCCTGCCCGACGTGCTGTGCGACATGTTCGGCCTCACCGACGAGGTGACGATCGTCGGCCTGGGCGAGCGCTTCCAGATCTGGTCGCGCGACGCCTTCCAGGCCCACCGCGCGACTCAGCGCGAACTGGCCCGCGACGGCCTGGCCGCCTTGCGCGCCCAGCAGCGCACGGCTCGCCTGGGAGGCGCCGCATGAGCGCCGCCCCGCACATCTCGGTCCTGCTGGGCGAAGTGGTCGAGGCCCTCGACGCCAAGCCTGGCGACATGATCCTCGACGGCACTTTCGGCGCCGGCGGCTACACCCGCGCGATCCTGGCCAGCGGCGCTTCGGTGACGGCTTTCGACCGCGATCCGACGGTGCAGCGCTTCACCGCCGATCTTCCCGCGGCGGATGGTCGCTTTCGGCTGATTCAGGACCGTTTTTCGCAAATCACCGCCTATTTTGGGCCTGCGTCGGTGGACGGCGTAACCCTGGATATTGGCGTGTCTTCCATGCAGCTCGACGAGGCCGAGCGCGGCTTCTCATTCATGCGCGACGGTCCGCTGGACATGCGCATGGGCGATGACGGCCCTACGGCCGCCGACCTGGTCAACACCCTCGACCAGACCGAACTGGCCCGCATCCTCTATGTCTACGGCGAGGAGCACGCCTCGCGTCGCGTGGCCAGCTTCATCGTCAAGCGCCGCGCCGAAAAGCCGTTCAGCCGTACGCTGGACCTGGCCGAGGTGATCGAGCGGTCGCTGGGCGGCCGCAAGGGCGCCAAGGTGCATCCCGCCACCCGCTCGTTCCAGGGGCTGCGCATCGCCGTCAACGACGAGCTGGGCGAGCTGGAAGCGGGTCTGGCCGCCGCCGAGTCGGTGCTGAAGCCGGGTGGCCGCCTGGCGGTCGTGACCTTCCACTCGCTGGAAGATCGCATCGTGAAGAACTTCCTGGCCGAGCGCGCCGGCCGCACGCCGGGCGGTTCGCGCCACGCGCCGCCGACCGCCCAGGGCGCTCCCCCCAGCTTCAAGCTGATCTCGACCAAGGCCATCGCGCCGGGCGAGGAAGAGCTTGCCGTCAATCCGCGCGCCCGCTCGTCCAAGCTGCGCGCCGCCGTCCGCACCGAGGCCCCCGTCTGGGAGGCCTCGGCGTGAGGATCTCGGAGGTCTTCCATCGCCGCGTCCGCGGCTTCCGCGTGGTCGACATCGTCGGCGTCGGGGTGCTGCTGACCCTGGTGCTGGGCGTCTACATGGCCAAGGCCTTCGCCGGTCGCGAGCGCGCCGAGATCGCCTCGGTCGAGCGCCAGATCGAGGAAGAGCGCATCAAGGTGCGCCTGCTGAAGGCCGAGGTCGCCCACCTGGAGCAGCCGCGCCGCATCGAATCCCTGGCCCAGGCCGCCCAGCTGGCTCCGATCGCGCCCGACCGCGAGACCAGCGAGGACGCGCTGATCGACGTCGCCCGCAAGCCGATCCCGGCCTCGAAGCTGCCCGCCCCGCCGGTCGCCGCCGCGGCCGATCCGGCCCTGGCCGGCGCCGACGCCCCCGACGGCGTCACCACCGGCGTCGAGGAGGCTCCGCGATGAGCCTGGCCAACCTCGTTCCCCACGGCGGCGGTCCGGCCTGGCGCTGGCTGATCGAGCGCGTCTGGCGCCTGGAGCACGCCTTCGAGCGCTCGCGCGCCGCGGCCAAGCCGGAAGACGACACCAGCATCCGCATCTTCTTCGTGCTGGCCCTGTTCGCCTGCGCCTTCATGGTGCTGGCCGTCGGCGCCACCTGGGCGGCGGTGTTCTCCAGCGCCGGCAAGAACGGCGGTTTCCTGGCGGCCATGGAAGGCGCGCGCGGCGACCTCGTCGACCGCGAGGGCAAGCTGCTGGCCGTCGACCTGACCCACTACGCGCTCTACATCGACCCCAAGGAAGTCTGGGACGCCAAGGCCACCCGCGCCGCCCTGGGCAAGGCCCTGCCGCAAGTGCCGGCCAAGCGCCTGGACAAGGCCATCTTCGGCGATCGCCGCACCTTCCTGCTGGGCGGCCTCGACCCGGCCCAGAAGGACGCGATCTTCAACCTGGGCCTGCCGGGCGTGGAGTTCGAGGAACAGGCCCGCCGCGTCTATCCGCTGGGCGTCTCGGCCGCGCACTTCGTCGGCTTCGTCGACGGCGGCGGCAAGGGCCTGGCCGGCGCCGAAGGCGCGCTGAACGATGACATCCACGCGGCCGCCGCCAAGGGCGAGGGGGCGGCTCCGATCGCCCTGTCGATCGACCTGCGCGTCCAGGCCGCCCTCGAGGACGAGCTGCGCAAGGCCGCCCTGGAGTTCGGCCCCAAGGGCGCCGTCGGCATCGTCACCAACGTCCACACCGGAGAGATCCTGGGCCTGGCCAGCTATCCGGACTTCGACCCGAACGACCCGGGCAAGGCCAGCGACGACGCCAAGCTGAACCGCGCGGCCGCCTCGGTCTACGAGATGGGCTCGACCTTCAAGGCCTTCACCGTCGCCATCGGCCTGGACACGGGCGTGGCCACGCCCAGCTCGACCTTCGACGCGCGCGAGCCCTACAAGCTGGGCTACCGCACGATCCACGACTACCACGCCTCGCGGAAGATCCTGACCCTGGTCGAGGTGTTCCAGCACTCGTCCAACATCGGCACCGCGCGCCTGGCCGAGGGGGTCGGCGCCCAGCGGCTGAGCCAGTATTACAACAACCTGGGCCTGACCAAGCCGGCCAAGGTGGAGCTGCGCGAGTCCGCCCGTCCGCTGACGCCGAAGAAGTGGGACACCGACGCGGTGGCCTCCACCTCGTTCGGTCACGGCATGAACGTCAGCCCGCTGGCCCTGGCCCGCGCGTTCGGCCCGCTGCTGAACGGCGGCACCATGCCGCCGCTGACCATCCGCAAGCTGCCGCCGGGCGTGCGCCCCGAAGGTCCGCGCGTGCTGTCCGAAGAAACCTCGCAGCAGATGCTGCAGATCATGCGCGCCAACGTCACCGGCGGCAGCGGCAAGACCGCCGACGTCAAGGGCCTGTCGGTGGGCGGCAAGACGGGCACCGGCGAGAAGTACGACCCCACGATCCGCGGCTACAACCACCAGCGCCAGGTCTCGTCCTTCGCCGCGGTGTTCCCGACCGAGGGGCCGATGGAGGCCGACCGCTATTTCGTCCTGATCCTGCTGGATGAACCGCACGGCACGGCCAAGACCTTCGGCTTCTCGACCGGCGGCTGGGTGGCCACGCCGGCCGCCGGCCGCGTCATCGACCGCATCGCCCCGTTCCTCGGCGTACAGCGCCGGAACGACCTCATCATCGCCGGCGCGCAGCCGAAAGCCACCACGCCAGGGGCGGGACTTTGACCAAGACGCTTTCACAGATCCTGCACCGTCCGTTCGATGCTGACCCGGCCATCGCCGGCGTCACCGCCGACAGCCGCAAGGTGCGTGAAGGCTTCCTGTTCGCCGCCCTGCCGGGCAGCAAGGTCGACGGCCGCAGCTTCATTCCGGGCGCGATCGCCTCGGGCGCCGCCGCCATCCTGGCCCCCGACGACGTGACGGGCCTGGCCGTGCCCACCGCCCACGCCACCGACATCCGGCGCGCCTACGCTCTGGCCGCCGCCGAGTTCTGGGCGCAGCAGCCGGCCACGGTGATCGCCGTCACTGGCACCAACGGCAAGACCTCGGTCGCCGGCTTCGCCCGCCAGATCCTGGCCCTGCTGGGCAGGAAGGCCGCCAGCATGGGTACGCTGGGCGTCGTCGTCAGCGCCCCGGGCGTTCCGGACGAGCAACTGACCCCGCCGGGCCTGACCACGCCCGACGCCGCCGACGTGGCCGAGATGGCCGCCAGGCTGGCGCAGATGGGCGTGACGCACCTGGCCGTCGAGGCCTCGTCGCACGGCATCGACCAGCGCCGCCTGGACGGCCTGAAGATCGCCGCCGCCGGCTTCACCAACTTCACCCAGGATCACCTCGACTATCACGGCACCATGGGCTGCTACCGGGCCGCCAAGCTGCGCCTGTTCGAAGCCCTGCTGCCGCGCGGCGCGACCGCCGTGCTGAACGCCGACAGCGACGCCTTCCCCGCCTTCGCCGCCGCCGCCGTGACCTCGGGCGAGACCATTCTGTCGGTGGGCGAGCAGGGGCAGGGCCTGAAGCTTATCTCGCGCGAGCCGACCCCCTGGGGGCAGCTCTTGAAGATCGCCGCCCAGGACCGCGAGTTCGAGGTGAAGCTGCCGCTGGCCGGCGACTTCCAGGCCTCCAACGTGCTCGTCGCCGCGGGCCTTGTCCTGGCCACCGGCGAGGATCTGGACGCCGTACTGGCCGCCCTGGAAAAGCTGGAAGGCGCGGCCGGCCGGCTGCAGCGCGTGGGCAAGGGTACCGGCAAGGGCGAGGCCTATGTCGACTACGCCCACACCCCCGACGGCCTGGAGACGGTGCTGAAGGCGCTGCGCCCGCACGTTCGTGGGAAACTGGTGGCCGTGTTCGGCGCCGGCGGCGACCGGGATCGGACGAAGCGTCCGCAGATGGGCGAGATCGCCGCCCGCCTGGCCGACGTGGCCATCGTCACCGACGACAATCCGCGCTCGGAAGATCCCGCCAGCATCCGCGCCGCCATCCTCGCCGCCGCCCCGGGCGCGCGCGAGATCGGCGACCGCCGTGAGGCCATCCGCGCCGGCGTCGCCCTGCTGGAAGACGGCGACGTGCTGGTCGTGGCCGGCAAGGGCCACGAGCAGGGCCAGCTGGTGGCCGGCGTCAACCATCCCTTCGACGACGTGGCCGAGACCCTGAACGCGCTGGAGGCCGTCAATGGCTGAAGCGCTCTGGACCGCCGACGAGATCGCCGCCGCGACGGGCGGTCAGGTCGCCGGCGACTTTTTCGCCACCGGCGTGTCGATCGACAGCCGCACCGTCGAGCCGGGCGACCTGTTCGTCGCCCTGGCCGGCGTGCGCGACGGCCACGAGTTCGTCGCCCAGACGGCTGAGAAGGGCGCGGCCGGGGCCCTGGTCTCGCAAGCCGTTGCGACCCCCGCCGTCGTCGTCGCCGACACCTTCAAGGCCCTGGAGGCCCTGGGCGTCGCCGCCCGCGAGCGCGCCCCGCAAGCCCGTCGCGGCGCCGTCACCGGCTCGGTCGGCAAGACCAGCGTCACCCGCGCCGTCGAGGCCGGCCTGCGCCGCGCCGGCAAGGCGCATGCGTCGGTGAAGTCCTACAACAACCACCTCGGCGTGCCGCTGACGCTGGCCCGCATGCCGCGCGACACCGAGCGCGCCGTGTTCGAGGTCGGCATGAACCATGCCGACGAAATCACCCCGCTGTCGAAGTTCATCCGCCCGCACGCGGTGGCCATCACCACGGTCGGCCCGGTGCACCTGGAGAACTTCGCCGATGGCGAGATCGGCGTGGCCAAGGCCAAGGCCGAGATCTTCGACGGGCTGGAGCCGGGCGGCGTCGCCGTGCTGAACGCCGACAACCAGTGGTTCGACCTGCTGA
Organism: Caulobacter sp. FG7; assembly: GCF_057808875.1. Lineage (NCBI taxonomy): Bacteria > Pseudomonadati > Pseudomonadota > Alphaproteobacteria > Caulobacterales > Caulobacteraceae > Caulobacter > Caulobacter sp. FG7. The sequence continues at coordinate 49,386 of NZ_JBMDIW010000008.1, forward strand.
AGGGCGAGGCCGAGAAGGCCGGCGCGACCGTCCGCAGTTTCGGCCGTGACGGGACCAGCGCCCGCCTCGTCGACTTCGTGGTCGAAGGCGCCGGCGCGACCGTCGTCGCCGAGCTGGACGGAGAGGCCCTGTCCTTCCCGATCCGCCAGACCGGCGTGCACTGGGGCCCCAACAGCCTGTGCGTACTGCTGATGCTGGAAGCCCTGGGCGTCGACCGCGCCACGGCCCTGGCCGCCCTGGCCGAGTTCGCGCCGATCGAGGGCCGCGGGGCCGAGCAGACGATCGCCATCGAAGGCGGCGCCTTCACGCTGGTCGACGAGAGCTACAACGCCAATCCGGTGTCGATGCAGGCGGCGCTGGCCACCCTGGGCGCGCGCAAGGTCGCCGGCCGCCGGATCGTGGCCCTGACCGACATGCTGGAGCTGGGTCCCGACAGCCCGCGCTTCCATGCCGAACTGGCGGGCCCGATCGCCCAGGCAGGCATCGATCTGGTGTTCTGCGCCGGGCCGTTAATGATGTCGCTGTGGAACGCGCTTCCGCAGGAGCGCCGGGGCGGCTATGCGGACGCCGCGCCCGCGTTGGCGCAGCAGATCGCCACGGCCATGCAGCCGGGCGACGTGGTGATGGTGAAGGGGTCGAACGGCTCACGGGCCGGCGCTATCGCCGCCGCCCTGTCCGCGCTCGGCCGGCGGGAACAAGTCTGATGCTGTATTTCCTCTACGAATGGCTCTCGCGCGGCGGGCACGAGCACGTGCCGGTCCTGAACCTGCTCAAGTACCTGACCTTCCGCACCGGCATGTCGATGCTGACGGCCTATGTCGTGGCCGTGGCCATGGGCTCGCGCTTCATCCGCTGGATGAAGGCCAAGCAGGGTAAGGGCCAGCCGATCCGCACCGACGGCATCGAGCGCCACGTGCTCGAGAAATCCGGCACGCCCACCATGGGCGGCTTCATGATCCTGGCCGGCCTGTTCGTCGGCTCGCTGCTGTTCGCCGACCTGCGCAACGTCCACGTCTGGGTGGTGCTGGGCATCACCGCCGCCTTCGGCGTGCTGGGCTTCATGGACGACTACGCCAAGGTCACCAAGCAGACGACCGCCGGCCTTTCCAGCAGCCAGAAGCTGGTCGCCCAGTTCATCGTCTCGATCCTGGCGGCCGTGGCCCTGATCATCTTCGCGCCGAAGTCGCAGATGACGCCGGGCCTTGAGACCTCGCTGGTCTTCCCGATCCTCAAGAACCTGGTGATCAATCTCGGCTGGTTCTACGTGGCCTTCGCCGCGATCACGATCGCCGGCTTCTCCAACGCCGTGAACCTGACCGACGGCCTGGACGGCCTGGCCATCGTGCCGGTGATGTTCGCCGCCTCGACCTTCGGCCTGATCGCCTACCTCGTCGGCAACTACAAGTTCGCCGACTATCTGAACCTGCACTTCGTGCCGAGCGTCGGCGAACTGGCGGTGCTGTGCGGCGCCATCATCGGCGGCGGCATGGGCTTCCTCTGGTACAATGCGCCGCCGGCCAAGATCTTCATGGGCGACACCGGCTCGCTGGCCCTGGGCGGCGCGCTCGGCTCGATCGCCGTCTGCGCCAAGCATGAGCTGGTGCTGGGCATCGTCGGCGGCCTGTTCGTGGCCGAGGCGCTCTCCGTGATGATCCAGGTCGCCTACTTCAAGAAGACCGGCAAGCGCATCTTCCTGATGGCGCCGATCCATCACCATTTCGAAAAGCTGGGCTGGGCCGAGAGCACCGTCGTCGTCCGTTTCTGGATCGTCGCGATGATGCTGTCGTTCGTCGGTCTGGCCACGCTGAAGCTGCGGTAGGGGAGGGCGTAGGATGATCCCGGTCCGTGGGTTCGAGGACAAGACGGTCGCGGTGTTCGGCCTGGGCCGCACCGGCCTGACGGCCGCGCGCGCCCTGATCGCCGGCGGCGCCAAGGTGGCGCTGTGGGACGAGAAGGAAGTCGGCCGCGAGGCCGCGCGCGCCGAGGGCCTGCCGGTCGTCGACCTCTCGACCGCGGACTGGAGCCAGTTCGCCGCCCTGATGCTGTCGCCGGGCGTGCCGCTGACCCATCCCAAGCCCCACTGGACCGTCGACAAGGCCAAGGCGGCCGGTGTCGAGATCCTGGGCGACGTCGAGCTCTTCGCGCGCACGGTCAACGCCGCGCCCGAGCACAAGAAGCCGAAGATCATCGCCATCACCGGCACCAACGGCAAGTCGACGACCACGGCCCTGATCGGCCACCTGTGCCAGCAGGCCGGCCGCGACACCCGCGTCGGCGGCAACATCGGCGCCGGGATCCTGGGCCTGGAAGACATGCACGGCGGCGCGGTCTACGTGCTGGAGCTGTCGAGCTATCAGCTCGACCTGACCTCCAGCCTGCACGCCGACGCCACGGTGCTGCTCAACCTGTCGCCCGACCACATCGACCGCCACGGCTCGATGGAAGGCTACATCGCCGCCAAGCGCCGCATCTTCCTCAACCAGGGCAAGGGCGACACCGCGATCATCGGTGTCGATGATCCCTGGTGCCAGCAGATCTGCACCGAGATCACCGCCGCCAACCGCCGCACCATCTGGCCGATCAGCGCCGGCAAGGCCATGGGCCGGGGCGTCTACGCCCTGCAGGGCGTGCTGTACGACGCCACCGGCGAGCGCGTGACGGAAATGGCCGATCTTCTTCGCGCAAGAAGCTTGCCGGGCCGCCACAACTGGCAGAACGCCGCGGCCGCCTATGCCGCCGCCATCGCCATCGGCATTCCGCCCCAGCAGGCGGTCGAGGGCCTGATGACCTTCCCGGGCCTGGCCCACCGCATGGAGACGGTCGGCAAGATCGGCAAGGTCGCCTTCGTCAACGACAGCAAGGCCACCAACGCCGACGCCGCCCGCCAGGCGATGTCGAGCTATCCCAAGTTCTACTGGATCGCCGGCGGCGTGCCCAAGGCCGGCGGCATCGAGGATCTGGCCGACCTGTTTCCGCGCGTGGCCTGCGCCTACCTGATCGGTCAGGCGGCCGAAGAGTTCGGCAAGACCCTGGACGGCAAGGCCCCGGTCAAGCAGTGCGGCGACATCGAAACCGCCGTCGCCGCCGCCCATGCCGACGCCGCCGCCACCGGCCAGGACGCCATCGTCCTGCTCTCGCCCGCCTGCGCCTCGTTCGACCAGTTCAGCGACTTCGAGGCCCGCGGCGAAGCCTTCCGCGCGGCGGTCAACGGCCTGGTGAAGCCCAAAGCCAAGCGGGCTTAGTTCGCCCGCACAACTGCCGTCATCCCGGAAAGCCCGCCAGGGCTTATCCGGGACCCAGGGGCCAAGCGCAGTGCGGCGGCCCTGGGTCCCGGCTCTCCGCTTCGCTGCGGCCGGGATGACGAATATTTTTGCCGGTCGCCCTACTTCAGCACCCCGCGCTTGCCCATCGCCCAGGCGTACCAGGTGAAGAACGCCAGCAGGGCGGCGATGACGGCGCTGGTGATCGCCATCTGCTGGCCCATCACCTTGCCGCCGTCGGTCAGGGCGTAGGTGTAGAGCAGGCTGACCAGGAACGCCGCCAGCGAGACGGCGAACACTGGGAACGCCAGTTTCCGGCGCAGCAGCACCAGAACCGAGGCCCCGAAGGCCCCCAGCACGCCGATCGCCCAGACGCCGGTCATCCAGGCGGGCATTTCCCGATAGTGCGCGATCTGCTCGGCCGTCATGCCGGCGCTGGCCATGTAGGCCTCGCCCTGGGTCATGCTCATCACGAAGTCGAAGACGCCGATGGCGTTGAACAGGACGGCGACCACGCCGACCAGCCAGACGTGCCACGGGGTCTTGGCGGCGCCGCCGCCCAAGCTGTTCACTGCGGTCATCAAGCCCTCCCAAGCTGGACCGTTAAGCCGACAGCATCCGCCGGTTTCGTCGGCGCGTCCAGCAATCGAAGATCGTTGGTATCTCAAGATCCTCCCCCTGAAGGGGGAGGTGGCCCGAAGGGCCGGAGGGGGAAGTGTCTGATAAGTCGGCGGCAGCCGCTCACCCCACAATTGCTTCCCCCTCAGTCGCTCCGCGACAGCTCCGCCTTCAGGGGGAGCATCTTGATGCGCGGCCGGAGGAGGCGCCGCCAGGTGGTTTCGGTATACGAGAAAATTACGCTTGTAGAATCTGCGCCCCTCGTTTCAATCTACAATTGTAATCAAATGTGGGGCGATGCATGGGCACTCTAAAGACATGGCTGCGCCGGGGCGCGATCGGCATGGCGGCCGCAGCGATCGCGATCGGCGGGGGCGCGGCGGCGACGCGGGCGTTCTTCCAGCACCAGACGGCCGAGCGGCTGCGGATCGACGCCAAGGACGGCGTGCAGGAGAGCGGCTTCGTCAAGTTGCCCAGCGGCGAGCAGTGGGTCGTGATCCGGGGCGAGAACCTCGACAATCCGGTGCTGCTGGTCGTGCATGGCGGCGGCATGCCGACCTCGCTGTTCGCCGAGGACTACAAGAGCTGGGAGAAGGACTTCACGGTCGTCCACTGGGACCGTCGCGACCACGGCAAGAGCCTGGCCCGTGCGGGCGGCAAGATCGATCCGCACCAGGGGTTGGACGGCTTCGTCGCCGACGGCCTGGCCCTGAGCGAGCACCTGCGGACCAGGCTGCACAAGCCGCGCATCGCTGTGCTCGGCTGGTCGTGGGGCTCGCGCGTGGCTCTGACCATGGCCCACCGGCGGCCCGACCTGTTCTCGGTCTATGTCGGCACGGGGCAGGCGGTCGACAACAGCGCCCGCGACCGCCACGTCTACGACCACATGCTGGCCGTGGCCAAGACCGGCAAGCATCCGGAGTTGCTGGCCAGGCTGACCGCTCTGGGGCCGCCGCCCTACGACCCGCCCAGCCGCTGGAAGGAGGTCGACGCGCTCGAGCCGGTCTATCTGAAGACCGAAGGTCCGAGGAAGAGCGAGAGAGAGCTCTATCGCCAGGCGCTGGCCATGCCCGACTGGAGCCTCCAGGACCTGCTGACCCACAGGGACGCCGGCAGGACCATCCGCCGCCAGCGCTCGCTGGCCGTCTACAACGCCAACCACGTCTGGAAGGCAGCGCCCTTGGGCCGGGACTTCGCCATGCCGATGGTGCTGATCCAGGGCGAGTACGATCATCCCGATTTCGTGCGGCCCTGGTTCGACGGCCTGCAGACGCCGAGCAAGGATCTGGTGGTGCTGCCGGGCACGGGCCACGTGGCGATCCAGATGCAATCGGTCCGTTTCGGCCAGGCTCTGCATGATCACGTGCTGCCGCTGGCCAGGGCCTGGGAGTACGGTCCGCCGAAGCGTTAGGCGGGGCGAAACCTCGCCCTTCGACAGGCTCAGGGTGAGGTTTTCAGCCGTCCCGGCCTGTCCCTGGTCCTCATCCCGAGCCTGTCGAAGGACGAGGACCACGCAACGCTCAAGCCTGTGGAATGATAGAAAAATTTCTGCCGGCCGTGATTTCGTCGCGGCCGGCGGCAAGACTCGATTAACCGTAACGCCCGACTCTTGCCCCCATGCGCCAGCAGACCGCCCACGCCTTCGCCCGGACCGACCGCTCGCCCCTCGGGGTGTGGTGGTGGACGACCGATCGCTGGCTGCTGGGCGCGACCGCGATCCTGGTCACCCTGGGCGTCCTGCTGTCGTTCGCCTCGAGCCCGGCCGCGGCCCAGCGGATTGGCATCGACGACCAGTTCCACTTCGCCATCCGCCAGCTGGTGTTCGGCGTCGGGGCGGCGACCATCGTGCTGGCCGTGTCGATGCTCAGCCCCAAGGGCATCCGGCGGGCGGCCTTCTTCATCTACATCGTCGCGATCGGGGTCATGGCGGCCCTGCCGTTCATCGGCCACAGCGCCAAGGGCGCGGCCCGCTGGCTGATGATCGGCGGCTTCACCTTCCAGCCGTCGGAATTCATGAAGCCGGCCCTGATCATCCTGGTGTCGTGGATGTTCGCCGAGGGCCAGAAGGGCGAGGGCGTGCCCGGCGTGTCGATCGCGTTTGGCCTCTATTTCATCGCCGTGGCCCTGCTCTTGATGCAGCCCGACGTCGGCCAGACCGTGCTGATCACCATCGCCTTCGGGGCCGCGTTCTGGATGGCCGGGGTGCCGATCTCGTGGATCATGGGCCTGGGGGCGGTGGCGCTGGGCGGCCTGGCCTCGACCTATTTCCTGTTCGACCACGTGCACGCCCGCGTGCAGAAGTTCCTCAGCCCCGACCAGGCCGACACCCACCAGGTGACCCGCGCCGCCGAGGCCATCCATGCCGGCGGCCTGTTCGGGCGCGGTCCGGGCGAGGGCGTCATGAAGCGCCACGTGCCCGACCTGCACACCGACTTCATCTATTCGGTCGCCGCCGAGGAGTACGGCCTGGTCTTCTCGCTGGCCCTGATCAGCCTGTTCGCCTTCATCGTGGTGCGCGGGCTCTACAAGTCGATGAAGCTGGCCGACCCCTTCGAACAGGTCGCTTCGGCCGGGCTTTTCGTCCTCCTGGGCCAGCAGACGTTCATCAATGTCGCTGTGAACTTGAACATGATCCCGACCAAGGGCATGACCCTACCGTTCATCAGCTACGGCGGCTCGTCGATGCTGGCCATGGGACTCACCCTGGGTATGGCGCTGGCGCTGACGCGCAAGCGGCCCGGGTCCTATGGCGGCGGCGGACCGTTCGGCCAGACCGGCGCCTTCGACTGAAGGCTCTCGGGGTTAGGGAGACTGCAGTTGCGTAACACCTTCCCGGCTTGCGCCGTGCGTGCGGCGGATCTGGCCTGATGAGCGGCAAGCTGGCGATCGTCGCCGCCGGGGGCACCGGCGGCCACATGTTCCCCGCCCAGGCGCTGTCGGAGGCCCTGATCGGCCGCGGCTGGCGCGTGGTGCTGGCCACCGATGAGCGCGGCGCGTTCTACGCCGACAAGTTCCCGGCCCAGGAGCGGCTGGCCCTGTCGGCCGCCACCGCCAAGGCCAACGACCCGATCGGCATGGTCAAGGCCGGCATCGCCGTCGCCCAAGGCGTGTTGCAGGCCAAGCAGGCCTTCGCGCGGCTCAATCCGTCGGTCGTGGTCGGCTTCGGCGGTTATCCGGCCCTGCCGGCCCTGCTGGCCGCGCTGCTGGAAAAGCGCCCGACGGTGATCCACGAGCAGAACGCGGTGCTGGGCCGCGTGAACCGCTTCCTGGCGCCTTACGTCACCGAGGTGGCCTGCGCCTTCCCGACCCTGCAGATGGCCAAGCCCTCGGTGAAGGCCCGCGCCCACGTGGTCGGCAGCCCGGTGCGTCCGGAGATCCGCGACCTGGCGCAGGTGGCCTACCTGCCGCCCGAGGTGCAACTGCGCATCCTCGTCACCGGCGGCAGCCAGGGCGCACGCCTGCTGTCGGAGCTGGTGCCCGAGGCCATCGCCAAGCTGCCCGAAGAGATGCGTGGCCGCATGAAGGTGTTCCAGCAGGCTCGCGCCGAGAGCATGGAGCACGCCCGCAAGATCTATCGCAACGCCATGGTCGACTGCGAGGTCGCGCCGTTCTTCCGCGACATGGCCGGCCGCCTACGCCAGAGCCACATCGTCGTCGGCCGCGCCGGCTCGTCGACCTGCTGCGAACTGGCCGTGGCCGGCCGCCCGTCGATCCTGGTGCCGCTGAAGATCGCCGCCGACGATCACCAGCGCTTCAACGCCAAGCTGCTGGAAGAGGCCGGCGGCGCGGCCGTGTGCCTCGAGGACGAGCTGACCGTCGACGCCCTGGCCGGGGCGCTGAACGCCCTGCTCAAGAGCCCCGAGCGCCTGGCCCGCATGGCCAAGGGCGCCCGGTCGGTGGCCGTGCCCGACGCGGCCGACCACCTGGCGGACCTGGTCGAGCGCACCGCGCGTTAGGTCTCGCAAGGTTGGAGCGCGAAACATGCTTAACCGCCCGTTAAGCAACGCGCCCCAAACCGGACATGAAGACCTGTGACAGTGCAGACACGTAGAGCCCGCCTGTTCCTGGCATGCCAGGAGCAGACAGGCGGTCTCTAGATGAAGCATGAGAGCGTGGCGGTCGCCGAGACCGCCGACACTTTCGGCTGCCACGCTCTAGACTTGCGAGAAAAACACATGGACCGCCGCTCGCTGATCCTCTCCGGCATGGCCTCTGGCCTGACCTCCGTCGGCCTCGGCGCCTGCGCCAGCACCTCGCAGCCGCGCAATCCAGATCCGAACGGGCCGGCCTACGACACCGGCGCTGCAGCGACCTATTCGGCCGACGAGATGGTCCGCGCCACGTCCGACTTCCTGGGCGTGACCGCCGAAAGCGCCGGCGCGGCGATCGAGCGGATCTTCCGCGAGCGCGGCCAGCCCACCGGCTACGTGGCCGGCGAAGAGGGCTCGGGCGCCATCGCGGTTGGCCTGCGCTACGGCCGCGGCCTGCTCTACATGAAGGACCGTCCGACCCAGGAAGTGTTCTGGCAGGGCCCTTCGGTGGGTTGGGACTGGGGCGGCAACGCCAGCCGCGTCTTCACCCTCTGCTATAACCTGCAATACCCGGACGCCATCTTCCGCCGTTTCCCCGGCGTCGAGGGCAGCGCCTATCTCGTGGGCGGCCTGGGCGTGAACTACCAGAAGGCCGACACCATCGTCCTGGCCCCGATCCGCGCGGGCGTCGGCCTGCGCCTGGGCGCCAACATCGGCTACCTGGCCTACAGCCGCCAGCGCAACATCCTGCCGTTCTGAGGCGCTCGCGCCGATGGATCGAAAGGGCCCCCTCCGACCGGAGCGGGGCCCTTTTTCGTGGGCTCAGCCCGCGTGCCTGACGGCGTAGCGGAAGACGCGGCTCTCGCCCGGCTTCAGCGTCACGCGCCAGGCGACCTGGCCTTGGCGGATGTCGTGCCTGGCCGGCTCGGAGACCACCTTGAAGAACTGGACGCTCGGGTCGTGGCGGATCTCGACCGTGATCGGGATCGACTTGTTGTTGGCCAGGTCGACCTCGTAGGTGCGCCGCACCGTCGTCTTGCCCGCGCGCTTGTCCTCGACGAGGCGAGGGCGGGCCCGCACGTCCATGCCGCGGCCGATCACCAGGTCGGCGGGCTCGCCGACGGCGACGTCGCGCACGGCCTGCTCGCCGGCGAAGGCAGGGATGCCGCCGACCGTTTCCATCACCGACAGGGCGCCGGAGGGCAGGGGCTTGCCCAGGCCCTCGGTCTTCTTGTTCTCGAGACGCAGCACGACCTGGGGCGCGGCGATCGCCTGTTCCTGGTCGTAGTCGTTCCAGGGGCTGACCGGCACGACGTAGAGCCGCTGGTAGCGCACGCCCTTCTCGTCGAGGAAGGCCATCTGCTTGGTCTGGCGGGCGGCCACCGTCACCGGTTCGGGCAGGGTGTAGAGCTTGTAGTCGCCGAGGTCGGACTGCTCGGCCATCACCCGATTGGCCGTGACGGCCACGCGCATCTCCATGGCCGGCGCGGGAGGCGGCGGAGGCGGGGGCGGAGGCGGCGGCGCCATGGCCGGCATGGCCCCGACGTCCATGGCCCCCGCCATGCCCGGCTGGCCGTGCGTGGTGGTGTCCATCGGCCAGCAGTCGCGGCGCACGGGGACCACGCGCGGGCGGATGATGTTGACCGGCACACGCTGAAGCTTGCCGGCCACCAGCTGGGTGGGTGCGTCGGCGAAGCTCGTGCCCGAGCTGTTCATCAGGGTCAGCCAGCCCAGCAGGTCGAGGGTTTGGCCGTCAGGATTGAGGGTGGCCACATAGTCGGCCTGCCAGTTCACGCCGATCGCCAGGTAGGTCAGGGTCAGGGCGTATCGCCCGGCCATCGGCACGTCGATCTGAGCCGACAGGCTGGGCTTGCTGGACAGGCCCTCGGGGGCGCGGTCGAACACCAGGCGCTCGGCTCCGCCCGAGCAGCCCAGCACCTCGACGCCCTCGGCCGTGCGGACCATCAGGCCGGACGGGCCTTGGACCAGGGTGGCGTCGACACTGGACTGGCGGCCGGTCTCGCGGTTGGTGCGCACCACCTTCACCGGCTTGCCGAGCGAGCGCTCGACCAGGGTTCCGGGGCTGAGCAGGGCATAGTCGTAGTTGCGCTCGACCGCGCCGGAGGGCAGGCCCTCGATGGCCGCGCTCTGCGGGATCAGGCCCTCGGCGACGCCGTCGAAGCGCAGGCTGTGGCGGCCGGCCGGCAGCTCGACCGTGCGAGTCTCGCTAACCAGGATCAGGCCTTTCTCGAAGGCCTGCTGTTTCTGCCACGGCGACAGCGTCTGCACCGGCCCCTGGCCGTCGCGATAGAGGGTGACGGCGACGGCCTCGGCGGCGGGCGAGGCGATGACTTCCGCGCGGGCTATGGCTGGCGCGCAGAGCAGGGCAAGGGCGACGAGGGCGGAGCGCAGACCCAGATCCTCCCCCCGAAGGGGGAGGTGTCGGCGAAGCCGACGGAGGGGGGAGCAGCCGCTATCGTCAGCGACCGCACTTCTCTCCGCAGGGACTTCCCCCTCCGGCCCTCCGGGCCACCTCCCCCTTCGGGGGGAGGATCTGGCCGCGCGCCCCATCCTCACCAGCCGTTGTCCACCGTGAAGGTCAGGACGGTCTCGCCGTTGGCGGGGACGGGAACGCTCCAGGCCAGGGTGCGGGCGTCGATACGGCGGCTGGGCAGGCTTTCGTCGGTGACCTTGCCGTCGCGCCACAGGCCGGCCTGGCGCAGCTCGACCGTCACCGCCTCGGGGCGGGCGTTGCGAACAAGGTACTTCATGACGTAGCGCGAGCGGGTCTTGGAGATCTTCTCCTGCGAGACCAGCGTCGCCTGGCTGGAGACGTCGAAGGCCTCGCCGGTCTTGATCGACAGCTCCGAGCCGGCCGAGGTGTGGCCGATGTTGTTCTCGCCGATGAACTTGGGATCGCCGGCCTGGTCGCGCATGTAGACGCGCATGGTCCCGGCCGGCAGCTGGTCGCCCAGGCCCTTCAGCTTGGAATTGCTGAACTGGATGGCGGTGATGGCCTTCTGCGGGTTGGCGTCGCTGGAGAAGCCGTACTCGCGCACCTCGTAGACCTTCTTGGCCGCCACGCCCTGGGCGCTGAGGAAGCCGACCTGCTTGCTCTGGTTGGAGGCGATCGTGGTCCGTTCGGGCAGGGGATAGATGTAGTAGTCGGCGATGCGTTCGCGGTCGCTGCCTTCGGTCCCGGCCGAGGTGGCGCCGCCGTTGTAGCCGCCGTTGTTGAACTGGTTGACGTTGCCGGCCACCAGCTGGGTCTGGGCGTTCTCGAAGGCCGTGCCGGAGTTGTTCTGCAGGGTGATCCAGCCTTGCAGGTCCAGCGCGCCCTTCTTCTCGTCGAACAGGGCGACATAGTCGGCCGCCCACGACAGGCCCGAGGTCAGGTAGCTGAGCGTCACCGGCGTGGGGCCGGCCTTGTCGGCGTTGACCGTCACCGACAAGGTGGGGCGCGCGCGCAGGGTCTCGGGCACCTTGTCGAAGATCACCCGGGTGGGCACGCCGTCGTCGCGCAACACCTCGATGCGGTCGCCGATCTTCAGCACCACGCCCTCGTTGGCGGCCAGGACGGTGGCGGTCTCGGTGGTCTCCTTGCCGTCGCCGGGATTGGTGCGGACGATCTTGATCTGCCGCCCGACCGCCTTCTCCATCAGCTTGTCGGGGGTCAGGAGGTCGTAGTCGAAGTTCTGCTCGACCACGCCCAGGGTGGGCGAGGACAGGCTGACGGTCTCGGGCCGGATGGCGGCCGAGACGTCCCTGAACTCCAGCCGCTGGCGGCCGGCGGCGACGTCGATGGTCCGCTGGTCCTGAACGAGCGCCAGGTTGCTGTTGTAGATGGTGACCGAGACCTTCGGCGCGGTCTGGGCGAGCGCCATCTGGAAGGGGGCGGCGGAAGCGGCGGCCACGCAGGCGGTGGCGAACAAAGCGGCGCGAAGCATCGGCGCGGCGTCTCCCTCTATCGTTGCGGCGAGGTTTCCATGCGCGCGAGGGAATGTCGAGAGATTATGACTGTAATTTTTGTGACGCCGACGCTGGCCCCCTCCGGCCCTCTGGGCCACCTCCCCCAGAGGGGGAGGATCTAGCCGAACAGATGCTCCCCCTTTGGGGGAGCTGTCGCGGAGCGACTGAGGGGGCGCGAAGCGCCTACTTCCCCCAGACCTGCGCCAGCCGGCGATCCCGCCCGCAGCCGGTGCGGTAGAGGTGGTATTCGACGGCGTTGTTCCTGGCGTAGTCGCGGTGATAGGCCTCGGCCGGCCAGAAGGTCTGCAGCGGCAGGATCTGGGCCTTCATTGAGCCGGTCTTCAGGCGCTGGGCGGCGAGCGCGCGCGAGCGTTCGGCGGCGGGGCGCTGGTCGGCGTCGACGAAGACGGCGGGGCGATAGGAGGGGCCGCGATCGCAGAACTGGCCGCCGTCGTCGGTGGGGTCCACCAGCTTCCAGTAGCGTGACAGCAGGTAGGCGTATTCGATCTTGGCCGGATCATAGGTGACGCGGACGGCCTCGTAGTGGCCGCTGCGCTCGCTGGTCACGTCTCGGTAGCTCGGGTTCTTCACATGGCCGCCGGTGTAGCCGCTCTCGACCTTCACGACGCCGGGGATGCCGCGCATGTCGTTCTCCATGCACCAGAAGCAGCCGCCGGCGAAGACGGCGGTCTTGGTCGCGGCGGCCGAGGCGGCGGCCGGCAGGGCGGCCAGGGGCGCGGCCAGCAGGGCCAGGACGATGAGGAGGCGACGGAGCATGGGTGGTCCTTTCAGGAGCTCGAGATAGGTACGGATCGAGCTGGCGAAAGGATGGAGGCGATCAGCGCCAGCCGTGGCCGACGCCCCGCACCACCGGAACCGACGCCAGGCGCGCGGCCAGCACCTGGGCGCGGTCGTCGCCCTGGTCGTCGATCTCCAGTCGAATGGCGATGTCAGCGCCCTCGGGCTGGGCGGTCAGGGCGCGCAGGCGCACCTGCTGCACGCTGGCCACGCCCAGCACCCGCATCAGGGCGTCGGGCGTGTCCTCGGCGGTCACGAGAAACAGACGACGTTTTTCTTCTTCCGATTTGAGGTCGCTTACGTCGCCAAGGCTCACGGGCGCACCCACTGGTGTTCCACGCTTGCCGAGTTGACGCCGGGCCAGGCGGCCAGGTCGCGGGCGAGCAGGCGGGCGGCCTGATCGCCGAGACGACGGACGCGCAAGCTGGCCTCGACCAGCTGGCCGACGGGCTTCAGGGACAGGTTGCACAGCTCGGCGCCGCAGTCGGCCAGGCTCTGGCGGACGGCGTCCAGCGCGCTGGGGGCGTCCTGGGCCGACAGGAACAGCTGGTGGACGGTGACGCCGTCGTCGTCGCTGTGGAAGGCGGGTGGGGAAGGCAGGTAGCTCATGTTCGAAGATCCTTGTGAGTTTGAGGACCGTCGGACCGCGCAACGAAAAAGCCCCGCTCCTTTCGGAGGCGGGGCTTTTTCGGATCTCGTGATCCTTCGGCTTGGTTTTCCAGGGAAGTCCCTAGTCTGCGCGCCGTCTTTGCCCCGTCCTGACAGGCACGGTTTTAATCTGGTTCATCTTCGACATCATGGCGCACCACATCGCCACGCCGGCCGAGAGGCCAGTCGTAAAGAGCGCGATGGTAATCAGGTGCGAGGGCATGGAGTCGAAAGGGGTCCAGGTAGGCTTGCAGATCAACAGGTAACGCTTGCCGGCCCGCCGCGCAAGCTCTTGCCGCGCGGCGGGCCGAAATGCCTCATCTTGGGCAAGAATTAGGCGAGTTCGATCGCCATGGCCGTGGCCTCGCCGCCGCCGATGCACAAGCTGGCCAGGCCGCGCTTGGCTTTGCGGGCCTGGAGCGCCGAGATCAGCGTGCACAGAATGCGGGCGCCGGACGCGCCGATCGGGTGGCCCAGCGCGCAGGCGCCGCCGTTGACGTTCAGCTTGTCGTCCGGAATGCCCAGTTCCTTCTGGGCGATCATGGCCACCACGGCGAAGGCCTCGTTGACCTCGAACAGGTCGACGTCGGCGACGCTCCAGCCGGCGCGGTCCAGCGCCTTCTTCATGGCCGGCACGGGGGCGGTGGTGAAGAGGCCGGGCTCATGGGCGTGGGCGGCATGGCTGACCACGGTGGCGACCACCGGCAGGCCCAAGGCCTCGGCGACGCTCTTGCGGGTCATGACCAGGGCGGCCGCGCCGTCGCTGATCGAGCTGGAGTTGGCCGCCGTGATCGCCCCGTCGCGCGAAAAGGCCGGGCGCAGGGTGGGGATCTTGGCCGGGTCGGCCTTCAGCGGCTGTTCGTCCTTGTCGATCGTCTCGACGCCCTTGCGGGTGGTGACGGTGACCGGGGCGATCTCGGCGGCGAAGGCGCCGCCCTCGACGGCGGCTTTCGCCTTGAGAAGGCCTTTGGTCGCATAGTCGTCCATGGCCTCGCGGGTGAACTGGTAGTCGGCCGCGGTGTCCTCGGCGAAGGCGCCCATCAGCTTGCCGGGGCTGTAGGCGTCCTCGAGGCCGTCGAGGTACATCGAATCCCAGATCTGGTCGTGGCCGATGCGGGCCCCGGCGCGGTGCTTGGCCATCAGGTACGGCGCGCCCGTCATGCTTTCCATGCCGCCGGCGACGATGACGTCGGCGCTGCCGGCCAGCAGGGCGTCGTGGGCCATGATCGCGGCCTGCATGCCGCTGCCGCACATCTTGTTGACGGTCGTGGCCTCGACCGACTTGGGCAGGCCCGCGCCCAGGGCGGCCTGGCGGGCCGGCGCTTGGCCAAGACCGGCCGGCAGCACGCAGCCCATGATGATCTGGTCGACCTTGTCGCCGGCCAGGCCCGCGCGCTCCAGCGCGGCCTTGACGGCGGTCGCGCCCAGCTCGGTGGCCTTCACCCCGCCCAGCGCGCCCTGGAAGCCGCCCATCGGCGTGCGGGCGAAGCTGGCGATCACCACAGGATCGGCGCGATTGGACATGGACGAACTCCCGATACGTTTGTTTTGCGGTGGAATAGGCCCTCTATCGGCCCGTCTGCGCAAGTGTCTTGCGTCTGCGTTCGGCGCAAGAAGCGGCCGGCGGCGGAAGGGCGGCTCCCGTCGTCGGCCGGAAAGTCGAGCAATGAACCGAGAGAGTCAATTGCGATAAAAAACCTACCCTGGTTCGTACTGAAAAGCAACGGCCCTTGCATTCCCTCGCGGAACGCCGCACCTTCGCATCCATGGGCCGCACCGCCGACTATAGCCAGCAACGCTGCGCCATCGCCGCCACCCTCGAGGTCGTCGGCGATCCCTGGACCCTGCTGATCCTGCGCGACGCCTTCCAGGGCGTGCGGCGCTTCGAGCAGTGGCAGGAGCGCCTGGGGGTGGCGCGCAACGTCCTGGCCGCGCGACTGAAAAGCCTGGTCGGCTACGGAGTGATGGAGACGCGCCGCTATTCCGAGCGACCGCCGCGCCACGAATACGTGCTGACCGCCAAGGGGCGCGACCTGTCGAACGTGCTGCTGACCATGGCCGAGTGGGGCGATCGCCACGTCTATGGCGTGGGCAATGGCCCGGTGCATTTCGTGCACAAGGCCTGCGGCTGCGACTTCCACCCCAAGCTGGCCTGCGAGGCGTGCGGCCAGGTGGTCGACGGCCGCGACCTGTCGCGGGTGGTCAACGATGATCCGAGCCCGACCGTCGCCGAGGCCCTGGAGGCCGTGGCGGTGAAGGTGGCGGCCGAGTAGGGCGCCTAGGGTTTGGTCTCAATTGAGCGGCGTGGCGGATCCAACCCATTCAATCGATTACTTCTCGTCATCCCGGAAAGCCCGCAGGGCTTATCCGGGACCCAGGGGCCGGCGCACTGCAGGCGGCCCCTGGGTCCCGGCTCTGCGGCCCGCTACGCGGTCCTTCGGCCGGGATGACGCGTAAGAACTATCCGCGCAATTTGACTAGGGCGCCTAGGACCGATCGCGGTCCATGGCTTCGCGCAGGCTCTTGGGTCGCATGTCGGTCCAGACGTTCTTGATGAACTCCAGGCACTGGCTCTTCAGGCCCGTGAAGCCGGCGCTGCGCCAGCCGAGCGGCGGTTCGCGGTCGGCTGGCCAGATCGAGTATTGTTCCTCGTGGTTCACCACCACGGTGTAGAGCGTGTTGTCTTCCTGCTCGTGCATGGCCCCCGCCTTGATCCCGTACTTGAGCGGTTCAGGCTCGGCCGGACGGCGTCGCCTGTCAATCTAGGGTCGGTGCGTGCGCGCTGCGCCTGGAAGGGTTGCGGTCTGGCGCGCGAAATCCTGGGGGTAACCGCCGGGCGTCCACAGCCAAGTTAACGGCAAGGCTTGAAGCGCAAGAACGCGGGCGAAACGAATCAGGACCGAATCGCTGACACGGTCCGATTCGGGATTTGTTCCCTACAAGCTATTGTAGCTTAACGTCGGTTAACCACAATGGCGTTCCCTGAGCGCCGTTCCGCAAGCGACGTTTGGCGAGCGTGGTCAGTCGACGTCGGCGGGGCAGGTGGCGGCCAGGCGCTTGGCGCTCATCACGCCGGCGATGGGCAGGCCGTTGATGGTCTTCATCTTCACGTCGAGCTTGAAGCTCTCGGGCGTGTAGGCGCCCTTGGCGCTGACCGGGGCCACGCGGCCCTTCTTGTCGGTCCACGTGCCCTTCAGGGCGATCTTGCCGTCGTCGACCTGGTTGGTGGTGTAGTCGCACTTGTAGCGGCGCGTGCAGATGCCCTTGGAGAACTGGGCGGCGTCGGCCGGCTTGATGCACTTGTCCTCGCTGCCGGCCGGGATGATGCCGATCCGGTAGCTGTATTCCCAGTGACCGGGCAGAATCGTCGCCTTCGGCGCGGCGGCCTTCGCCGGCGCGGTCGCGGCGAATCCCACGGCCAGGGAAGCGGCGAGGGCGGGGACAGCGAGGGCGATAGGGCGCATGCGGTCGAACTCCTTCATGGCCGCGTATATAGGAAGGCGCAGATGAACCGCGATTGAAGGCGAGGTGATGGCGAGCGTT
This sequence comes from Caulobacter sp. FG7, assembly GCF_057808875.1. NCBI lineage: Bacteria > Pseudomonadati > Pseudomonadota > Alphaproteobacteria > Caulobacterales > Caulobacteraceae > Caulobacter > Caulobacter sp. FG7. The sequence continues at coordinate 66,253 of NZ_JBMDIW010000008.1, forward strand.
CAAGCCCATGCGCCTTGACTCTGGCAGGCTCCATCGCCTATACGGCCCCCTCTCGCGCGGCGGACCTGTCCGGAAGCGCGCCTGACATTATGTTCGCGGGGCCTTCGGCTTCGCCTAGCCCAAGGTACTCGTCATGTCGCGCCGTTGCGAACTCACGGGCGTCGGTCCGATGATCGGCCACAACGTGAGCCACTCGAACATCAAGACCAAGCGCCGCTTCCTGCCGGCTCTGTCGCCTGCTTCGCTGCAGTCGGAATCGCTGGGTCAAACCTTCAAGCTGCGCATCAGCAACGCTGCCCTGCGCACCCTGGACTTCAAGGGCGGCCTGGACGTGTTCCTGCTGGGCGCCAAGGACGAGCAGCTGTCGCCGCGCGCCCTGAAGATCAAGGCCCAGGTGAAGGCCAAGGCCAAGGCCGCCGCGCAAGCCGCCTAAGCCTTTCGACCCTCCAGTCCTCAGGGGCTGGCGGTCGAATACGAAAAGCCTGCCAGGTTCGCCTGGCGGGCTTTTTCGCGTTTCCCGGTTTGAGATGCTCCCCCAAAGGGGGAGCTGTCGCGGAGCGACTGAGGGGGCTGCGGCCTGCGGCCTTCCCCATCCGGCCCTCCGGGCCACCTCCCCCAGAGGCGGGAGCTAGCGCAGCGTCCAGCAAAAAGCCGCCGTCGCGGGGCGACGGCGGCTCTTGAAGCCTTGGAGGCTGGCCTGCGCCTTAGCGGGCGGCCATTTCCAGCGGCTTGGCCGGGTTGGCGGTATTGTAGGCGATCAGGTCGGCGTCGCCGAGCTTGGCCACGGCGTCGTTGACCGACGAGCGGACGCAGGCCGGGTACAGGTACATGGCCAGCGACTCGCCGCGGACGTCTTGCCAGCAGACGGTCGAGGCGGCCTTGACGATGTCGGCGCGGACGTCGGCGGCGGCGCGGCCGGCGACCTTGACGCGGACTTCGGCGGCGCCGGCCGGAGCGGCGGCCAGCAGGGCCAGGGCGGAGAGAGCGAGAGCGGCGGAGCGGATCATCGGGATGGATTCCAGGTCGGGCGGCGCCTTAAGCGCACGGTTCAGATCGACCGCTTCCCGACGCGTTCCTCCGGCGACTGGTCCAGGATCTCGCCCGCTCTGTCGCCGGAGAACAGCCATAGCTCATCGATGATTAGTTATCAACAGTCATGTTGTCGCAACTTTTGGGTGAAGTTATTGATTTCACGCGCTTGTTACCGGTGTCATGATCGGCGATCCAGGCAAGCAAAAGCCCGCGGAGCGGGGGCTCCGCGGGCTCTGGTCCCGATGGGCTAAGGCTTGAAGCGCTTAGCGGGCCGAGGCGGTCTTGATCAGACCGTTCGGGCGCCATTGGGTCTTGTCGTAGGCGGTCAGGGTCGGGCTGCCGACCTTTTCGACGGCGGCGCGGGCCACGTCGCGGACGCAGTAGGGCAGCACGTCGGCGCCGTAGGTGGTCGAGCCGTTGTCTTCCTGGCACACCGAGGTGGCGGCCTTGACGATGTCGGCGTGCACGGCGGCGGTGGTGCGGCCGGCGACCTTCACGGTGACTTCACCGGCGAAAGCGGCGGGGGCGCTCAGGAGAGCGATGGCCGAAGCGGCCAGAACAAACACACGTTGCATTTCAGTCATTCCGGAAAGGGGGTTGGGATCAACCTCCTCCCGATGCGTTCCTCTGACGGCCGACCGGATCTCGCCAGTTCGTCGCCGTCACGAACTAGATAGGCCTGACAGCGTTGTCATATCAAGCGCCTTTTTCGCTCCCGGTGTCAATTTTTTGCGACGCCGACGAACAGTGCGTGCGCAAAAGGCAGTCTGTGCAGCAAATAAGCGCCTCAAAACCTATTAGTTTCAGGTGAAATTATCCCCATCAGTGGTTCCCGCACGCGACGCTGAACCCGACTTTCGGCGATCGGCGGGAAGGTCCTGGCCACGATGGCGGCGGTGCTTAGCACGGCCGCCCAACAGACGATCCTGGGCCTTCGGGCGAAGGGGGCGATCCGCCGCTGTTGCCGATGAGCCACAGGGGCTGGCGGCTTTTAGCCGTGATTCCGGCGGGGGAGGGACGCGACTCGGTCGGGCCTGGCGTGAGCGCTAGCGGAAGGTCCGCTTGCGGCGGCGCCAGGCCCAGGTCGCCAGGCAGGCGACAGCCACCACGGCGCTCATGATCAGCAGGCGGGTCGGGAAGTGGCGGACGGCGTCGGCGAAGCCGTCGTCGATGATGTCGAACAGGAACTGTCCGCCCAGGATCGGCAGCGCCAGAAGCGGATATTTGGACAGGTCCCAACGCATGGGCCTGACCCTAGCGCGCGGCGCAGCCGTGGCAAGAAGCAGCCAGACTATGCGGGCTCAGCGGCGCTTCTTCTTCGGAGGAGCAGGCGGGGGCGCGGGCTGAGGCGGCGGCGGGGTCCAGTCGAAGGCCAGCAGCAGGGTGCGCTGGTTCATCGACCCGCCGTTGTCGTCCGACAGCAGGTAGATCCGCGTGGCGCCATCGGGACCGGCGGCCAGGGCGATGCCCTCGAAATTGTCGCGGGTGACCTGGCCGTCCAGCATCAGGGTGGCCAGCGGATATTGCTTGGCCGCCGGCAGCAGCGGGTCGGGCAGGAACCGCACCTGGGCGCGCCAGCCGCGCACGGGGTCGTAGGCCCGGTGCAGGGTGGCCAGCGCCTTGCCCTGGAAGGCGGCGAAGCCCGACAGGCCCCAGGTGAAGTCGTTGGGCGTCTGCGGCGCGATCGACTGGCAGCTGGCCGACAGCCGGCACAGCCAGGCCTCGCCCTCCTCGCCGCCGACCAGATAGGCGTCGGGGCCGGCGGCCGGATAGGCGGTGATCGCCTCCATGCCCTCGTTGTCGGGGAAGACGGTGGCGGGTTTGGGCGCGACCGCCGGGCGGCTCCATTGGCCGTCGGCGCCGACGGCGTAGCGCCAGATGCGGTGATCGCGTTCGAAGCTGACCAGGCGCTCGCCGTTGGGCAGGCGGGCCAGGCCCTCGGCGTCGCCCTGCGTCTTGCCGCGCAGGCCCTCGCCGTCAACGCCCAGCAGGGGCGACAGCTTGCCGTCGGTCAGGCCGACCAGGCGACCGTTGGCGTCGAGCACAAGCCGGGCGGAAAAGCGGTCGCCGTCGTCGGTGACCGCCTCCAGGCCGTTGTTGTCGGTCAGGATCAGGTCCGACAGGCCGTGTAGGCGGCTGGTGTCGGCGCTGGTGACGTGGAGGCCGCCGGCATAGACGAAGCGGCCCACGGCCGTCTGGGTCGCGTCCGAGGCGTTCAGCGGCACGGGCGCGACGGTCAGGCCGATCTCGGGCCCGACCTTGACCGGGGCGGCGGGCAGCACGACGGGCGGCGGCGGGGCGGGCTTGGGTCCGCACTGGGCCAGCATGCCGCCGGCCAGGCCAAGAACGAGCAGGCTGCGCAGTCCGATCACGCCGAAACCTTGCGCGCGGCCTTGGGGGCGGAGGGCACGACGGTCGGCGGCGGCGGCAGCAGGCCGCGGGCGCGCACGGCGGTGCGCGGCTCCTCGTCGAACAGGGCGGCCAGCTGCTCGACCAGCACCCCGCCCAGCTGCTCGACGTCGACGATGGTGACGGCGCGGCGGTAGTAGCGGGTGACGTCGTGGCCGATGCCGATGGCGATCAGCTCGACCGGGCTCTTGCCCTCGATCTCGGCGATGACCTGCCGCAAATGCCGCTCCAGATAGTGGCCCGAATTGACGCTCAGGGTGGAGTCGTCCACCGGCGCGCCGTCGGAAATCACCATCAGAATGCGGCGGGCTTCGGGCCGGTTGACCACCCGCTGGTGCGCCCACATCAGGGCCTCGCCGTCGATGTTCTCCTTCAGGAGACCCTCGCGCATCATCAGGCCCAGGTTCTTGCGGGCCCGGCGCCAGGGCGCATCCGCGGCCTTGTAGACGATGTGGCGCAGGTCGTTCAGGCGGCCGGGCGAGGGCGGCTTGCCGGCCTTGATCCACTCGTCGCGGCTGGTTCCGCCCTTCCAGGCGCGGGTGGTGAAGCCCAGCACCTCGGTCTTGACGCCACAGCGCTCCAGCGTGCGGGCCAGGATGTCGGCGCAGACGGCCGCGACCATGATCGGGCGGCCGCGCATCGAGCCGGAATTGTCGATCAGCAGGGTCACGACCGTGTCGCGGAACTCCTGGTCTTCCTCCTGCTTGAAGGACAGCGGCGCGGTGGGGTCGATAATCACCCGCGTCAGGCGGGCGACGTCGAGCATCCCTTCCTCGAGGTCGAAGGTCCAGGCGCGGTTCTGCTGGGCCAGCAGGCGGCGCTGCAGCTTGTTGGCCAGGCGCGAGACGACGCTGGAGAGGGCCGACAGCTGCTGGTCGAGATAGGCCCGCAGGCGGGTCAGTTCGTCCGGATCGCAAAGCTCCTCGGCCGAGACAACCTCGTCATAGGCCGTGGTGAACACTTTGTAGGCCGGCTCGCCGCCCTTGTCGGCCGACGGATCGGGACGGGCCGGCTTGGCGCCGTCGCCCATGTCGGGCGTCTCTTCGCTGTCCTGGGCCTCGCCTTCCTGGTCGGACTGGACGATCTCTTCGTCGCCGGCCTGGCTCTCGCGGTCGGAGGCCTCGCTTTCCTGCGGGGAGGAGCCGTCGGTCTGCTCGCCTTCGCCGTCGCCCTGATCGTCGTCGGCGGTGTCGGTGGGGTTTTCGTCGTCGCCCTCGTCTTCATCCGAGGACTCGGTGGCGTCGTTGACGTCGTCGCCCAGGTCGAGGTCGCGCAGGATCTGGCGGGTGACCTTGGCGAAGGCGGCCTGGTCGTCGACGGCGGCGGCCAGGCGGTCGAGGTCCTTGCCGGCCTTGCTCTCGATATCGGCGCGCAGGATCTCGACCAGGGCTTTCGCGCCGTCGGGCGGGGCGTCGCCGGTCAGGCGCTCGCGCACCATCAGGCCCAGGATCTCGGCCATGGGCGCGTTGTTGCGGTCGAAGGCGACGGCGCGGGTCAGGCCCTGCTTTTCGAGGCGGGTCTCCAGCACCGTCGTCAGGTTGGCGCGCACCCCGCCGAGCGCATTGGCGCCGATGGCCTCGATGCGGGCCTGCTCCAGCGACTCGTAGATCGCCTGGGCGTCGGGCGCGGCCGGACGCGAGCGGGCGTGGGTCGACGGGTCGTGGTGGGCCAGGCGCAGGGCGATCTGGTCGGCCATGCCGCGCAGGCGGGCGGCGTCCGGGCCGGACAGGTCGCGGGGCGGATGCGGCAGCACGGCGCGGTTGCCCACGAGGCCCGGCGACTCGCCGGAAAACACGATCTCGAGGTCCGGCGTCTCGGCGAGCGAGCGGGCGGCGTGCGCCAGGGCGCGCTTGAAGGGTTCGGTCGGGTTCTCGGGCTTGGCGGCCATGGCTTTGGAGTTAGCGGCGCGGGCCGGCGAACACAAGGAACGACGCGCGCCAAGGCGACGTTGATCCTGCGAAGCCTGCATCACGCGGGCCCAGTGCAAGGAGCTTACCCATGCTGAAATGGGCTCTGATCTTCGCCGTGGTGGCCATCATCGCCGGCGCGCTCGGTTTCACCGGCATCGCGGGCGCCGCGGCCGGCGTCGCCAAGATCCTGTTCTTCCTGTTCCTGATCGTCTTCCTCGTCGTCCTCGTGCTGGGCATGGGGATCTTCAAGGGCGTGACAGGGAAATAGAGGGGGTAAAGACCCCCTCAGTCGCTGCGCGACAGCTCCCCCAGAGGGGGAGCATCTAGGCCGCGAAAGATCCTCCCCCTCTGGGGGAGGTGGCCCGAAGAGCCGGAGGGGGGTCTCCTCCGGCCTACCTCCAGCCCTTCCCCTGCGCCTCGACCAGGGCCACCAGATCCCCCATCGCCAGGTTGACGTCGGCGAGGTGCAGGCCCCAGGCCTTCAGCGGCGAGCCCAGCACCATCAGGTCGCCGGGGATATCGTCGACGCGCGGGTCGGCCGGGACGCCGTGGACCTTGATGGCCAGGTAGTCGTAGGGGCCGCTCGTGGCGCATTCGGCGGTGACCAGGCCCGGCGTCGAGACGAAGGTCGTGGTGACGTCCTTGCCCTTGATCCAGGGCGTCTTGCGCGGCGCGCCGGCGATGGTCTTGTCGCTGAAATAGCTGTGCAGCGGGGCCTCGCCGCCGGCCAGGGCGGCCGGGTTGACGCAGGCCGCGCGCTTGGCGCCTTCAGCCTTGCCGAAGAAGGCCGGTTCGGCTGGCGGGCTAGAGGCGCGGAACGACACGTAGGAGACGATGCAGCCGGTCTGGCCCGGCTGACGGCACATCTTGATCCCGCCATAGGCGTCGGTCGCCGGGTCGATGGGCGTGTTCATGCCGATAATCAGGGCCGAGACCAGCTGCTTCTGGACCGGCTTGCCGTCGATCTCCTCGGCCAGCAGCCGCAGCAGCACGCGCGAGCCCTGCGAGTGGCCGATCAGCACGACGCCGCGGCCGCCGTTGTCGCGGGCCAGGTAGTCCTTCCAGGCGTCCAGCACGTCGCCATAGGCCAGGTTCTCGTCGCCCGGCGAGGCCTTGCCCTGCATCACCTGACGCAGGGCGGCCAGGGTCACCTGCCGGTACATCGGCGCGAAGGTGCGGCAGACCTGGCCGAAGCGCGCGAACTGCTGCTCGGCGACGATGGTTTCGGCCGGGTCGATGGTCATGTCGCTGTTGCCGCCGGGATCGGTCGACACGGTCGGATAGACGTAGAAGCAGTCGATCGGGGCCTTTGGATCGGCCTTGAAGGTCTCGACCTTCGTGGCGCCGTCGGCGGCGACGATCGTGGCGGTCTGGTCCTGGGCGCAGGCGTCCTGGCGGCCGGGACGGCACAGCCAGGCGGAGTCCTGGGCATAGTCGTTCCTGGGCTGGGGCCCTGTCGGCGCCGGCTGGGCGCAGGCCGTTCCGGCCAGCCCCATCGAGACCGCCAGCGCGGCCCAGATCGTCTTGTGCATTTCCATCCCCTCGCAGGCCGAACGCCGTTTGGCGGGGAGGATGGCGTGTGGGGGCGGAGGAGGGAAGGGCGGAAAGATGCTCCCCCTGAAGGGGGAGCTGTCGCGGAGCGACTGAGGGGGAAGTTGTTGCGGCGTTTGTGGCGGCGTCGGGGTCAGAGACGACTTCCCCCTCCGGCCCTTCGGGCCACCTCCCCCTTCAGGGGGAGGATCTCAAATCCCCGGCACGATCGCCTTCAGCCGTGCTTCGCCGGTAGGGGCTTCGTGATGCGGCGGGCCGCCATTGGGGAAGCCGCCAGGCGGCGGGCCGGGCGGACGGCCATTCATGCCTTGCGGAGGCGGATTCATGCCGCCGGGAGGCGGCCCCATCCCTCCTGGCGGCGGACCGCCGGGCCCGCCCGGGCCCATCCCCGCGTCGTCCTTCCAGTCGGCGGCGGGATCGACGCCCAGGACCAGGGCCAGCACGTAGCCGTCCTTGGCTTCCTTGATGCTGGCGACCATGGCCTCGCCGCCTTGCAGGGCGATGCCGTCCTGGCGGTTGAACATGTCGCGCGCCCGGGGGCGCTTGTAGGCCGGGAGGTTCTCGTAGAGGAACTCCGACAGGGCGTCGGGCACGAACAGCTGGGCGGTCAGGGCCGTGCGCTCGTTCAGGTGCACCTTGATGTGGATGTGCGGGGTGCGGCCCTCGTACCAGCCCGGCCAGATGGTCTTGAAGGCCACCTTGCCCGCGCCGTCGGTAGTCTGGGCGCCGCGCAGGAAGGTCGCTCCCTTGGCGGCGGTCTGGTGGTCGTCGCCCTGGCCTTCGTAGCCGGAATAGATGCCTTGCGCGTCGCAATGCCAGATGTCGACCCGCGCCCCCTTCAGCGGCCGGCAGGCGCCGTCGACGACGGTCAGGGCTACGGTGACCGGCGCGCCTTTCTTGCCTTCGGTGATGTCGGCGCGGTCGAGCTTGGGATCGAACCAGTAGGGGCCTTGGGTGACCTGGGGCGTCAGGGCGCAGACGGTCTCGGCCGCCGCCACGGGGCGGGCCGAGGCGGCGATGGCGGCGAACGGCGCGGCGCCGGCCAGGGCCAGCAGGCCGCGACGGCTGGGGGAAACGGGCGAGGGCATCGAGACTCCGAAACGTGAGCCGCCCTTGTGGCCGGGCGATCCTGCCGGCGTATGTCGAGGTCTTGCGGGTTTGCAATCAAGATCCTCCCCCTGAAGGGGGGAGGTGGCCCGAAGGGCCGGAGGGGGAAGTTCCTGATGAGGTCGGGGGCGTCTCCGGCGCCGCAGTTATTTCCCCCTCAGTCGCTCCGCGACAGCTCCCCCTTCAGGGGGAGCATCTGCCCTCTACAGATACTTCGTCAGGCTCAGCGACGAGAGCGTCGAGATCATCGAATACATGGCCTCGAGCTGGGTCTCGTACTGGGTGGCGAGGACGGCGGTTTCGGCGAGGTCGGCGTCCTTGAGGTTGGAGGCCAGGGTGTCGATGCTCTCGATCTTGGCCTCGTTGCGCTCGACCAGGCGGTCGAGGGTGGAGGCCTGGATCGAGACCTGCTCCTGCAACGAGCCGATGCCGGTCAGGGCCTCGCCGGCCAGGTCGTAGGCGGCCGAGACCACGTCGCTGTCGTCGGGCGAGGCGATAATCATCGAAAGGGCGCGGGCCAGCTTCTCGAACGCCGCCGAGCCGCCCGAGACCGACAGGTTGATGGTCTGGCCGTCGGTGGTGGTGAAGGTCCGGGTGCTGGACGAGCCCTGGTAGAAGTCGGCGTCGACGCCGGCCGAGGGATCCCAGTCGGCGTCGCTGAAGTCGGCGGCGGCGGTGTCGCCCGCCGTCCCGGAGAACAGGTAGGTTCCGCCCGAGGTGCTGTTCATCAGCGCCTGCAGGTCATTGAGCCAGTTGGTGGCGTACTGGGCGGTTGTGGCCGAGTCGATCGTGGTGCTCGAGATCATCGAGGCCAGCTGGGTCTTGATGGTGGTGGCCAGGTCGGCGATGTCGCCCAGGGCCGAATAGGCGGCGTTGACATAGGTCGTGGCCGTCTGGGCGGCGGCGTTCTCGGCCGTGAGGGCGGCGCCCTGGCTGGACAGGCGCAGCAGGCTGCCGGTGTTGCTGCCCAGGCCCCCGTAGGTGGTCGACTTCAGGCCAGAGGCCGTCTGGGCCTGCTGGTCGGCCAGCTTGGCCTGCACCTTGAGGCTGGCGGCCAGCATGGTCGTGGAGTGGCCGAAGGTGGCGATGCGGCTGATCATGGTCAGTTCACCATCTGGATCAGGGTGTCGAACAACTCCTGCACCATCGAGACGAGCTGAGCGTTGGCCTCGTACTGCGACTGGTAGGTGGTCAGCAGGGCCAGTTCCTCGTCGACATTGACGGCGGTGGTGTTCTGCAGCCGCGTGGTCGCCGCCTCGTAGGTCGACTGGGCGCTGGCGGCGCTGGACGAGGCGTTGGCGACGAGGGTGGCCGCGCCCGAGACGAAGCTCGAGGCATAGGACGACAGGCTGACGGTCTTGGCCGCCTGGTCGCCGGCGGCGGCGAAGCTCAGCGTGCCCGACAGCATCGCGGTGAGCTTGTCGACAGTGGTGCTGTCGGAGGTCGACAAGGCCCGGTCGCCGGCCGCCAGCGTCGTGGTGGTGTCGAGGGCGGCGCTGGCCAGCAGGCTGTAGTCGCCCGACAGCTTGGACGAGACGGCGATGTCGGCGGCGGTCGAACCCGAGAACAGGTCGTTGAAGCCGAAATAGTCCGAGAAGCCCTGCGCTGATGCGCCCACCGAGGCGCCGATGTCGCCCAGGGCCACGCCGTTGGCGCTGCTGTCGGCGGTGATCGAGAGCTTGCCGTCCGAGCCGATGCTGGCCGACAGGCCGTCGACGGCGTCCAGCGCGCTGACCAGGTCGGCCAGGGTCGAATAGGCCGACAGGTCGATGTCCTGGGTCGACACGGTCGAGCCGCTGGAAGCGACGACGGCCACCCGCAGCGTACCGGTCGCCGAGAAGGCGTCGGCGCTAGAGACGGTGGAAGCGCTGGTCAAGGCGTTGGGCGCGGGCGTGGCCGAGCCGGCGTTGCTGATGGCGTTGACCTGGGCGATCAGCGTCGAGGCCAGGGCGTCGAGCTCGGCCTGCTCGTCCACCAGCGTCTTGTCGCGCAGGGTGACCAGCGCGCCCAGTTGGCCGGACTCGAGGCTTGCGGTGACGTCCTTGCCGTTCAGCGTGATCCCCGAGATCGAGGTCGGATAGGCGCTGGTCGAGGAAAGCGCGCTGGAGGCGGTGTAGGAAAGCTTGGCCGCCGTCGTGCCCAGGAGCTGGTCGCCGCCGGTGGTGTAGACCACCAGGCGGTTGTCGGAGGTGGTGTAGCTGCTGACCCCGATCAGGCCCGACAGGGTGGTCAGCGCCGCGTCGCGCTGGTCCTGCAGGGCGGTGACGTCGCCGCCCTGGGCGGTGACCGAGACGATCTGGTCGTTCAGCGAGGCCAGGGTCGAGAGCGTCGAGTTGATGGTGTCGACCGTGGTGGCGATCTCGGCGTTGGCCTGGGTGCGCAGGTCCTGGATCGAGGCCGACAGGCTGCTGATCCCCGCGGCCAGGTCGGAAGCGGCCGAGACCGTCGCGGCCTTGGCCGTGTCGCTGTCGGCGCTGGCCGACAGGGCGGTCAGGGCGCTGGAGAAGGCGTCGAGCAGGCTGGACAGGTCATCGCCGCTGTCCACCGAACCGAGGGCGGCGTCGTAGGACTGCATGTAGGTGTCGATCGTGGAGGCGTAGCCCGAGGCCGCCGCCGTCTTGACCACGGTCTTGGCCAGATAGGTGTCGGCCGCCCGCTGCACGGTGGCGCTGGAGGCCGAATTCAGGGCGGTGGTCGCCGTCGTGCTGACCGTCTTCCTGCTGTAGGTCAGGTCGTCGGCGTTGGCCACGTTGGCGTTGGCCACCGCGATCTGCATCTGGGCGGTCGACAGGGCCGACGAGGCCGAGCTGATGATCGACGACAGCGACATGGCGTCAGTCCTTGCGCCGGCGGTGATCGCGCAGCGACGCCACCCCGCCGCGATAGCCGGCCTGGGCGCTGAGGCCGCGGTTCACCGCCTGGATGCGCACGCGCTCCTGGGCCATCTCGGTCTCCAGGCTGGCCATGCGGTCTTCCAGCGTCGCCTGCACCTCGTGCAGGTTCGACAGCATGAGCAGGCGCTGGTCGTCCGACAGCGCCGACAAGCCCTCGGCGATGCTGCGGGCCAGGGCGCGGGCCTCCTCGACCGACGAGACCACGGGCGTCTTGGGATCGCGGCGGGCCTTCTGGGCGCGGGTATGCAGGCGTTCGATCGTGCCCATGACGCTCACCGGACCGCCTGGATCAGGGTGTCGAACATGTCGCTGGTGGCGCTGATCACCTGCGAGGCGGCCGAATAGGCCTGCTGGGCGATGATCATCTTGTTGAACTCGGTCGCCGTGTCGGTGGTCGAGCCCTCCAGCGCGCTGGCCACCAGGCTGCCGGCGTTGCCCTCGCCCGGCAGGTTCAGGTGCACCTGGCCGGCGGCGGTGTTCTCGTCATAGACCGTGCCCGAGACGTGGGTCAGGCCGTTGGGGTTGCTGAAGGTGGCGACCGGGATCTGGTAGATCGCCAGGCTGACCCCGTTGTCGAAATTGGCCGTGACCAGGCCGCTCTCGTCGATGCTGATCCCCGACAGCTCGCCGTAGTTGGCGCCGTCCTGCTCGAAGGTCGGGCTGATCGACAGGGTCGAGGAGGTCGAGGCGTACTGGGTCAGGCCGTCGGTGCCGCCCGTCGAGCCGAGGTCCAGCACGATGGCGCTGTCGGCCGCGCCGGTCGACAGGCCGGTGATGCTGATATTGACCGGCGACGGGTCGGTCGTGGCCAGGCTGCCGTCGGAGTTGAAGGTGACGGTCACCGTGCTCGGGCTGATCGTGCCCGAGGTGGTCGTGCTGTCCTTGGTCAGGGTCGGGTCCGACAGGCTCAGCGACCAGGTGTTGTCGCCGGTCTTGGTCCAGGTCTGGCCGACCGTGTGGCTGACGCCCAGGGAGTCGATCACCTCCATGCTGGTGTCGAAACTCTGGCCCGTCGTGGCGTCGGCCGGCAGGTTGGCGGCCATGCTCACCGTCGAGGTGGCCTTGGCCGTGCCGCTGATCGAGTCGAGATTGATCGCCGACAGGCTGGTCAGGTCGCTGGTGTTGGACGCCAGGACGGCGCCGTCGGAGTCCGTCGGATAGCCCATCAGGTAATAGCCTTCGCTATTGACCAGATAGCCGTTGGCGTCCGTCGAGAAGCTGCCGTTGCGGCTGTAGACGAGGTCGCTGCCGCTGTCGCCGGCATTGGCCGCGACCACGAAATAGCCCGAGCCGTCGATGGCGATGTTGGTCGCCACGCTGGTGGAGGAGATGGCGCCGGTGACGTTCAGCGCCTGGTTGGTCTTGGCCACCACCGAGCTGGTCGAGGTGTTGGTGCCCATGGCGCCGCTGACCAGCGACTGGAACGACACTTCGGTCGTCTTGTAGGCGGTGGTCGAGGCGTTGGCGATGTTCTCGGAGATCGCCGACAGGGCGATGCTCTGGGCCGAAAGGCCCGAGACGGCGGTCGAGAGGGCGGAGGACAGGCTCATGTTTGCGGCCCCCTATTCCGAGGCCGAGGCGAGCAGCTGAACCTGGGTCAGCAGCGACGACATGTTGTCCGACATCGTCGTCAGCGTGTCGTTCATGTTGATCTGCTGCTCGAGCGACGAGTAGGTCGCCAGCTGGCTGGTGAACTCGGTCGGATCGGTCGGATCCAGCGGGTTCTGGTTGGTCAGCTGCGTCATCAGCAGCTTCAGGAAGTCGGTGGTGCCAAGCTGCAGCGTGCCGGACGAGCTGCTGGAGCTCGTCGTGCTGGTGCTCGTCGCCGAGGAGACGGTGGTCATGGAGAAAGCCCTCCGGTGAAGTCGGTCCGGTCGCTCTGGGCGCCGATCGACGGGTTCAACGGAGGCTCCGCGCCGGATGGGGCGGATTATTTTTAGGGGCAGGGGGGAGCGAAAATAATCCGCCCCATCGTCGGCGGACGTCCCGTTCAACCCGTCGAAGCCAGGCCGTCAGAACGGCGGACAGCTTCCCGACCGGACTCTCCCCCGGCCGGACTCCAGACAGAGAACCGGACTAGAACATGCCTGTTATCTCCACCAACACGGCCGCCAACACCGCCCTGCGCTACCTGAACAACAATTCGGCGGCGCAGAGCGAATCCCTGGCGAAGCTGTCGAGCGGCTCGCGGATCGTCAGCGCGAAGGACGACGCCTCCGGCCTCGCCATCGCGACGTCCATGAACGCCGACATCACCGTGCTCAACCAGGCCGCCACCAACGTGACCAGCGGCACTTCGGTGCTGAACACCGCGGACGGCGCCCTGTCGAACATCGCCGACATCCTGCAGCGCATGAACTCCCTGACGGCCCAGGCCCAGTCGGGGACGTCGAGCACTGCCGACCTGTCGTACATCAGCGCCGAGTACGAACAGCTGACCGAAGAAATCGACGACATCGCCAAGACGACGACCTTCAACGGCGTCACTCTGCTCAACGGTGACAGCAACTACACCGAGGGCACGGGCGTGGATTTCATGGTCGGCACGTCCAGCACCGATGTCATCAAGGTCGAACTGGGTGAGGCCAACACCACGGGGCTGAACCTGACCGTCACCTCGATCACCTCCACCAGCGACGCCGTCGCTGCCATGGACGAGATCGACTCGGCGATCACGGCGGTCTCGAAAATGCGCGCCGACGTCGGCGCCACCCTGTCGCGCTTCGAGTTCCGCGGCGACGTGATCTCCACGTCGCTCGAGAACCTGGAGTCGGCGGCGTCGGCGATCACCGACGTGGACATCGCCGCCGAGCAGACCAACTTCACCAACGCCCAGACCCTGACCAGCGCAGCGATTTCGGCCCTCAGCCAGGCCAACTCGATGAGTCAGTCGCTTCTGAAGTTGCTGCAGTAGTCGCTCGCGTCGCGATGGCGGGGGCCTGGCTCCCGTCGTCCTGCAGACTGGCGGGGGAGCCCTTCGAGGCTCTCCCGCCGACTTTCCGGACATTGCCATGACGACCACCAGCAGCGTCTCGACCTCGGGGTCGACGACCTACCTGACCGGCACGATCTCGGGGCTCGACACCGACTCCCTGATCGAGGCGGCCGTCGCCCAGAAGACCGCCCGCGCCGACACCATCGACGCCAAGGTCACGGCCAACGAGACCAAGATCGCCTCGTACCAGTCGCTGCAGACCCTGCTGCAGGCGATCTCGGATTCGATGACCGCGCTGGCGGGCACGACCTACAGTTCGGTCACGACCACCACCAACGCCTTCGACGAGAAGAGCGCGTACCTCACCGCCTCGGACGGCACGGACGCCACCTCGGTGATCGCCGTCGACGCCGACAGCGACGCGGTGGCCGCCTCCTACGAGATCACGGTCACCCAGCTGGCCAAGGCCATGAAGGTGACCTCCACCGCCCAGATCGCCGGCACGGCGCTTGGCCTGTCGGGCGTGATGTCGGTGGGCGTCGACGGCGGGACCGCCGCCGAGATCACCGTCACCTCGACCATGACGGTCAGCGACATCGCAGCAGCCATCAACGCCAAGACCAGCACGACCGGCGTAACCGCCACCCTGATCACCAGTTCGACCGGCACGCGGCTGGTCATGTCGACCAGCGACACCAACCAGCAGCTCGCCCTGTCGTCGGTCTTAGGCGACGACATCGGCCAGTCGCTGGGCCTGACCGACGCCAGCGGCGCCTTCGCCAACGTACTGCAGGCCGCCCAGCCCTCGATCGTCACCATCGACGGGGTCGAGATCGAGAGCGACGGCAACGAGCTGACCGATGTGGTGCCGGGCCTGTCGATCTCGCTGCTGCAAGCCACCAGCGGCCAGACCATCACCCTCGACATCGAGGCCAACTACGACGACATCAAGACGGCGATCACCGACTTCATCGACGCCTACAACGCCCTGCGCGCCTTCGTGGTGACCAACCAGACGGTGGGCTCGGGCGGGGTGGTGGCCGACGACGCGGTGCTGTTCGCCGACGGCATACTGCGCGACGTCAATCGCCAGCTGAACGCCCTGCTGGGCGGCAAGTCGGGGTCGGACGACGAACTGACCGACCTGTCGGCCCTGGGCATCACGCTCAACAGCGCCAACCAGCTGGAGCTGTCGGACGAGACCTCGCTCGACAACCTGTTGCTGACCGACCTGTCCAGCGTCGCGGCCTTCTTCGAGACCAAGTTCGAGGCCAGCGACAGCAACCTCAAGCTCCTCAAGAACGACACTACCCTGTCGTACGACTTCGACCTGGAGGTCACCGTCACCGACGGGGCGATCTCCAGCGTGTCGGTGGGCGGCGACTCGAGCCTGTTCACGATCTCGGGCAGCCGGATCATCGGCGCGACCGGGTCGATCTACGAGGGCCTGTCCTTCGCCCTGGCCAACCCGACCAGCGGCACGATCTCGGTGCAGATCACCCAGGGCTTCGCCAACCTCATCATCAGCCTGATGAGCGACTACGCCAACACCACGACCGGCGTGATCCAGCAGCGCATCAACACCCTCGACACGGTCAACAGCAACCTGACCGAACAGTCGGAGACCATCCGCGACAACGCGGAGACGTACCGCACCAAGCTGATCGCGAAATACTCGGCGATGGAGACAGAGCTCTACGCCGCCCAGATCCTTCAGCAGCAGATCAAGGCCATCCTCGGAGCCAGCAGCGATGACGACGACTAACAGCCAGGCGTTCAGCGCCTATGCGGCCTCCAGCCGCCTGACCGCCAGCCCGCGCGACGTGCTGGCCTCGGTGCACGAGGAGCTCTACCGGGCCGTCGGCTCGGCAAAATTCGCCCACGAGCAGGGGCGGCTGGATCAAATGTGCCGACACGCCATGCGTGCGACCCAGATCCTCACCGTGCTGTCGACGAGCCTGGATTTTTCGGCGGCCGGACCGGACGGCAAGACGTTGCGCAGCTTCTATCAGTACGTGCTCGACAGCATGGTTCGCGCCAGTCGCCGCAAAGATGTGTCGAATTCGTATCAAATCGTACTCGACTTGTTGCGCCCGTTCTGCAAAGAACTCCGTTCTGAAAAATAGAAACTCGTCGACGTATTGCAAATGTATCAGATGAATTCGGTGATGCAGTTATCTGATATATGGCATGCTGTTTGCCAATCCCATTGCGATACAGCGATGGAGGCGAGTAATCGCCATGGCGAATTCAGCGATGATTGCGACGGGCGAGTTCGGGTTGGCGGACGCCCGCTCGGACGAAGACCTGTTCCTGGCTTGCCGTGACGGCGACCAGGTGGCGTTCCGGGTGCTGGTCGATCGGCATCTGCGGATGGTCCGGCGGCTGGCCCTCAACGTCCTGGGCGACGTGCAGGAGGCCGAGGACGCGGCCCAGGAGGCATTTATTGCCGCCTGGCGCGCCCGCGAGCGCTGGACGCCGGAGGCGCGGTTCTCGACCTGGCTGCACCGCATCGCGGTCAACAAGGCCATCGACCGTCGCCGCGTCCGCAAGGCCGTGCCGGAAAGCCAGGAGGTCATCACCCGCCTGGCCGACGCCGAGGTCCAAGGGCCGGCCCAGGCCGACGCCCTGGCCAACCTCGAACGGTCGGAAGTCGCCGTGACCCTGCAGCAGGCCCTTGGCAAGCTGCCGGACACCCAGCGCCAGGCTTTGACTTTGTTCTATTTCGAAGAGCTCGAGGTCGGTAGAATCGCCGACGCCATGGGCTGTTCGGAACAGGCGGTCCGCTCGCTCCTGAAACGGGGCCGGCAGGCCTTGAAGACGAGACTCCAGAGGCAGAAGAAGATCTGTGGCTATGGACCTGAAACTGTTCGAAGCGCGCCTGAAGGCGCTGGGCGCACGGCTTGACCGCTGGCCCGAAGACGAGGCGGAGGCTGCGCTCGACCTGCTGACAACCTCGGAGGCGGCGCAGGACCTGTTCGCGCAGGTGACGGCCCAGGACATGGGCGTGTTCGACGACGCCGGCGGCGATCTTTCGCCCCTGGCCGACCGCATCGCCAGGAACCTCTGAGCGCGCGACGCCTTGATGCCGTCGAGATCGGCGGGGCATCTTCGCCGTCGAAAGCGAGGGTCCGCATGCTGCTTCGACGATTGGTTCCCGGCCTGATGCTGTTGGCCCTGGCGGCCCCCGAGGCCTTCGCCGCTTCGGATCCTATCGATCCCCAGAAGGAATACTCGCCGGCCTACGACCGCTGCCTGAGCAGCGGCGACGCCATCAAGGGCGTCACCGTGGCCATGGCCGGCTGCACCAACGAAGAACTTCAGAAACAGGACGCCCGCCTGAACCGCGCCTACAAGGCGGTGATGGCCAGGCGCTCCAAGGCCGAGCAGGCCAAGCTGCGCACCGTCCAGCGGGCCTGGATCAAGCGCCGCGACGCCGAGTGCCGGGAAGACCTGACCGGCGGCACCATCGACATGCTCAACATCAGCGGCTGCCACCTCAGCATGACCACCGTGCGGGCGGTCGAGCTGGAGCGGATGGTCAGGCGCTAGTTTCGGCCAGGCGCTCGGCTTCGGCCAGGAGAGCGCGCAGGACCGCAAGGTCCGGATCGGGCGGTCCGGCCGCGATCGCGCGCCGCCGGATGGCCTCCAGCGCCGGATCGCGGATGGCGACGCTTTCGAAGTCGTCCCAGTCCCACTCGCCGCCCGTGTCGTCGATGAAGTCGCGCAGTATGGCGGCCACTTCGCCCGGTGAGCGCTGAACGGTCCGGGCGCCGGGCAGCAGGCCGGCGACGAGCGCGACGGGCAGCGCCAAGGGGGCCAGTAGAACGGCCTTCCAGCCGGTGAGTACGACGCGGGACGAGTTGCGCATGCGCCAAGTCTCCATCTTCGAGCGAACTTGGCAAAGGGGCTTCCCGAGCGCCGCCTACGCAGAACCCCTTATGCGGCGCTCCCGAATTTACCCGCACGAAGAGTAGGGGGAATGTGCCGGTGTCGGGGCGGCGTCTTTCGCCCCCATTCCTTCGGGAGCCGTCTGATGCTGTCGCCCCTTCGTTTCGAGCCCGCCTACGCCCAGCCGGCCCTGCCGGTCGCCGCCGCCAGCGTCATCCGCTACGCGGCCGGCGAGGAGATCTTCGCCGAGGGAGATTCCGCCGACCACGTCTACGAGCTGGTCGAGGGCACGGTGCGCACGGGCCGCCTGCTGCGCGACGGCCGCCGGCAGATCGACGCCTTCCACTTCGTCGGCGAGGCTTTCGGCTTCGAGGCCGGCGATGTGCGGCGCACCACGGCCGAGGCGGTCAGCGAGGTGACGGTCCGCATCGTTCGCCGCCGGGCGCTCAGCGACCTGGCCGCTCGCGACGGGCAGGTCGCCCGCCAACTCTACCAACTGACCATCTCGGGGTTGCAGCGCAGCCAGGACCACGTGCTGATGCTGGGCCGTCGCAGCGCCTGCGAGCGGGTGGCGGGCCTTCTGCTGCTGTTGGCCGACCGCACCGGCGAGGCGGCCTTCGACCTGCCGATGAGCCGCCAGGACATGGCCGACTATCTGGGCCTGACCATCGAGACGGTGTCGCGCACCCTGACCGGCTTCCTGCAGGAGGGGCTGATCGCCCTGCCGACCGTGCGCCATGTCGAGCTTATGGATCGCGAGGCGCTGGAAGCGCTCTGCGAATAGGCCTGGGCGAATAGCAAAACGGCCTCCCCGCCGGGGCGGGAAGGCCGTTTGGAAGTCGTGGCGAAACCCTCGTCCTTCGACAGGCTCAGGATGAGGGTTTTCTAGCGCCGCGCCTGCCTTGGTCCTCACCCTGAGCTTGTCGAAGCATGTCCTCGGGCGAGCCGCGCCTGCGGCGCGACCCGATGGGGGCGGGGACCAAGCATCAGGCCGCCGGCAGTTCGCCCATGGCGCTCTGCAGGTAGTTCTGCTCGCCCAGCGACTTGATCAGCGACAG
This sequence comes from Caulobacter sp. FG7, assembly GCF_057808875.1. Lineage (NCBI taxonomy): Bacteria > Pseudomonadati > Pseudomonadota > Alphaproteobacteria > Caulobacterales > Caulobacteraceae > Caulobacter > Caulobacter sp. FG7. Next base: position 85,040 of record NZ_JBMDIW010000008.1, read on the forward strand.
CTGGGTTTCGAGGTAGTCGATGTGCTCCTCGGTGTCGTTGAGGATCTCGCGCAGCAGTTCGCGGCTGATGTAGTCGCGGGCCTGCTCGCACTGGACGATGCCCGGCACCAGCAGTTCGCGGTTGAACAGTTCGATCGACAGGTCGGCGGCCAGGCATTCGGGCACGGTCTCGCCGATCTTCAGCTTGTGCAGGTCCTGCAGGTTGGGCAGGCCCTCGAGGAAGAGGATGCGGTTGATCAGCTTGTCGGCGTGCTTCATCTCGCCGATCGATTCCTGGTAGACGATCTGGCCGAGGCGCTTGAAGCCCCAGTTGTCGTGCATGCGGGCGTGCAGGAAATACTGGTTGACGGCCGTCAGCTCGTTGGTGAGCACAGCGTTGAGGACGCGGATAACGCCGGGATCGCCTTGCATGGCGGCCTCCTAAGGTTCGAGTTCGCCCGCACCCTTAGTCGCCTTTTTCAGCGCTTCAACAGTAATGTGTGCAAGTGTTTCGCAGCCTCACAGAAAAGCGTGAGAGTGCTTCGCGGTAACCTGAAATCGTCGACTTTGCGTCGCAGGAAACCTTACTCGGCGGCGTAAGCCAGAGCTTCCTGGGCTTCCTGAATCATCTGGCGCATCTCGCAGACGCACTTGGCGCACTGGGCCTGGCAGCCCTTGTGGCGGAAGATCTCGGCCGGACGAGTCGCGCCCGCGTCGATCGCGGCGCGGACTTCACGCTGGCGGATGCCGTTACAATTGCAGACGTACAAGAGAGGAACGCCCTACCGAATGATTGTCATTCTCATCTAACAGTTTTCCACCGGTTTGCAACTGACTCTCAGTCGAGTTACCGGCGGCGCGTCGCCGCAGGCGAGCCCTTCGACAGGCTCAGGATGAGGATCGGGGGCGGGCGATCTGAAACCCTCATCCTGAGCCTGCCGAAGGACGAGGTTTTCACGCTCCGCTGGCGGAGCTTCGTCCCCAAAGTCGCGCTGCGCGTCAAATCGGCGTAAAGGCGGCGCATGACGCTCGACTGCCGCCTCTATCTGATAACCCCGCCGTCCCTGCCGGACCTGGCCGCCTTCGGTCGCCAGCTGGCCCGCGCCCTGGAGGGCGGCGATGTCGCGGCTCTGCAGATCCGCCTCAAGGATGTGTCCGACGACGTGATCGCCGCCGCCGTGGAGGCCCTGTCGCCGATCGCCCGCGCCCGTGACGTGGCGGTGATCCTCAACGATCGTCCCGACCTCGCCGCGCGGCTCGACTGCGACGGTGTGCACGTGGGGCAGGGCGACACGCCCTATGCGGCCGCCCGCAAGCTGATGGGCAAGGACCGCATGGTCGGCGTCACCTGCCACGACAGCCGCCACCTCGCCATGGAGGCCGCTGAGGCCGGGGCCGACTACGTGGCCTTCGGGGCCTTCTTCCCGACCACCACCAAGGACGCGCCCATCGTCGCCGAGCCCGACATCCTGTCGATCTGGCAGGAGACGATGGAGGTTCCGTGCGTGGCCATCGGCGGGATCACGGCCGCCAACGCCGCGGGCCTGGCGACCGCCGGCGCCGACTTCCTGGCCGTCTCGGGCGGGGTGTGGGCGCATCCGGAAGGTCCGGACGCGGCCGTGGCGGCGCTGAACGCGGCGATCGCGCAAGGGCTCGCCGCCCGCGGCTAGCGCGCCTGCGAACGCGCATAACGACGTTCTCTTGCCGTGGTTGTGCGACAGGCATAGCGTCCTTCCCGCGAACCATAACGGGGAGGGACCGCCATGCAGAAGCGGCTCGTAGCGTGTTTGCTCAGCGTACCCATGCTGGTCCTGGCCGCCGTTCCGACGGCCGCCGAGACCTGGAAACCGGCCCCCGGCGAGGCCAAGACCTTCTATGACGCCGATTTCCTGAGGGTGGACGAGAAGTCCGGCCTGGTGGTGCTGCGCATCGCCGAAGGCAAGGGCGGCGGGCCGTACAAGGCCTGGCCGGCCGGCAAGGGCCCGATCATGCTGTTCGCCCTCGACTGCGCCGCCGACAAGTGGATGGATCTCGGCATGGACTTCGCCGGCGACAAGGGCCTGCCCAAGAACTGGCGGCAGGAAGCCAAGGTCGACGACATCTCCGGCGCGGCGGGCAAGGCCGGCAAGCTGGCCTGCGAGACGAAGGACAGCCTGCCGAAGACGCCGTTGCCCTGAGGGGGTCTTCTAAGGCGCCACCATCGCCAGCTTGTCGGGGTTGCGCATGGTGTAGACGGCGGCGATGCGGCCATCGACGATGTCCAGGCCCATGGTCTGGATGACGACGCCGGCGTGCGACAGCACCACGCCGGGCTGGCCGTTGATCCGCGCCAGGCGCACGGCCACGTCGTCGGGCTGGGGCCACTTGCGGGCGATGCCTTCGAGCAGGCGCACGGCGTTGTCGAGGCCGAACACCGGGTTCATGGTCGCCGAGGCCTTGCCGCCGCCGTCGGCATGCATGACCACGTCCTGCGCGAGGAGGCCTCGCAGGGTCGCGGCGTCGCCGCTCATCGCCGCGGCGATGAAGGCCTGCGTCAGGCGGCGCTCCTCGTCGGCGCTGGGCTTGTAGCGCGGCTTGCCGGCCTTGACGTGGTCGCGGGCCCGGGCGGCCAGCTGGCGCACGGCGGCCTCGGAGCGGTCGAGCGTGGCGGCGATCTCGGAAAAGGGCGTGTCGAACACGTCGTGCAGCAGGAAGGCCGCGCGTTCGAGCGGGGTCAGGCGCTCCAGCGCCAGCAGGAAGGCCACGGTCAGGTTCTCGCCCAGGCCGAAGGTCTCGTCGACATCGACCACGGGCTCGGGCAGCCATTCGCCGACATAGAGCTCGCGGCGGGCGCGGGCCGACTTGAGGCGATCCAGGCACAGGCGCGAGACCACGCGGTTGAGGAAGGCGCCGGGGTTGTCGACGCCGGCCTCGTCGACCTCGCGCCAGCGCAGCCAGGCGTCCTGCACCACGTCCTCGGCCTCGGCCCGCGAACCGAGCATGCGATAGGCCAGGCCGGTCATGGCGTGGCGGCGGCTTTCGAAGATCGTGTCGGCGGTGGTCATCGGCGTATCCCCAGGTGCTCGCCGACAGGACGAGGCCAGGGCGCCAGACGTGACACGGCCGCGAAGTTTTTTCCCGACAATTCCACGCCGCCGGGAGGAGGGGCCCGGCGGCGTGGCGGGGGAGGCCTTACTCAGCCGCGTTGGCGGCGGCCGAGCGCAGGGCGGCGTAGTCGGCGCGAGCCTGGCCCAGGGTCTCGGTGACGCACGAGGCGTAGTTGGGGTGGCGGCTGCTCTTCAGCGCCTTGACGCACACCTGGCGGGCGGCGCGGGTCAGCTCGTCGCTGACGGCGGCCGAGGACTTGCCGGTCACCGAGACGCGTTGCGAGGCGCCGCCCAGCAGGGTTTCGGCGGCGGCGGGTTGAGCCACGGCCAGAAGGGCGAAGGCGGCGGTGATCAGGGGGAGCTTGGTCATGGGGTCGTTCCTTGTTTGCGCTAAGGGGAGTTTGCGCGTGGCGCGACCCCTCGCTTTGCGCTGGATCAACCGCCGCCCTTAAAATTGACCGATCGGTCCCCTTTTTCAAGAGGGCTCGCCCAAGACGCGACAATCTGCCCCGCCTTGCCTTCCGCGAGGCTCGCGTCTAGTTTCCGCGCCCGCTCTTTCCCACTGCCATCGTCCGTCTCCCGCCGCCGCGCGTCTGCGCGCCGGTGCAGGGAATTCCATAGGATATCCGCCCGTGCCCACGCCTTCCGCCCTTCTCAACGTGATGATCGACGCCGCGCGCAAGGCCGCCCGGGGTCTGGCCCGTGACTTCGGCGAAGTCACCGAGCTGCAGGTTTCCAAGAAGGGCGCGGGCGACTTCGTGACCAACGCCGACCTCAAGGCCGAGCAGACCCTGTTCGAGATCCTCAGCAAGGCGCGTCCGGGCTACAGCTTCCTCGGCGAGGAGCGCGGCATGGTCGAGGGCACCGACAAGACCCACACCTGGATCGTCGACCCGCTGGACGGCACCACCAACTTCATGCACGCCATCCCGCACTTTGCGGTCAACATCGCCCTGCAGCGCGAGGGCGAGGTCGTCGCCGGCGTCACCTACAACCCGATCACCCACGACCTGTTCTGGGTCGAGAAGGGCCGTGGCGCGTTCCTCGGCGCCGAGAAGCGCCTGCGCGTCGCCGCCCGCAAGCACCTGGACGAGTCGGTGCTGGCCACCGGCGTGCCTTTCGTCGGCAAGCCCGGCCACGGCCAGTTCCTGAAGGAACTGCACCAGGTCAGCCAGAAGGTCGCCGGCGTGCGTCGCTTCGGCGCCGCCTCGCTCGACCTAGCCTGGGTCGCCGCCGGCCGCTTCGACGCCTATTGGGAACGCAATCTGAAGCCCTGGGACGTCGCCGCCGGCGTGCTGATGGTCCAGGAATCGGGCGGCAAGGTCACCACCATCGAAGAGCACGGCGACCCGGTGCAGGGCGCGTCGATCCTGGCCTCGAACCCCGAGCTGCACCCGCAGGTGCTCAAGGCCCTGCAAGCGGCCGGCTGAGGTCTTTCGCAAGGCTGGTTGGAAGGGGCTCCGGAATTTCCGGGGCCCTTTTCATTTGCGGATGAGCTTCTCTTCTTCGCTTCCCTCGCCCCTGTGGCGAGGGCCCATGCCGGCGACGGCTCAGATCCAGGTCGCCCTGTGGAGGTTTGAGCAGGCTGAACGATGGATCCTGGGCACAAGGCCCAGGAAGGCGGGAAACGGCGATCCAAAACCTGTTTGAACCTCGCCAAACCGTCACACCCGCGCGCTAATCAGCCGCCATGACCCTACTGACCCGCCGCGCCATGACGACCGCCGCCCTCGCTGGAACGATGGGCGCCAGCATGATCCCGACCATGGTCCGCGCCGGGGTGCGCAAGCCGGTGGTCATCGCCCATCGCGGCGCTTCTGGAGAGCGTCCGGAGCACACGCTGCTGGCCTACGGCCTGGCGGTCGAGCAGGGCTGCGACTTCATCGAGCCGGACCTGGTGGTCACCAAGGACGGCCACCTGGTGGTGCGCCATGAGAACGAGATCGGCGGCACGACCGACGTGGCGTCGCGCCCCGAGTTCGCGGCCCGCAAGGCGACCAAGACCATCGACGGCGAAAGCCTGACAGGCTGGTTCACCGAAGACTTCACCCTGGCCGAGATCAAGACCCTGCGCGCCCGCGAGCGGCTGCCGCAGCTGCGTCCGGCCAGCGCCGCCTTCGACGGCCAGGCCGGCGTGCTCACCTTCGACGAGGTGGTCGCCTTCGCTCGCGCCGAGAGCAAACGCGTGGGCCGCACGATCGGCGTCTATCCGGAGATGAAGCACCCGGCCTATTTCGCCTCTGTGGGCCTGCCCATCGAGGGGCGGATGATCGAGGCGCTGAAGCGCAACGATCTCAACTCCAAGACCGCGCCGGTGTTCGTTCAGTGCTTCGAGGTCGGGCCGCTGAAGACCCTGCGCCTGAAGACGCCCGCGCGCCTCGTCTTGCTGGTGGCGGGCGAGGGCGGTCCGGCCGATCAGCCGCACGTCAGGTACGCCGACCTGGTCACGCCCGAGGGCCTGAAGGGCGTGGCGGCCTATGCCGACGGCCTGGGTCCGGAAAAGACGATGGTCGTGCCGCAGGACAAGCAGGCCCTGTTGCCGGCGACCTCGCTGGTGAAGGACGCCCACGCCGCGGGCCTGCTGGTGCATCCCTGGACGGTGCAGGCCGAGAACTACTTCCTGCCGGCCACGCTGCGGCGGGGTAATGCCAGCGCCGCCGACTACCTGGCCCAGCGCGGCGATGTCACGGCGGTGCTGAAGGCGCTGTACGCCGCCGGCGTCGACGGGGTGTTCAGCGACTTCCCGGGCCTGGCGGTCGCCGCCCGCGGTTGACCACGACTTGGGCGAGACGGGCGTTTCCGCAACGCCGCTCGCCGGAACGTCACACGCAGGCGTTGCAATGGGCGCATGCTGGGCTTCCTGACCGGGAGGCCCGCATGACCCAGCCGTTCCAGCTTTCCCTGGCCCCGCGCCAGCTGACCCAGACCATCAATCCGTGGTCCTGGAGCTTCGGCGACTTTTCGCTGTTCACCGTCAATCTGGGCCAGTCGCGCAGCCCCGAGGTCGAGGCGCGCGTGCTGGACGAGGTGGGCAGCTACGGCCGCCAGATCGGCCGCATCAGCGAGGCGCTGCTGGCCCTGGTCGACTGGGCGCAGAGCCAGCCCGACGGCCCGTCCAGCCCCGCCTTCCAGGCCCTGCGCGACCAGGTGGCCCACGTGGCCCTGATCAAGAAGGCGGTCGAGGCCGAGACGGCGGCCGGCTAGCCGGCCTTGCGCAGGGCCTGCAGGCGGAAGCCGCCGCGCGTACCGGCGATGAAGCACAGCAGGGCGACCGTGCTCAGCAGCAGGCTGAAGGCGATCTGGAGCGGCGGCACGAGGCCCATGACGGCCTTGCCGCCGGCCAGGCCGAGGGCCGTGGTCAGCAGGCCGTAGGCCGCGAACAGCAGCATCATCAGCGGGATCATCCGCGTCAGCCGGCGCCATTGGACGAGGCCCAGCCAGACATAGACGAGCCCGATGACGATGGTGAAGCCGATGGTGGCCCAGGCCATGGTCGGTCCCATGGTCGCCAGCACCGCCTGGGTGACGGCCGGATCCCGGCCGGCGCTGTCGGCCAGGGCCGCTTCGCGCATCTTGGCCAGGTAGGTGTCGAACCGGAAGAAGATCATGGCCGCGCCGATGACGCTGCCGACGGCGGTCAGCCAGGCGCCGACCGCACCGGCGCGGGCCGCGTGCGTGGCGGTCTCCTCGTCTGGCAGCTTTGCGAACGGGTTCAGGCCGGCCAGCTTGTCGATCACGATACGCACCCCCAGGACGAAGGGCGCGAGCATTCGCCGCCCGCGCGCGCTTCGTCAACCAAGGGACGGGGCGATCAGGCGGCCTCGACGCCGAACTGCAGGCGGGCCAGGCGCGCATAGAGGCCGCCCTTGGCCACCAGGTCGGCGTGCGTGCCTTCCTCGACCACGCGGCCCTCCTCCATGACCACGATGCGGTCGGCCTGCAGCACGGTGGCCAGTCGGTGGGCGATGACCAGGGTGGTGCGGCCGCTCATGGCCGCGTCCAGGGCCTGCTGCACCAGCCGCTCGTTCTCGGCGTCCAGCGCGCTGGTGGCTTCGTCGAGCAGCAGGATCGGGGCCTGGCGCACCAGGGCGCGGGCGATGGCCAGGCGCTGGCGCTGGCCGCCCGACAGCGTCTTGGCGCGCTCGCCGACGGGCGTGTCGAAGCCCTGGGGCAGGGCGGTGATGAAGCCGGTGGCCTGGGCCGCGTCGGCGGCGGCGCGGGCCTCGTCCTCGGTGGCGTCGGCGCGGCCGAAGCGGATGTTGTCCATCGCCGAGCCCGAAAACAGCGGCGAGTCCTGGGCCACCAGCGCCATGGTCCCGCGCACCTCGGCGGGGGTGGCCTCGCGCAGGTCGACGCCGTCCAGGCGGATCGCGCCGCCCTGCGGGTCGTAGAAGCGCAGCAGCAGGCGCAGCACGGTGCTCTTGCCCGCGCCCGAGGGGCCGACCAGGGCGACGGTCTCGCCCGGCTTCACGGTCAGGGTAAAGCCGTTGAGGGCCGGAAGGTCCGGGCGGCCCGGATAGGCGAACGCCACGTCGCTGAAGGCGATCTCGCCGCGCACGGGCGAGGGCAGGGCCTTGGGCGCCTCTGGCGGTGCGATGCCGGGCCTGGCGTTCAGCAGCTCGGCGATGCGGTCCATGGCGCCCGACGCCTTCTGGACGTCGCCCCAGACCTCGCCCAGGGCGCCGACCGAGCCGGCGGCCATGATCGCCAAGAGGGCGAACTGGGCCAGGGTGCCCGGGGTCATCTCGCCCTTCAGCACGAGCTGGGCGCCGAACCACAGCAGGAGGGTGACGCCGCCGAAGGCCAGGGTGATGACTACCGAGGTCATCATGGCCCGCGCGCGGATGCGGCGCACTGAGGCGTCGAAGGCGGTCTCGACGGCCGAACCGAACCGGCGGTCGGCCTCGCGCTCGCGCACGAAGGCCTGGACGGTGTCCAGCGCGTCCAGGCTCTCGCCGGCATAGCCGACGGCGTCGGCGAAGCGGTCCTGGGCGGTGGCCGACAGTTTGCGGACGTTGCGGCCCATCAGGAACATCGGGGCCAGCACCACCGGCACCATCAGCACGATGAAGCCCGCCAGCTTGGGGCTGACCACGGCCATGTAGCCGAGGCCCCCCACGAGGCTGAGGGTGTTGCGGATGGCGATCGAGGCCGAGGCGCCGACCAGCTGGTCGATCAGGGTGACGTCGGTGGTCATCCGCGACAGCACCTCGCCGGTGCGGGTCTTGAGGAAATAGGCCGGGTCCAGCGACAGCACGTGGCCGTAGAGCGCGCGGCGCAGGTCGGCGACGACCCGCTCGCCCAGGCGCGTGACGAAGAAGAAGCGCGCGGCGGTGGCCACGGCCAGCACCAGGGCGACGCCGCCCAGCAGCAGGAAGGCGCTGTTGACCGAGCCGTGCGAGCCCTTGGCGAATCCCTTGTCGATCACCTCCTTGAAGGCGGCGGTCAGACCCAGGGTGGCGCTGGTCGAGAACAGCAGGAAGAACCCTGCCGCCAACGCGTCGCCGATGTGGCGGCGAACGAACGGCAGGAGGTGGGCGAGGGGCCGGATGTCCTTGCGGCGCGGGCGGCGGGCGGCCGCCTCGCTGAGGCTCTGGGCCAGTTCGGCGCCGGCGCCGGGGCGGCCGTCGGCCGAAATCTCGCCGCCGTTAACGTCGGTCATCAACTGGGTCCTTGCCAAAATCGCGCGGGTTCTTTATAGCCGCGCGTCTTCGAGGGCCACCCCGCTGGTGGTGCTCACCCACATTTCACGCCGCGCTCTAGTCGGTTGGACCGTCCGATGAAACAGAACATTCACCCCGACTACCACTTCATCACCGTCACCCTGACCGACGGCTCGAGCTACCAAACCCGCTCGACCTACGGCAAGGAAGGCGCGAACCTGGCGCTCGACATCGACCCGCGCACCCACCCGGCGTGGACCGGCGGCAACGCCCAGCTGATGGACCGTGGCGGCCGCGTCTCGCGCTTCAACGCCAAGTTCGCCGGTTTCACCGCGAAGAAGGCCTAAAGCCTCCAAGTCTCGCCGTAAGGGCGACGAAAAGCCGGCTCCGCGTTCGCGGGCCGGCTTTTTCTGTATCTGGGCTCTGGTTTGGTGATGTGGTCCTCGCCCCCATCGGGTCGCGCCGCCGGCGCGGCTCGCCCAAGGGCATGCTTCGACAGGCTCAGGGCGAGGACCGGTAGAGGCCGTGCGGTAGAAAACCTCATCCTGAGCTTGTCGAAGGACGAGGTTTTCGGTTCCAGCCTCAGCGCCAGGCGGTGGTTGTCTCGGCTTCCGGCTTGAACTCGAACTCGCCGTCGGTCGAAGCCGACAGGTCGCGCCAGGCGTCGAGCTCGCCCTGCAGGCTGTCGATCTTGGCCTGCACCATGCCAAGCGCGTCCGTGCCGGCGCACCAGCGGACGGGTGGCCGCTCTACGCCCGCCAGCGTCACCAGGGCCTGGCCCAGGCGCAGCGGATCGCCGGCCTGGTTGCGGCTGCGGGCGTCGTAGAAGGCCTTCAGGTCGGCGGCGACCTGGGCGTAGTCGTCGATGGCGTGCGAGGCGTGGCGCACCGAGGTCGGTTCCAGGAAGTCGGTGCGGAAGAAGCCCGGCTCGACCACCGTGACGTGGATCCCGAAGCGCCGGACTTCGCCGGCCAGGGACTCCGAGAAGCCCTCCACGGCGAACTTGGAGGCGCAGTAGAGCGTGCCGCTCTCGCCGCCGACGATGCCGCCCACCGAGGAGACGTTGAAGATCCGGCCCGAGCGCTGGGCGCGCATGGCCGGCAGCACGGCGCGGGTGACATGCATCAGGCCAAAGACGTTGGTGTCGTACTGGGCCTGGGCGTCGGCCGCGGTCGACTCCTCGAACACCGACAGGTGGCCGTAGCCGGCATTGTTGACCAGCACGTCGATGCGGCCAAAGCGGGCCAGGGCCGTGTCGACGGCGGCCTGCACCTGGTCGGGGCGGGTCACGTCGAGGGCCAGCGACAGCAGGTTGTCGGCGTCGGGGCCGAGGGTCTCGACCAGGGTCTGGCGGTTGCGGGCGGTGGCCACGACACGGTCGCCGGCGGCCAGGATGGCGCGGACGATGTCGGCGCCGAGACCGCGCGAGGCGCCGGTGACGAACCAGGTGCGGGGGGCGGGGGAAGTCATGGGGAAGCTCCTTCTGAGGAGCTTGCAGGATGAGCCGAGATCGGGCGGAGCCCGTAGACGGATGCCGCCAGCCTCTTGCACGATCCTGCCATCGAGGCGATCGTCGTTGCTCGGACAAGCCTTCAGCGGTTGAATGTCGCCATGAGCAAGTTGCCCGAACTCGTCGCCCTGGTGCGCAGCCATCTGGGAGCGGCCTCGACGGACGGCGTCGGTCCGCTGGTCCCGCCGGGCCTGCACCTGATCGCCAGCACGACCGTCACCGAGGCCCAGCAGCTGGTCTATGAACCCATGCTGTGCCTTATCCTAGACGGGTCCAAGACCACGACCCTGGGCGCCGAGAGCTATCCCTATCGCGCCGGGGAGTACCTGGTGGTGTCGGCCGACCTGCCGGTCAGCGGGCGAGTGATCGCCGCGCCCTACCTGGCCGTGGGGATCCCGCTGGATCCCGCCATGATCGCCGACCTGCTGGTCGAGGCGGGGGAGGTCGTGCCCGAGATCACGCCGACCCGCGCCCTGGCCGTCAGCCGGATGGACGACGAACTGATCGAGACGGTGATGCGGCTGGTTCGCCTGCTGGACCGTCCGCGCGAGGCGGCGGTGCTGGGCCCGATGGTGCGGCGCGAGCTGATGTGGCGGCTGCTGAACGGCGAGCGGGGCGGCATGATGCGCCAGATCGCCTCGTCGGGCGGCCGGCCGGACCAGGTGCGCCGGGCGATCCGCTGGCTGCGCGCGCACTATGCCGAGCCGATGCGGATCGAGACCCTGGCGCAGGTGGCGGGCATGAGCGAGACCTCGCTGCACCGGCACTTCAAGGCGGTCACCGCCATGAGCCCCCTGCAGTACCAGAAGCAGATCCGCCTGCAGGAGGCGCGCAACCTGCTGATGGTGCAGGGCCGCGACGTGGCGGGCGTGGGCTTCTCCGTCGGCTACGACAGCCCATCGCAGTTCAGCCGCGAATACGCGCGCCTCTACGGCCGGCCGCCGGGCCGCGACATGGCGCGCCTGCGGGCCGACCCTTCGCTCAGCGTGGCGGTTTAAGGGGGGGCGCTTCAGATCCTCCCCCTGAAGGGGGAGGTGGCCCGAAGGGCCGGAGGGGGAAGTATCTGACGAGGTCAGTGCGCCCCGAACAGCATCGGTCCCTTCCCCTTCAGTCGGCTTCGCCGACAGCTCCCCCTTCAGGGGGAGCATCAAGCGCCTCAGCGCGGCGGGGCGAAGCGGATGACGTTTTCGCCCAGGTAAGGCTCATCGGTCGCTTCGGGAGACGGCGCGAACAGCGGCTCCATGGCGTCGGCCGTGGCCGTGGGGCTCTCCGGCTTCTCGGGGGCCTTGGGGGCGGGCAGCAGGATGGGCATGCGCACCGAGACGCTGGTGCCCGCGCCCAGGCGGCTTTCGACATGCATCTCGCCGCCGTGCAGCTGGGCGAAGGCGCGCACCAGCGACAGGCCAAGGCCCGTGCCCCTGGCGCGCTGGTCGACGCCGCCGGCCTGCTCGTAGGGGCGTCCCAGGCGCTCGAGGTCCTCGGGGCTGATGCCGACGCCGGTGTCGGCCACCACGATCTCCAGCATGCCGTCATGACCGTCGGCGGTGACCGTCACCTGGCCGCCGCGCGGGGTGAACTTCAGGGCGTTGGAGACCAGGTTCAGCACGATCTGCTTGAGAGCCCGACGGTCGGCGTCGACGTCCAGTTCGCCGGGCGGCAGCACGCCGCGCAGCTGCACGCCCACGCTGTCGGCCTGCACGCGCAGCAGGCGCATAGCGGCGTTGACGGCCTCGCGGGCGTCGAACTCGCCGCGCGACAGCTCGAAGCGCTCGGCCTCGATCTTCGACATGTCGAGCACATCGTTGATCAGGTCCAGCAGGTGTCGGCCGCTCTCGTGGATCAGTTCGGCATATTCGCCGTAGCGGTCGGTCAGGGGGCCGAACATGCGGGCGCGCATGATGTCGGAGAAGCCCATGATCGCATTCAGCGGCGTGCGCAGCTCGTGGCTCATATTGGCCAGGAAGCGGGCGCGGCCGGCGGCCAGCTGCTCGGCGTCGGCGCGGGCCTGGTCCAGCTGCTGCACGTGGCGGGTCTCGGCGGTGACGTCGCGCAGCACGCCGACCAGCATGCCGGGACCGACCCGGCGCAGGGTCAGCGACAGGGTCTTTTCCGGGGCCTCGGCGGCCGGGAAGGTCAGGGTCGCCTGGTGTTCGCGCAGGGCCTGGCCCAGGGCGAAGTCGACGCGGGCGCGCTCGCCGGCGACGGCGGCGTGCGACAGGCCGTCGATCATGATCCTGTCCAGCGCCGCGCCTTCGGGGGCGACGCCGCGCACGGTGCGCACGCGCCCTTGCAGGGTGACGACGAAGGCCAGGAACGGCAGGCCGTCCAGCAGGGTGGACAGGGCCGTCAGCTCCGACAGGTTGCGCACGTCGCGCTCGCCGGCCCGGCGGTGGGTCAGCATCAGGCCGGCGGCGAGGCCAAGGCCGGTGGTGGCGACGGCCAGGAAGCCGAGGATGAAGGCGGTGGGACCCGTGGGTGGCGGCGGGGCCAGGCCCGACAGCTGGGTCAGGGCGGCCATGGCGCCGCCGATCAGGGCCAGGGCTGCGCCCTCGGCCAGGCGGCGGGGGGCGGCCAGGGTCGAGGCGGCGGCCACGGGCGCCAGGCACCAGGCGCTCATGGCGCCCGAGACGCCGCCGGTCAGGGCCGCGGCGATCGCGCCGCCGGCGGCCCAGCCGACCAGCAGCATGGATTGAGTGCGCTCGTCCTCGCTGTCGCCCAGCAGCAGGGCGGCGATGGCGGGCAGGGCGCCGGCCAGCAGGGCCGTCCAGATTGGCCAGCCCGTCGAGCCCGGGGTGAAGGCCACCGCACCGCCGGCCAGCAGGGCCGCGGCCAGCCAGCCCAGACGCCAGGCGCGCGCCGTCTCGCCCGCGCCGAGCGCGGGGCGAAAGGCGGCTTCATCCTGCCGCGGCTGCACCGGGTCGATGTCCAAGGGGGCGGGTCCGCCTCAAAAGGTTCGTTATTGGTGAATCCTAACCCCGCTTCGGCCGATCCCCCAAGCACGCACAATTGTGGGGCGACCAGCCGAGTCCAGCTTCTTGTGGACGGAAACGGTTTCGTAAGCGGGTTGGTTCAGGGTGGCACAGAATGCCTTTGCGGACAGAAGGTCCGGGAGTTTCCTATGTCTCAGACGGCGTCCGCGGACGCTTCGTTTACAGCCGAAGAGCCCGCCGAAAGCGTGGCCGGGGCTGATTCGCGCGGTGCGCAGCGGGGCGCCGAAGGCCCCACCGCGACGTTTCGCCGCGCCGCCGCCCGTGCGCGCCGCAAGGCCGCCCTCGACGATCAGAAGCGTTCCTTCCTGCGCATGGTCAGCCACGAGCTGCGCACGCCCCTGAACGCAGTCATCGGTTTCTCGGAAATTCTCGCCAGCGAGCTCTACGGCCCGCTCGGCTCGCCGCAATACAAGGAATACGCCAAGCTGGTGCACGAGAGCGGCCTGAAGCTGCTGAAACTCGTCAACCAGATCGTCGAGATCGCCCGCCTGGAAGGCCATGTCACCGACCTGGACGTCGCCGCCGAGCCGCTGGACGAGGCTGTCGAGGACGTGATGGCCCAGATGCGGGCCGAGTGCGAGGCGCGGGGCGTGGTCCTCAGCGCGCCGGACTTGGTGGGCATGCCGGGCGTGCTGTCCGATCGCCGAGGCCTGCGCACCATCCTTTCCAACCTGATGCAGAACGCCGTCGCCCATTCGCCGCGCGACGGGGTGGTGACCATCGAGGCCGAGCGCGTGGCCGGCGGCATGGTCGAGATCTCGATCCGCGACCAGGGCGAGGGCGTCGACGCCGCCGACCTGCCGCGCCTGCTGCGGCCGTTCGAGCAGGGCGGCGGCGCGTCTCTTACACGTACGGGCGAGGGGGTGGGACTTGGCCTGCCGATCGTCGACCTGCTGACCCGGGCGATGAACGGCTCGCTGCGCCTGAAGTCGGCGCCGGGGCAGGGTCTGACCGCGATCGTGAGCCTGCCCGGCGCCTGACGGCTTGCCCTTGATGACTTGCATGTGGGGCGCGGCCCGCCTAGATGCCGCGCCATGAGCACCAGCCCCATCGACGCCGCCCTCAACGACCTCGCCGACGAGTTCGAAATGCTCGGCGACTGGGAAGAGCGCTATCGCTACGTGATCGAGCTGGGCAAGGACCTCGAGCCGCTGACGGCGCAGGAGCATTCCGAAGAGAACAAGGTGCGCGGCTGCGCCAGCCAGGTGTGGCTGGTCACCGAGCCGCAAGGCGACGGAACCGTGCGTTTCCGCGGCGACAGCGACGCCCACATCGTCAGCGGGCTGATCGCCGTGGTGCTGCGGCTCTATTCGGGCGCCCAGGCCAGGGACATCGCCGCCTTCGACGCCTCGGCGGCCATGGCGCGCCTGGGGCTGTCGGAAGCGCTGTCTTCGCAGCGCTCCAACGGCCTCAAGTCGATGGTCGCCCGTATCCAGCGCGACGCGGCGGCCCTGGCGGCCTGAGGCCAAGCGCGTGAACCCTCGCCCTTCGACAGGCTCAGGGGGAGGGTCCATGTCGGGCCACGGCGCATGAATTCGACCTCCTCCTGAGCCTGTCGAAGGACGAGGTCGTCTCCTGGCGCCCTAGAAGAACCCGGCCCGATTGCCGATGAATACGATGGCCACGACGATCAGCAGAAGCTGGATCAGCCAGTTCACGGGCGAGGGGATCGGCGAGCGCTGGACGGCGTAGAGGGCCAGGCCCAGCAGCACGAGGGCGATGATGACGGTGATCAGGATGCTCATGGCCCGGTAACCCGCGTTATGCGCGCTTGGTTCCGGCCGTGCTTGAGCAGACCCGTCCGATCTTCTATGGCCCGCCCATGACCTCGACCTGGCGCATCGCCGCCCTCTACCGCTTCGCGACCTTCGACGACCCGGAAGCCATCCAGGCCGATCTGGCCAAGCTGTGCTGCGGGCTGAAGGTCAAGGGCACGCTGCTGCTGGCCCGCGAGGGGATCAACGGCACCATCGCCGGAACGCCGCAGGCGATCGACGCGGTCATCGCCCATATCCGCACCCTGCCGGGCTGCGAGACGCTGGAGCTGAAGTTCGCCGACGCCGACCATGCGCCGTTCCATCGGCTGAAGGTCAAGGTGAAGTCCGAGATCGTCACCCTGGGCGAACCCGACCTCGATCCGGCCCACAATCACGGCGTCCACGTCGATCCGGCCGACTGGAACGCCCTGATCGCGCAGGGCGACGTCATCGTCATCGACACCCGCAATGGCTACGAGGTCGATTGCGGCACGTTCGAGGGGGCGATCGATCCCAAGACGCGCAGCTTCGCCGACTTCCCCGCCTGGTTCGACGCCTTCCGCCAGACCTGGGATCCGGCCGCGCCGGCCCCCAAGGTGGCGATGTTCTGCACCGGCGGCATCCGCTGCGAGAAGTCGACGGCCCTGCTCAAGGCGCGCGGCGTCGAGGAGGTGTTCCACCTCAAGGGCGGGATCCTGAACTACCTGGAGACGGTGCCGCAGGACGAGAGCCTGTGGCGCGGCGAGTGCTTCGTGTTCGACGAGCGGGTGGCCGTCGGCCATGGCCTGTCGCAGGGGACGCACGCCCTTTGCCGCGGCTGCCGGATGCCGGTGTCGGAAGCCGACCGTGCTTCGCCGCTGTATGTCGAGGGTGTGGCCTGCCCGCGCTGTCACGACAGCCGCAGCGACGACCAGAAGGCCCGCTACGCCGAGCGCCAGCGCCAGGCCGCGCGGGCCCTGGAACTGGGCATCGACCATGTGGGGGCGAGCCTGCCGTCGAAACCTCCGCGCGAGGCCTGACGGATCGCCCTTGCCCGCACGGCGTTATCTCCGCGACCCCTTCACAAGGACATGGAGACAGACGCCATGGTCGCCTACGACCCCACGCTCAATCCCGGCCCGACCAACGGCGCCGGCCCGGCCCGCGCCCGCCAGAGCCTGATCGATACGCTGTCGGACAAGGTCTCGAACTTTCTGGACCATCAGTCCAAACCCGCCGATCCGCAGGCCCCGATCGCCGACTACGCCGTCGGTTCGCCGGCGAAGAAGCCGCTGACCATCGCCGGCCGTGAAGTCCACATCGGTGGCCGCACCGTGCCGCTGGCCGTCGCCGTGCTGGGCGGGGCGGTGCTGGCCGGCCTGCTGATCAACAAGCGCACGCGCGGCGCGGCGATCACCGCGGCCGGCACGGCCTGGACCTTCCTGCAATCGAAGAAACCGTAAGGCTCCGCTTCGAACCTTTTCCGGAGAGGCCGCGTTGCTGCGGTCTCTCCATTCGAAGCTCAGGGAGCCCAAGCATGGCCCATACGAACGAAGACCACATCAAGCTCGTCAACGGCCTGGTCGAGATCACCATCGACAGCGCCGACGGCTACGAGGAGGCCGCCAAGGACGCCGAAAGCAGCCGCTTCAAGACCCTGTTCCTGGCCCGCGCCCAGGAGCGTCGCGGCATCGTCTCGGACCTGCAGGCCGAGGTCCGCCGACTGGGCGGCACGCCCGACGACGACGGCAGCATCCTGGCCGCCGCCCACCGGGTGTTCCTCACTGTCCGAGACGCCCTGACCAAGGGCGACGAGGCGGTGGTCAAGACCGTCGAGGACGGCGAGGACCACATCAAGGCCAAGTACGAGAAGGCCCTGGGCGACGTGGACATCCAGCCGGAGACCCGCCGCGCCATCGAGGAGGCCTACGCCAAGGTCAAGGCCGGCCACGACCAGATGCGCGACATCAAGCACGCCATCGCGTCGTAAGGCGGATGCGTGGTCCTCGCCCTTCGACAAGCTCAGGATGAGGACCAAGCCTGGCGCCGCCACGACCAGGATCGTGCATTCCAAACCTCATCCCGAGCTTGTCGAAAGACGAGGTTTGGTTTCTCCGGCTCACGCCATTCCGTAATGCGCCGCAAGGCGCTGCAAGGCCGCCTTGAGGGCGGCCTTGCCCGTTCTGGGTTTCATGCCCAGGGCGACCTCGGTTCCTTGCAGCGAGGTGCCGGTGAGGCAGATCAGGGTCAGGATCGGCATGGCCTCCGCCCCCACCGCCTCCATGGCCCGGCCCAGGCGCTGGCGGGCGGCGTAGGCCCGTTCCATGGGCTCCAGCCGCGAACCGCCCCCCGAGCGCGGCGTCGGGTCCCAGCGCATGGTCAGGCGGCCGATGATCCCCGAGGCGTGGGCGTCGGCCGACAGCTTCTCGCCGGCGGCGTGCTCGGCCCGGGTGATGTGCTTGCGGTGCAGCAGCCAGTCCAGCGGCGCCTCGCCCAGGTTGGCGCGATGCGTGGTGGCGCGGCCGCCGGGCTCGACCACGGTCTTTTCGCCCTCGACGAAGCCCGGCCGCCCCGGCGACGGGGCAGGAGCCCTTGGCGACAGCCGCCAGCCGCCGTCCGGACGCGGCAGCAGCCTTTCCGATAGCTTGCGGAAGGCGACCTCGTCGATCACCAGCATCGGGCGGCGGCCGCGGGCGAAGCGGATGGCGTAGGCCAGGCCCCTGGCCTCGATCACCGAGCCGGCGCGGGCCAGCAGGCGGGCGGCGCGGTCGGCCAGATGCTCGGCCTCCAGGTCGCTCTCGAGAATGCCGGCGGCGTTCATCGGCCAAGCCCCGCGCGCTGGAACTCGATGCCGGCCAGGTCGGGAATGGTCTCGGGCGCCTGGCGTACGCAGGCCTCCAGCGCGGTCATGCGAGCGTCGAACACCCGGTCTTCGCGCAGGTCCTCGATGCGGTGGCAGGCGTGGGCGCAGGTGGTGCGGTCGCGGCCGAAGGCGAAGGCCACCCGGTTCAGCGGCCAGTGGAAGATCACGTGCGCCAGATAGATCGAGATCTGCCGGGCGCGGGCGGCCGCCTTGTTGGTGCGCTTGTCCGAGGCGATGTCGATCGGCGCGACGCCGGTGGCCAGGGCCACGGCGTGGGTCACGAAGGCGGCGGCCAGCCGGTCGCGACGCGGGTCGGGCGAGATCGCCCAGGCTTCCTCCAGGATTTGAGCGAGCATGATGGTCCCTCAAGAGCGGCGCCCCCAGTGACGCCCATGAGCATCAGCCTAGGCTGATATTCCTCTTGTAGGATAACTTTCCTATTTCGCGCGTCCAGCGAAAATCTAAACCACTGATTGTATTGCCTGGAGTGGTCGCCTATCCCCGTCCGCCGACGGGGATAGGCCCCTTCGTCAGGGCTGGCCGGGCGCCGGAGCAGCGTTGGCCGCCGGCGGGTTGGGCTTGAGCAGTTCGGCCTCGATGGCCACCAGCACCTCGTCGCCGACCCCCATGGTCGAGCCCGGTTGCGGCACGCCGTAGGAAACGCCGAAGTCCGAGCGCTTGAAGCTGCCGGTCAGCGAGAAGCCGATGCGGGCGTTGGGGTCCATCGGCGGATAGCCGGTGTAGCCGCCGTTGAACCTGGCCTTCAGGGTCACGGGCTTGGTCACGCCGTGCAGGGTGAGGTCGCCGGTGACGTCGGCGGTGTCGTCGCCGGTCTTGGCGACCTTGGTCGAGCGGAAGGTGATGGCCGGGTACTTGGCCGCGTCCAGCCATTGCGGGCCCAGAAGCTCCTCGGTGAAGCCCTTGGGCGGGGCGGGCAGCAGCAGCGAGGCGGTCTTGATGCTGGCTTCGATATGGGCGCTCTCGACCGCCTTCGGGTCGAGGGTCAGCTTGGCGTCGAAGTCGGAGAAGCGGGCCGTGTACCAGGAAAAGCCCAGGTGGTTGACCTTGAAGCTGAGGTCGGCGTGGGTCTTGTCCAGCGTGTAGTCGCCGGCCGGCAGGTCCGCCGGCGGCTTGGCGGCCTCGGCGGTGGCGGCGCTTTCGCTGGCCGGTTTGGCCGGAGCGTCGCTCTTGGCCGCCTTCTGGTCGGAGCAGGCCGAGAGCGCCAGCAGCAGGGCGCCGCCGATCGCGAGCTTCGAGGCGTAGGACATGAAACCTCCCTTTTTATTCAGGCGGGAGGTTCGGCCCGGGGTGAGCGTCGGGTCAACCCCGGGCCGTGGCTCAGCTTGTCATTACTTTTTCCGCGCGGCGATCCAGGCGTCGGTGCGCGCCTCCAGCACCGCCAGCGGCGTGGAGCCGCCCAGCAGGACGAGATCGTGGAAGGCCCGCTCGTCGAACTTCGGGCCCAGGGCGGTTTCGGCGCGCTTGCGCAGCTCCAGGATCTTCAGCTCGCCGATCTTGTAGGACAGGGCCTGGCCGGGCCAGGAGACGTAGCGCTTCAGTTCGACCTCGATATTGGTCGAGGACAGGGCGCTGTTCTCGGTGAAGCAGGCGCGGGCCTGTTCCAGGCTCCAGCCCTTCCAGTGCATGCCGGTGTCGGCCACCAGCCGGCAGGCGCGCCACATCTCGTAGGACAGGCGGCCAAACAGTTCGTAGGGGTCGCGATAGATCCCCATCTCCTCGCCCAGCCATTCTGAATAGAGCCCCCAGCCCTCGCCGAAGGCGCTGAAATAGAGGTTCTTGCGGAACTCGGGGCCGGCCTGCTCCTGGGCCAGCGAGGTCTGGACGTGGTGGCCCGGCGCGCCCTCGTGCAGCACCAGGGCCGGCAGTTCATAGAGCCCGCGCTGGTCGAGGTCGGAGGTGTTGATCATCAGCCCGCCGGCGCGACCGGCTTTCGGGTCGCCGCCGAAATAGCGGCCGGTGGTGTAGCCCTTCTCGATGCTGGCCGGCACCGGGCGCACGCCGTAGGTCAGGCGCGGCAGGGTCCCGAAGTGGGCCGGCAATTGGTCGTCGGCGCGCTTGGCGATCTCGCTGGCCTTCTCCAGCAGTTGCTGGCGGCTGGTGGCGTAGAAGCGCGGATCGGTGCGCAGGAAGGTCAGGAAGGCCGGCAGGTCGCCCTTGAAGCCGGCCTCCTTCATCACCGTCTCCATCCGCGCGCGGATGCGGGCCACCTCGGCCTGGCCGATCTCGTGCACCTGGTCGGGGGTCATGTCGGTGGTCGTGTAGCGCTTGACCAGGAAGGCGTAGTAGCGCTTGCCGTCGGGCAGGTCGCCGGCCGCCAGGCTCTTGGCGGACTTGGGCAGGTACTCGTCCTGCATGAAGGCGACGAAGCTGGCGCGGGCGGGGGCGACCTTGGCCTTCAGCACGGCCTCGCCTTCGGCGATCAGTGCGGCCTTGCGTTCGGCCGGCACGCTGGCGGGCAGGGCGCGCAGCGGGGCCAGCAGCGGATCCTCGGAGGGCGGCGTGGCGGCGGTGCGCTGGGCGCGTTCCAGCACCGACTGGGCGGTCATCCGGGTATGGACGAAGCCGGTGGCGATCCCGCGCCGGGCCTCGGCGATGTTGGCGGCGTACCAGTCGGGCGCCTGGGCCAGCAGGGCGATCCACTTCCTGGCCTCGTCCTCGGTCTTCAGGCGGGCGCTGCTGGCGCGGTAGAGCAGGGCGACGTCGAAGCCGCCGTCGCTGCTGAACGGCATGCGGCTTTCGTCGAACGACAACCCCGTGAGCTTGTCGTCGAGGCTCCAGGCGAGGATCTGGCGGGTCAGCTTCTCGTCGTCGGACAGGCCGGCCGCGTCGACCTCGCCCAGCAGGGCCTTGGCCTTCTCGTACTTGGCCTTGCGGTCGGCGTCGGCCTTGGGACCGACCGGCGGCAGGCGCCAGCGGGCGGCGTCCGAGCCGCTTTCCTCGTCGTCGATGGCCGAGACCGATTCATAGGCCTTCACGGCCTCGGTCAGGCGAGCCGAAGCGGTCGGGGCGGCCGCATGCGCGCCGCTCGCCAGCAGCACGGCCGACAGGGCCGCGCCGGCGGCGAGGCGGAGAAGATGATGACGCATGTACGCTCCCCGGAATTATCCGACGGGAGGTTAGAGCAGGATTTGCCGCCGGGCCAAACGGCCCCGCTTCGCATCCGGATCAGAATGTGAGGAAGGAAAAGAAAATGGAGCGGGCGAAGAGATTCGAACTCTCGACATCCACCTTGGCAAGGTGGCGCTCTACCACTGAGCTACGCCCGCGCACCGATTTTCTTGTCTCGTCCATCCGTCTCCCGAGGGGAGGGAATGGAGCGGGCGAAGAGATTCGAACTCTCGACATCCACCTTGGCAAGGTGGCGCTCTACCACTGAGCTACGCCCGCATCGAAGAGGCTGAAAGCAGCGCCCCGCGACGAGGAGGCGGCTTATGGCAGAGCGTTCCGTGCTTGGCAAGCACTGTCGCGCAACTTCATTGGGGATGAATGCCGCACTTGCGGAAAGCCCCGTTTCGACGGCTCATTGGTCCCTTGGATTTGAGGGCGGGGCTCTGGGTTTGCGTCTGTTCGTGTTCGGATTGGGCTATGTCGGCGCCGCCTTCGCCGAATCTCTGGCCGCGCGCGGCTGGTCGGTCAGCGCCACGGGGCGCACGCCGCAGGCGCGGGCCGCCGTCGAGGCCCTGGGCTTTTCCGCCGTCGATCCCGACGACAAGGCCGCCATGATCGAAGCGATGCGCGGCGTGAACGCGGTGCTGGTGACCTCGCCGCCCACGGGCGAGGGCTGTCCGGCGCTTGAGGCGGTGATTCCCGCCCTGGCCGCCGCCGAGGCCTTCCCCGACTGGATCGGCTATCTGTCCACGACGGGTGTCTATGGCGACTTCGATGGCGGCTGGGTGTTCGAATCGAGCCCGCTGAAGGCCCAGTCGGTCGAGGGCGCGCGCCGGGTCGGCGCCGAGCGCGACTGGCGCCAGGTGTGCCGCGGCATGGGCCTGACGATCGCCACCTTCCGCCTGCCGGGCATCTACGGCCCCGGCCGCAGCGCCTTCGATCGCCTGAAGGCCGGCGAGGGCCGCCGCATCGTCAAGCCAGGCCAGGTGTTCAGCCGCGTGCACCGCGACGACATCGTCTCGGGCCTGCTGGCCTCGCTGGAGCGGCCGCGCGCCGGGGCGGTCTACAATCTGTGCGACGACGAGCCCGCCCCGCCGCAGGACGTCATGGAGCACGCCGCCCGCCTGTTGGGCGTTCCGGTCCCGCCGGACCTGCCGTTCAACGCGCTTGGCCTGTCGCCGGCCACCCGCCGCTTCTATGCCGAGAACAAGCGCGTCTCGAACGCGCTGGCCAAGGCCGAGCTGGGCTGGCGGCCGGCCTATCCGACTTACCGTGAAGGCCTCGCGGCGATTCTGGCGGGCGGCGGCTGAGGTCTATTTCTTGGCTGTCGCGGCGGCCTCTTCGCGCGCCTGGACGCGCTTGCTGATCTCCTGGATCGTCGTGCCGCGATTCTGCAGTTCCCCGCCGCAGCGCACCAGCATGGCGCGGGTGTCGGCCTCGGTCAGGCCCTGGCTGACGGCGAACATCTGGTCCTCGATCTCCTTGTCCGACAGCTTGGCGTCGACGCGGCCCATGAAGTAGAGGGCGCCCATCTGGCCGATCTGCTTGACGCTCTCGTCGTCGCTGGCGGCCAGCAGCGAGGTGGCCACGAAACAGCGGAGATCATCGCTGGCCGAAGCCGCCGGCGCCTGGGCCTGGGCGCTGGACGCGATGGACAGCGCGACGCCCAGGGCGGCCGCGATGGAAAACTTCTGAAGACGCATGGAACCCCCACTTCAACTCGAGGCCGAATCGACCTGGGCGCGAGCTTGGCCATGCGGGGCGAGCCCGGGCAATGGCCTTGCGCGGTCAGTCCTCGTCGTCGCCCAGATCCGCCGCCGCCCAGGCCGCGGCCGGGGCCTGACCGGCCGACCGGGCGGCGGCCGCACGGGCCAGGCGACGGGCCACCGGGTCGTCTTCGACGGGCGTGGCCAGCACGCGGGCCTCGGCCACGGCCGCCACTAGGCGCTCCAGGTCCTGAGGACGCGACAGGCGGTGGTCGCCGTCCTTGATCAGCGAGAAGACGACGTCCTGGCTGGTCAGGCCGTTGGCCAGCTCCAGGGCGTGGGTCCACGGCACGTCGGCGTCGGCCCCGCCTTGCAGCACGCGCACCGGGACGTCGATCGGCACGGGTCCGGGCAGGATCGACCAGCGGGCCCCGTCCTCCAGCAGGTCGCGGGTGATGGCGTAGCCGCCGTCGTCGTATTCCGAGGGGCGGATCCAGAAGCCGTCGCGGGCGATCGCGGCCTTGGCCTCGTCGGACAGGTCGGGTTCCATCAGCTTGTCGGTGAAGTCGGGGGCGGGGGCGATCAGCACCAGGGCCTTCACCCGCTCGGGCCGGGCGATGGCCGCCAGGCAGGCCAGCCAGCCGCCCATCGACGAGCCGACCAGCACCAGCGGGCCCTCGGTCAGGTCGTCGATGACGGCCAGGGCGTCGGCGCGCCAGCGGCTGATCGTGCCGTCCTTGAAGGCGCCCGACGATTCGCCGTGGCCGAAATAGTCGAAGCGGACATAGGCGCCGCCTGTCGCCAGGGCCTGGTCGGCCAGGATCTGGGCCTTTGTGCCGGTCATGTCGGAGTGGAAGCCGCCCAGCCACACCACCGTGGGGCCTTCGCCGTCGATCCTGCGGTACGCGAGACGCTGATTTTCCTCGCGCGGGTGGAAATCGCGGACTTCGGTCATGGCGCGGCCTTGTTCGTTTCGCTAACTAAACCCCTCCTAACCTCTTCAGAGCGCGGCGTGTCCATCCTTCCCGATGAATTCACCCTGCTGCAGGTGACGCCGGAACTGGAAACCGGCGGCGCCGAGCAGACCACGATCGACGTCGCGCACGGCGTGGTGGCCCAGGGCGGCAAGGCCCTTGTGGCGACGCGCGGCGGGCGCATGGCGGCGCGGCTGGAGGCCGACGGCGGCCGTCTGGCCCAGATGCCGGCCCAGTCGAAGAACCCGCTGGTGATGCTGGGCAACGCCGCCCGCCTGATCGACCTGATCCGCCGCGAGAAGGTGACCCTGGTCCACGCCCGCTCGCGCGCCCCGGCCTTTCCGGCCCTGTGGGCGGCGCATACGACCAAGGTGCCGTTCGTGGCCACCTATCACGGGGTCTACAACGCCAAGTCCGCGCTCAAGCGCTGGTACAACGCCGTGATGACCAAGGGCGACCTAGTGATCGCCAATTCCGAATACACCCGCGCCCACGTCATCGCCGAGCACGGCATCCATCCCGACAAGGTGGTGGCCATCCCGCGCGGGGTGGACCTGTCGCGCTTCGAGCCAGGATTCGTCTCGGCCGACCGCGTCGAGGCCCTGCGCAAGGCCTGGGGCGTCGCCCCCGACGAGCGCCGGCTGAAGGTGCTGCTGGCCGGCCGCCTGACCCGCTGGAAGGGCCAGGGCCTGGCCATCGAGGCCGTGGCGCGGCTGAAGGCGCTGAACGACACGCGGGTGCTGCTGCTGCTGGCCGGCGACGACCAGGGGCGCAAGGGCTATCGCGCGCAGCTCGAACACATGATCGCCCAGGCCGGGCTGCAGGACAGCGTCAAGCTGGTGGGCCACTGCGACGACATGCCGGCCGCCTATCTGCTGGCGGATCTCGCCATCGCCCCGTCGCTGGAGCCCGAGGCCTTCGGCCGTACGGCGGTGGAGCCGCAGGTCATGGGCCGTCCGGTGATCGCCGCCGACCATGGCGCGACGCGCGAGACCGTGGTTCCCGGCGAGACCGGCTGGCTGGCCGCGCCCGGCGACGTCGAGGCCTGGGCCCAGGCGCTGAACGACGCCTGCGAGGCGGGTGCCGCCGGACGCCAGTCGATGGGCATGGCGGCTCGCGCGCGAGCGCGACGGTTGTATTCTGTGGACGCCATGGTCGAGGCGACCCTTAAGGTCTATGCGCGCGTGATTGCCGGCCAGAAGGCCCGCGCTGGGGTTTTGGAGTCGAAGGGTTGAGCAAGGAGATCAAGAAGGTCCTGGTCATCAAGCTGGGCGCGCTGGGCGACTTCGTCCTGGCCCTGGCGGCGATGAAGAAGATCCGCGAGGCGCATCCGCGCGCCCGGATCACCCTTCTTACCACCCCGCCGTTCGAGGCCCTGGCCCGCCTGTCGCCCTATTTCAACGCTGTCGAGGTGGATGGCCGGCCCAGCGATGCGGGCGACCTGTTCAAGATGCTGGGCCGTATCCGCAAGGCCAAGTACGACCGCGTCTACGACCTGCAGACCAACAACCGCACCGGCTGGTATTTCCAGGCCTTGCGTCCGTTCCCCCCGCAGTGGTCGGGCATCGCCAAGGGCGCCAGCCTGCCCCAGCGCGGCCGCGCCCGCTATCACATGCACACGCTGGAGCGGCACGCCGACCAGCTGCGCCAGGCCGGCATCTGGCCCGATGCGCCCACCGAGCCGGGCAGCGCCCCGCCGCCGGACCTGTCGTGGATCCTCCGCAAGCACAAGGACGCTCGCCCGGTGGCCGGCGCGGTGACGCCCAAGCCCTACGTGCTGCTGGTGCCGGGCGGCTCGGCCCACCGGCCCGAGAAGCGCTGGCCGGTCGAGAGCTACGCCCAGCTGGCGGCGCTCCTGAAGTCCAAGGGACTGGACATCGTCATCATCGGCGGTCCGCAGGAAAGCGCCATGGCCCGCCAGATCCAGAAGGCCGCCGGCCAGGCCCGCGACCTCACTGGCCGCACCGACTTCGCCCAACTGGCGGTGCTCGGCGCCAAGGCCGCCCTGGTGGTCGGCAACGACACCGGCCCCACGCACCTGCTGGCCGCGGCCGGCGCGCCGACCATCGCCCTGTTCTCGGACGCTTCGGATCCGGCCCTGTGCGGCCCGCGCGGCCACGTGGCGGTAATCAAGTCGCCGGACCTGAAGGCGCTGCCGGTCAGCACCGTGGCCAGCACGGCGATCTCGCTGCTGCCGCGCTAGCGGCGTTGCGTTGATCCCCGCCCTTCGACGAGCTCGGGGGTGAGGATCAAGTGAGGCCGCGGCGGCAGAAACCTCATCCTGAGCTTGTCGAAGGACGAGGTTTCTTCGCACCCGACATCCGCGCCATGAACATCCGCGCGTTCTCATCGAGCCCCCGCGCCAGATGCTCGGCGCGGATCGCCGCCATGCCTGGCGTCAACTGGCTGACCTCCACGAACCCCAGCCGGGCGTAGTAGGGCGCGTTCCAGGGCACGTCGCGGAAAGTCGACAGCGTCAGGCCGGCGCCATTCGCGCGCTCGCTGGCGGCGTCCAGTAGCGCCGCGCCTATCCGGCGCCCGGAAAAGGCCGGCAGCACGTCGAGCTGTTCGACATAGAGCCCGCCTTCGAACGGCCGGACCATCACGAAGCCGGCGATGGCGCCCTCAATCTCGGCGACCAGCAGGCCGCCCTCGACGATTCGCCGGGCCAGGAGCGGGGCGGGGGTAGGTTCGTCGGCGGCGATGGCGTCCATCAGGCCCAGGAAACGCTGGGCCGACGCGCGTTCAAGCGTGCGGATCGCCTCGACCTCGACGACGCGCGCAGGACGTAGCAGGATGGGCGCGGGGGCGCTGTTCATCTGGAACCAAGCCGGAAACTGGACGGTTTAGGGTTCCGAGTTAACGAGGAGTCCGTCAATGCGCATCACCCCCGGCAAGCCGTACGCCCCCCGCGCCCTGGCAGGCCGCGAAGCGTTCCAGCCGGACACCAGCGGCAACAGCGCCGGCGCTCAGCTGGCCATAGGCCTGGCCCTTGCGGGCGGCGCGATCCTGGCCGCAACGCTGCTGGGCCGCCGCCACGAGCGGGTGATCGACGACGAGGAGTACGCGGTCGGCTATGCCGAGATGCACGAGCCGGTCGCCCACCAGCCCAAGCCGCTGACCAGCCTGCTGCTGCCGCCGCTGTTCATCGCCATGACCCTGTCGGGGCTGCGCACCTGGAATGCGCCGTCCAGCCCGGCCCGCACCCGGGCGCTGACCCTGTGGAGCCTGACCCAGGGCTTCAACGCCCTGTGGCTGGCCTTCGGCACGAAGCGCGGCGGCGGGCAGCTGGCTGTGGCCACCGCCTCGCTGGGCGCTTCGGCCGCCTATGCGGTGGAGGCGCGCAAGGTCGGCGGCGCCTCGGCGCCCGACCTCGGCTGGCTGGGCGTGGCCAACGCCCTGACCGCCCAGCTGTGGCGCCGCGCGCCCGTGCGTCCCACCTTGCACTAAGGCTCCTCAGGCGGCTTTCTCTCCGCCTTCGAGCGGGGAGGGGCCATGCGGATTCGGTTTGGGCATCTGGCGGCGGCCGCGATCCTGTTCGCGGTCGAGGTCGTCATCGCGCTGTTCGTGCGTGACGGCTTCGTGCGCCCCTATCTGGGCGACGTGCTGGCCACCGCCATGGTCTATTTCGCGGTGAGGGCCGTCACGCCCCTGGGACGCGCCGGAGCCGCCGCGATGGCCTTGGGCCTGGGCGTGGTCATTGAACTGGGCCAGTTGCTGAACGTGCTCGAGCACGCGGGCCTTGGCGGCAGCCGCGTGGCGCGGGTGGTGTTCGGCGGGGTCTTCGACCTCAAGGACCTGGCCTGCTACGCCGTTGGCGTCGGCCTGGCCGTGCTGCTTGACCGACGCCGTCAGGGCGGACCGGTCGCCGCTTGATCGGGCGCCGCGCCGGTGCTCGCGGTCGCTGGCGCCGCTCAACCAAGCATTGTGAGGCTGTCCACAGCCGCTCCACAGCGCTCGCAGAACGGTGGTATTGACTTCCGCTGCCTAACCTTTACGCATTCGCCCCTGCTTTTGAGAGCGCCTCTCACGAGCACGCGCCGCCAGGGGACGACGGCCGACAGAACAAGCCTGTTGCGGGGGGAAGCGGTTGGCCTTCGACGACGCGACCTATGAGGATGGCGTGCTCGCCGTCCGCACGCCTGATGGGGCGGGCTGGCGGCCGAAAGCCACGCGGCCGGCCTGGCGTTTGGCCGAGATCGGCGTCGCCGGCGGCCTGGCGGCCCTGCTGTTGGTGTTCTTCTGGCTGGACCTGCGGCCCGACATCGAGACCGCGCATCAACAACCCTTCTTCTGGCTGAAGATGGCCTACACCGTCGCCCTGGCCGCCGCGGGCTTCGACGGCCTGGCGCGGCTGATAAGGCGCGGTCCGCCCGCCCCGACGGCGATCGTCGTGGCGGTCATCGCGCTGCTGGTCTTCGCCGTCGGCGGCGTGACCGAGGCGATGCAGATGGAGCCGGCCAAGCTGGCGCGGCTGTTCTCGCCCGCCTCGGTGGGCGCGTGCTTCTTCAACATCGTGGCCCTGGCCCTGCCGACCCTGCTGCTGGCCCTCACGGTGCTGCGCGGCGTCGAGACCGAGCGGCCGATCCTGGCCGGCTTCGCGGCGGGGACGTTCGCCGGCGGACTGGCCGCCAGCGTCTATGGCCTGCACTGCCCGCATTCGACCTTCGTGTTCGTGGGCCTGTGGTACCTCGTCGGCGTGCTGCTGTGCGGCCTCGCCGGCGCCGCCCTCAACCGGCTGGCCGCGCTTTGACACCGCAGCGCCCGATCAAGGCCTGAGGCCGGGCGAGCACCTCCTCACGAGAAAGTCCCAACGAAAAGGCCCTCCCGGCGAACCGGAAGGGCCCTCGTTCCTGCGCGAGGCGGGAAGTCTTACTCGGCGGCGGCCTTGCCGGCCGGGGCGCCGAACTTGGCGTTCAGCTCGCCGGTCAGGTAGCGCTTGGCCATGGTCGCGGTCGAGAGCGCGCGGATCTTGCCAGCGTGGCCGGCCGAGCCGAACTGCTCGAAGCGGTCCTGGCAGACCTTGCGCATGGCGTCCTTGGCGGGCTTGAGATAGGCGCGCGGGTCGAACTCGTGCGGCTTTTCGATCAGGATCTTGCGCACCGCGCCGGTGATGGCCAGGCGGTTGTCGGTGTCGACATTGACCTTGCGCACGCCGTGCTTGATGCCGCGCTGGATCTCTTCGATCGGCACGCCCCAGGTCTGGGGCATCTCGCCGCCATAGGCGTTGATGATGTCCTGCAGGTCCTGCGGCACCGAGCTGGAGCCGTGCATCACCAGGTGGGTGTTGGGCAGGCGGCGGTGGATTTCCTCGATCACGTTCATGGCCAGGACGTCGCCGTCCGGCTTGCGCGTGAACTTGTAGGCGCCGTGGCTGGTGCCCATCGCAATCGCAAGAGCGTCGACGCCGGTGGCCTGCACGAACTCGACGGCCTGGTCCGGATCGGTCAGCAGTTCGTCATGGCTCAGCTTGCCCTCGAAGCCGTGGCCGTCTTCGGCCTCGCCCATACCGGTTTCCAGCGAGCCCAGCACGCCCAGTTCGCCCTCGACCGACACGCCGCAGGCGTGGGCCATTTCGACCACCCGGCGGGTGATCTCGACGTTGTATTCGTAGCTGGCGGGGGTCTTGGCGTCCTCCATCAGCGAGCCGTCCATCATCACCGAGGTGAAGCCGTACTGGATCGCCGTGGCGCAGGTCGCCGGGCCATTGCCGTGGTCCTGGTGCATGCAGACCGGGATGTGCGGGTAGATGTCGACCAGGGCGTCGATCATCTTGGCCAACATGATGTCGTTGGCGTAGTTCCGCGCGCCGCGCGAGGCCTGGATGATGACCGGGCTGTCGACCGCATCGGCGGCCTCCATGATGGCCAGGCCCTGCTCCATGTTGTTGATGTTGAAGGCGGGCAGCCCGTACTCATGCTCCGCCGCATGATCCAGCAACTGCCTAAGCGTGATCCTCGCCACGTATTTCTCCTGCAAGCTTTGAAGTCGTTGAATTGGTTCTTGTTGTTGGGGCGCGACGCTTTTGCGCTCTTTGCCCGGAAATCTCGGAGCCGGTTCCTCGCCTGGCGCCCCGAGAGCGGAGGCCTGCGCCCCGAAAGACTCGGGGCGAGGCGTTCCGACTTGGCTGATGGTCCCGTGGCCGTTCTCGGCTCGCCGGGATCCTCCCTTTAGGCTTCGAGAGCCGCGACGCCCGGAAGCGTCTTGCCCTCCATCCATTCCAGGAACGCGCCGCCCGCCGTCGACACGAAAGTGAAGTCGGCCGACACGCCTGCGTGGTTCAACGCCGCGACGGTATCACCGCCACCAGCGACAGCGACGATCTTACCCGATTTCGCGAGCGACGCGGCGTGTTTCGCCGCCGAAACGGTCGCTTCGTCGAAAGGTTGCACTTCGAACACGCCCAGCGGGCCGTTCCAGATCAAGGTGACGCTTTGATCCATGGCGGCCAGCAGGCGCTTGGCGCTTTCCGGGCCGGCGTCGAGGATCAGGTCGTCGGCCTGCACTTCGTTCAGTTGGCGGACGGCCGTTTCCACGCCCGGGGCGACCTTCTTGGCCACCACCACGTCGACCGGCAGCAGCAGCTCGCAGCCGGCGGCGTCGGCCTTGGCGATGATTTCGCGGGCGGTGTCGGCCAGGTCCTTTTCGCAGAGCGAACCGCCGACGTCGTGGCCCTGGGCGTAGAGGAAGGTGTTGGCCATGCCACCGCC
Organism: Caulobacter sp. FG7; assembly: GCF_057808875.1. NCBI lineage: Bacteria > Pseudomonadati > Pseudomonadota > Alphaproteobacteria > Caulobacterales > Caulobacteraceae > Caulobacter > Caulobacter sp. FG7. The sequence goes on from NZ_JBMDIW010000008.1 coordinate 115,386, forward strand.
GATGGCCAGGCGGTCGAGCTTGGCGACCAGGTTGTTGAGCAGGTCGAGCTTGGTCGAGACCTTAGAGCCGCCGACGATGCCGATCACCGGCTTCTTGGGGTTGCCGAGGGCGGCGTCGAGCGCCTCGAGTTCGCGCTGCATGGCCAGGCCCGGATAGGCCGGCAGCAGCCTGGCCAGGCCTTCGGTCGAGGCGTGGGCGCGGTGGGCGGCGCTGAAGGCGTCGTTGACATAGACGTCGCCGTTGGCGGCCAGGGCGGCGGCGAACTCGGCGTCGTTCTTTTCCTCGCCGGCGTGGAAGCGGACGTTCTCCAGCAGGGCCACGCCGCCGTTCTCCAGGCCGTCGACGACCTTGGAGGCCTCAGGGCCGATGCAGTCCGAAGCGAAGGCCACCGGCTGCTCAAGCAGCGCCGACAGCGGCTCGGCGACGAAGCCGAGGCTCATCTCCGGCACGACCTTGCCCTTGGGGCGGTCGAAGTGGGCCAGCAGCACCACCTTGGCGCCTTGCTTGGAAAGGTAGTGGATGGTCGGCAAGGCCGCGCGCAGGCGGGTGTCGTCGGTGATCCGACCGCCGTCGACGGGCACGTTGAAGTCCACCCGGACCAGGGCGCGCTTGCCGGCGAGATCGGCGGTGTCGAGGGTGCGGAAGGTCATCGGGGATCCTGATGGTCTGTGCGTTGGATCCTCGTCCTTCGACAGGCTCAGGATGAGGATCCAAGAGCGGGCATCGCATTAGCCCTCATCCTGAGCCTGTCGAAGGACGAGGGCGACCTCACGAGAGAGGCCAAGGAAAACCCCCGCTCCTCGGGAGGGGCGGGGGTTTTGAAGGCTTAGAGGAACTTCGCCATTTCCAGAGCGGTGTCGCTCATGCGGGTCGCGAAGCCCCATTCGTTGTCGTACCAGCTGAGCACGCGGGCCAGCTTGCCTTCGATGACTTGCGTCTGGGGCAGGGCGGCCGTCGAGCTGGCGGCGATGTGGTTGAGGTCGGTCGAGACCAGCGGGTCGGTGGTCACGGCCAGGACGCCCTTCATCGGACCGTCGGCGGCGGCCTGCAGCGCGGCGTTGATCTCGGCGATCGAGGTGTCGCGGCCGGTGACGACCTTCAGGTCGATGACCGAGACGTTCGGGGTCGGGACGCGGATCGACGAGCCGTCCAGCTTGCCCTTCAGTTCCGGCAGAACCAGGCCGAGAGCCTTGGCGGCGCCGGTCGAGGTCGGGATCATGGACAGGGCCGCGGCGCGGGCGCGGTAGAGGTCCTTGTGCATGGTGTCCAGCGTCGGCTGGTCGCCGGTGTAGCTGTGGATCGTGGTCATGTAGCCACGCTCGATGCCGACCAGATCGTGCAGGACCTTGGCCACCGGGGCCAGGGCGTTGGTGGTGCACGAGCCGTTCGAGACGACGATGTCGTCGGCGGTCAGGGTCTCGTGGTTGACCTTGTAGACGATGGTCTTGTCGGCGCCGTCGGCGGGGGCCGAGACCAGCACGCGCTTGGCGCCGGCCTTCAGGTGCAGGGCGGCCTTGTCACGGGCGGTGAAGATGCCGGTGCATTCGAAGGCGATGTCGACGCCCAGTTCGGCGTGCGGCAGCTCTTCGGGGTTGCGGATCGCAGTGACCTTGATCTTGCCCGTGCCGACGTCGATCCAGTCCTCGCCCGAGGTGACGACGCCCGGGAAGCGGCCGTGCACGCTGTCGTAGCGCAGCAGGTGGGCGTTGGTCTCGACCGGGCCCAGATCGTTGATCGCCACCACCTCGATGTCACGGCGGCCGTGCTCGGCGATGGAGCGCAGCACGAGGCGGCCGATACGGCCAAAGCCGTTGATGGCGACGCGAAGGGCCATGTGGTCTTTCTCCTCACGATCGGACCCGCTCGGAAGCGAGCGGCGTTCCTTGATTTTGCAGGCGGTTTCGCGGTCGAAAGCGGCGAAGTCAAGCCCAGGAACGCTCACAAGACATTAGCTATTGTTGTGACGCTCGTTACATCGCCCAATTGTGGTCACGCCGGGTGGCGAAGTCGGCGACGATCTATATGTTGCGCCGCATGATGGGAACTTGCCGATGATACCGGGCGAAGGAAGCGCTCTCGATCTGGCCGCGCGGCGGCTGGAGCGCGCCGTCGCGAACCTGGAGCAGAAGATCGCCGCCGAACGGGCCGAGCGCGCGCGCGCCGCCGCCCAGCCGGCCTCGGGCGACCTGTTCGAGGCGCCCGTCGCCGACGCGGCGGTGGTCGAGAAGGCCGCCCAGCTGGCCGCCGACCTGGAGGCCGCCCGCGTTCGCGAGCGCGCGCTGGAAGAGGCCGGTGAACAGGCCAGCGAGGCCCTGGGCCGCGCCATCGCCGAGATCCGCGCCGCCCTGGGCGACGAAAGCCTGATCGGCGAAGGCGTCCATGACGACGAGGAGGGCGCCGCGCCCGCCGAATTCGCCGACGACGAGACCGAAGACGAACCTGAAGCGTTGTACGACGAGGACGACCCGCCGTTCGACCCCGACCCGCCCGCGAAGGCCTGAGCCCATGGCGCAATTGACCATCCACGTGAACGGCCGTCCCTACAGCGTGGGCTGCGAAGACGGCCAGGAGGCCCACCTCCTGGAGATCGCGCGCCTGTTCGACCGCCAGGTCCGCCAGGTCAGCCAGGAGGTCGGCCAACTGGGCGAGACGCGCCTGTTCCTGATGGGCGCCCTGCTGCTGGCCGACGAGTTGTCGGATCTGAAGCTGCGCCTGGCCCACAACCAGTCGGAACTGGCCCGCCTGCAGAACGAACAGACCCGCGTCGAAATCCGCGCCATCAAGGCCATCGACGCCGCGGCCGAGCGCATCGAGAAGCTGGCGGCCGGGTAGGCGCCTCTCTCTCGGGGATCTCGGTCAGGGTCTTGCCCGAGCCGGCGCCTGCTTCGTGACGCCCCTAGGGCGCGAAGGTTTCCTTACTTGACCAACCCAACGCCCATCCGCGGTCGCTCGGCGCATCGCTTGACGACAGGTATTTAAGGAATTAGCTATTTATATGTAATGAAGCTGAATTCCAGCTTCGACGTCCTCGGGGGGGAGGCATGGCGCGGTTCAATTTCGAGGGGCCTGTCGGCGGAGCCCGCTACCTGCTCGTCTCGTCCGTGGTCCTACTCGGCCAGCATCTGGTCCTGCTGGCGATCGCATGGTGGTCGCGCGAGGCCACCCTTCCGCCCTGGTGGATCTGGATCAATCCCGGTCGCGAGTTGATGGTCGGGGCCTTCATGGGGCGCGAGGGCCTGGGCTCCGCGGCGCTGCCCGTGGGCATGGTCGTGATGTTGGCGGCGGACGCGCTGCTGGTCGGGCTGGCCTTCCGGCGCGCTCGTTACGTGCGGGGGCCCGCCTGGATCCCGATCCTGACCATCACGCCGGTGCTGCAGGTGCTGGTGATCGCCTGGCTGGCGGCGGCGCCCGCGCGGCGCGAGCCGCTCGAAGACCAGACGTCGCGGGACGCCCGCCAGGCCGCCCGCACGGTGGCGCTCGGCCTGCTGGCGGGCGTGGGCCTGACCGTACTTGTGGTCGCGTTCTCGGCCCTGCTGCTCGGAACCTATGGCTATGCCCTGTTCCTGGGCGCGCCGTTCGTGATCGCCCTCGTCATCGGGTACATCGCCAACAGGCCGGCGCGGGCGGGCAGGCTGGGAACGGCGGGCCTGGTCTCGGCCGCCTTCCTGCTGGGCGGGCTGGCGCTGATCGGCTTCGCGTTCGAAGGCGTGATCTGCCTGGTGATGGCGACTCCCCTGATCGCGCTGATGGGGTGGATCGGGGCGCTGATCGGCCGAGCCCTGGCCGGCATGGGGCGGCCGGGACGCGGAACCACCCTCGCCAGCGTCGCCGTGCTGCCGATCCTGCTGGCGGGCGAGGCCCTGGCGCCGCCACGCGCCGACTTCGAGAGCGTGGAGTCGATCGAGATCGCCGCCCCGCCGGCCGCCGTATGGGATTCGGTGGTCCACATGGGGCCGATCCCGGGCGCGCCGGCCGCGCCCTTCCGCTGGGGGCTGGCCTATCCGATGCGGGGCGAGATCCAGGGCGAGGGCGTCGGCGCCATTCGTCGCGGCGTCTTCTCGACCGGCGTGGCCTATGAGCGCGTCGTCGCCTGGGAGCCGGGCAAGCGGCTGGATTTCATCGTACTCAGCGATCCGCCGTCGCTGAAGGAGCTTTCGCCCTACGAGCGGGTGAACGCCCCGCACATGAACGGTTATTTCCGCACCCGCGACGCGCGCTTCTCGATCATGCCGCTGCCGGGCGGGCGCAGCCGCCTGACCCTGGCCACGCACCACGACCTGGACCTGGCGCCGGCAGCCTACTGGACGCCGATGGCGCAATGGGCGGTGCACGCCAACAAGCAGCGGGTGCTGAACCACTTCCGCCGACAGGCGGAGGCGGGGCGCGAAGTTGCGGGCGCGGCGCCTGCGACATCGATTTCGGAATAGGGCCCTATCGCCGGAGCCTCCGAACCCCTATCTTGTCGGACGGCGGGTCGTGCTGCGGCTCTCGTCGAAGATTTCTATTCCCAGGGACCTTAATCTCTCTATCGGGATCTGTTCCCTCCCGTGGCCGTGGCTGCGGGAACACGGAGCCCACCTGTATCTAACAGGTTCGAGTGGATTGAAACGTCTTCACGGTTCTTCGCGGCGCCGCCACCCTTTCCCTTTATCCCTGTCCTTCGGCTAGAAGGTCGCGATGACCATCGCCGACCCCGCCGCCGCCAAGACCGCCCTGCGCGTCTTCGTGCGCAATCGCCGCAAGCAACTGGCCCTCGAGCATCCCGAAGCCGACTGGATGGCGGTGGACGTGGCGCGCGAGCCGCTGTCGGCGCGCTTTCCGGATCCGAAAGGCAAGGTCGCCGCGCTTTATCACGGCCTGGGCTCGGAAGTTTCGGCTCGCGCCCTGGCCGACTGGCTGGCCGAGCAGGGTTGGAGCCTGGCCTTGCCGAGCGTCGAGGGCGCCGATCCGCACGGCAAGGGCGGGCGGATGGTCTTCCGGACCTGGACGCCCGGCGAGCCCCTGGCCCGCGACGCCATCGGCATGGTCGCGCCGATCGCTCAAAACCGGATCGTCCAGCCCGACCTGGTGGTCGCGCCGCTGCTGGCCTGGGACCGCGAGGGGCGCAGGCTGGGGCAGGGCGGGGGCTATTACGACCGGGCGCTGGAGGCCCTGCGCGACCGCAAGGAGGTCTTCGTCCTGGGCCTGGCCTACCAGGGCCAGGAGACCCACGGCCTGCCCGACGAACGGCACGATCAACGATTGGACGCGATCTTGACCGAAAACGAGTATATCGAGGTCCGAAAGGACTGATCGATCATGCGTTTTGCTTTCTTCGGCGACGTCGTCGGCAAGTCGGGCCGCGACGGCCTGGCCGACCACCTGCCGGGCCTCCGTCGCCAGCTTGGCCTCGAGTTCGTCATCATCAACGCCGAGAACGCCGCCGCCGGCTTCGGCATCACCGAGAACACCGCTCGTGAGCTGTTCGACGCCGGGGCCGACTGCCTGACCCTGGGCAATCACAGCTGGGACCAGCGCGAGGCCCTGACCTACATCGTGCGCGAGCCGCGCCTGATCCGTCCGGCCAACTACCCGATCCTGTCCGATGCTCCGGGGCGCGGCAGCCACCTCTTCCAGACGGACTCGGGCAAGACCGTGTTCGTGGTGAACCTGCTGGGCCGGGTGCACATGGACGCCATGGACGACCCGTTCGCCGCCGCCGACCGCGAGCTCGACAAGGCCCCGCTGGGCCAGGTCGCCGACGCGGTGATCGTCGACATGCACTGCGAGGCCACCTCCGAGAAGATGGCCATGGGCCACTATTGCGACGGCCGCGCCAGCCTGGTGGTGGGCACCCACACCCACGTGCCGACCGCCGACTGCCAGATCCTGACCGGCGGCACCGCCTACCAGACCGACGCCGGCGCCTGCGCCGACTATGACAGCGTCATCGGCAACCAGAAGGAAGAGCCCCTGCGGCGCTTCACCACCAAGATCAGCGGCGGCCGCTACCAGCCCGCCAGCGGCCCGGCGACGGTCTGCGGCGTGTTCGTCGAAACCGACGACCGCACGGGCCTGGCGGTGCGCGTCGAGCCGATCCGCGTCGGCGGGCGGCTTAAGCAGAGCGTGCCGGTGATTTGAAGACCCTCCCTCTCCCCTCGGGGAGAGGGGATAAAAAGGTTCAATCCACTCCCGCTTGCATCCGTCACGATCTCCGGCCCAACCTCCCCCGGAGGCAAGCACAGGAGCCCTCCATGACCGACGCCACCGTCTACACCGCCAAGGCCCACGCCGTCGGCGGGCGCCAGGGAACCGCCAAGACCGACGACGGCCACCTGGACGTCCAGCTGGGCTATCCCAAGTCGCTGGGCGGCAACGGCGAAGGCACCAATCCCGAGCAGCTGTTCGCGGCGGGCTACGCGGCCTGCTTCCTGGGTGCGCTGGGCCTGGTGGCCCGTAACCAGAGCGTCAAGCTGGGCGAGCACAGCCTCGACAGCGAGGTGGACCTGATCAAGGACGAGGTCAGCTTCCACATCGGCGTGCGCCTGACGCTGAACGCCCCCGAGGTCGACCGCGCCGTGGCCGAGGACCTGCTGCACAAGGCCCACCAGGTCTGCCCGTACTCCAAGGCCACCCGCGGCAACGTGGTGGTGGAGCTGAAGGTCGCCTGATCCCGCGTCCGGCGATGGAATGGGAAGGCCGCGCGCGCCCCCTGGGGTGACAAGACACGCTTCCAGGCGGTAGAAGCGCCGCCAACCCATTCCATCGTCAGATCAGAGAAGAGCCTCCGAATGGCCGGCCACTCGAAATTCAAGAACATCATGCACCGCAAGGGCCGCGCCGACGCCGCGCGTTCCAAGCTGTTCTCCAAGCTGTCGCGCGAAATCACCGTGGCGGCCAAGACGGGCCTGCCGGACCCGGCCATGAACCCGCGCCTGCGCCTGGCCGTGAACAACGCCAAGGCCGAAAGCCTGCCCAAGGACGTCATCGAGCGCGCGATCAAGAAGTCGCAGATGGGCGATGCGGCCGACTACACCGAGATCCGCTACGAGGGCATGGGTCCCGGCGGCGTCGGCGTGATCGTCGAGGTGCTGACCGACAACAAGAACCGCGCGGCGTCGAACGTCCGCTCGCTGTTCTCCAAGTACGGCGGCAATCTGGGCGCCACCGGCTCGGTGACCTTCAACTTCGACCGCCTTGGCCAGATCGAGTATCCGGCCGCCAAGGCCAGCGAAGACGACATGATGGAAGCCGCCATCGAGGCCGGCGCCCAGGACGTCGAGAGCGACATGGGCGAAGAGGGCGGCCACACCGTCTACACCGCCTTCGAGGACCTCAACGAGGTGTCCTCGGCCCTGGAAGCCAAGTTCGGCGAAGCCTCCTCGACCAAGATCGTCTGGAAGCCCAAGCTGCTGAACGAGGTCACCGGCGACAGCGTCGCCACCCTGATGAAGCTGCTCGACGCGCTCGACGAGGACGACGACGTCCAGAACGTCTATTCCAGCGCCGACATCAGCGAAGAAGAACTGGCCAAGCTGGGCTGATCCTTCGTGGTGTGAACCTTATCCTTCGACAAGCTCAGGATGAGGTTCTCTGCCAACCGAGCGCGCAATGGTCCTCATCCTGAGCCTGTCGAAGGACGAGGACCACGCACCAAGCAAGCGGCCGCTCCATCTGGAGCGGCCGTTTCCTTTTCAGGCTCCCCTTTGCGGCTCGCGCCCGCTCTGCTATCCCCTCGCTTCATGAGTTTCGTTCGGAAGATCGCGCGAATTATCCGCCCGGCGTGACGCCGCCGGACGAGACCTCCAGCGCGCGCCGGGTTCCACCCGCCTTCTTCCGACATTCCAGAGCTGGATAGCCTTCCCATGGCCGACGACGCCGCGCCCGCCCGCGACTACCGCGAAACCGTTTTCCTTCCCGACACGCCGTTCCCGATGCGCGCGGGCCTGCCCAAGAAGGAGCCCGAGATCCTCGAGGGCTGGGCGGCCCTGTCCGACAAGGGTCTCTACGGCGCCGTGCGCGCCAAGCGCCAGGCCGACGGCGCGCCGCTGTTCGTGCTGCACGACGGTCCGCCCTACGCCAACGGCGCGATCCACATCGGCCACGCGCTGAACAAGACCCTGAAGGACTTCGTGGTCCGCTCGCGCTTCGCCCTGGGCTACGACGTCGACTACGTGCCGGGCTGGGACTGCCACGGCCTGCCGATCGAGTGGAAGATCGAGGAGAAGTTCCGCAGCCAGGGCCGCCGCAAGGACGAGGTCCCGGCCGAGGAGTTCCGCCGCGAATGCCGCGCCTACGCCGCCGGCTGGATCGAGGCCCAGAAGGTCGAGTTCCAGCGCCTGGGCGTGCTGGGCGACTGGTGGAACCGCTACGCCACTATGGACTTCACTTCGGAAGCCAAGATCGTCGAGGAGTTCCACCGCTTCGCCTCGAGCGGCCAGCTCTATCGCGGCTCCAAGCCGGTGATGTGGAGCCCGGTCGAGCGCACGGCCCTGGCCGACGCCGAGATCGAGTACCACGACCACGTCTCGCCCACGATCTGGGTGAAGTTCCCGGTCGTCGAGGGCTCGGACGCGGCCCAGGGCGCCAAGCTGGTGATCTGGACGACCACGCCCTGGACCATCCCGGCCAACCGCGCGGTCTCCTATAACCCCGACATCCCCTACGCCGTCTTCGAGGTGAAGGCGCTGGAAGAGGGGCTCGAGTTCGCGCCCTGGTCCCAGGTCGGCGATCGCCTGATCGTGGCCGAGAAGCTGGCCGAGGCGGTCTTCAAGGCCGCCAAGGTCGCCGCCTTCGAGAAGATCGAAAGCGTCGACTGCGAGGGCATGGTCCTGGCCCACCCGCTGGCCGACCTCGACAGCCACTATGGCTTCGCCGTGCCGCTGCTGGCCGGCGACCACGTCACCGACGACGCGGGCACGGGCTTCGTGCACACAGCGCCCGGCCACGGCGCCGACGACTACCAGGTCTGGCTGGCCCACGGTCATCGCGAAATCCCCGACACCGTCGACCCGGACGGCGCCTACTACGCCCATGTGCCACTGTTCGGCGGCCTCAAGGTCATCGAGACTGAGGGCAAGAAGACCGGCAAGTTCGGCCCCGCCAACGGCGCGGTGATGGACAAGCTGATCGAGGCCGGCAACCTCTTGGCCCGCGGCCGCGTCGAGCACAGCTATCCGCACAGCTGGCGCTCCAAGGCCCCGGTGATCTTCCGCAACACCCCGCAGTGGTTCATCCGCATGGACCACGAGGTCGAGGCCCTGGGCGGCAAGACCCTGCGCGAAACGGCCGTCCAGGCCATCGCCGACACTGCCTTCCACCCCGACGCCGGCCGCAACCGCATCGGCGCGATGGTCGAGACCCGTCCCGACTGGCTGATCAGCCGCCAGCGCAACTGGGGCACGCCGCTGGCGATGTTCGTCGACAAGCATACCGGTCACCCGCTGATCGACGCCGAGGTCAACGCCCGCATCCTGGCGGCCATCAAGGAAGGCGGCGCCGACGCCTGGTTCACCCGTCCGGACGCCGACTTCCTGGGCGCGCATGATCCGGCCCAGTACGAGAAGGTCGTCGACATCCTCGACGTCTGGTTCGACAGCGGCTGCACCCACGCCTTCACCATCGAGGGCCGCGACGACAGCGCCTGGCCGGCCGATCTCTATCTGGAAGGCTCCGACCAGCATCGCGGCTGGTTCCAGTCCAGCCTGCTCGAAGGCTGCGGCTCGCGCGGTCGCGCGCCCTACAAGGCCGTCCTGACCCATGGCTTCACCATGGACGAGAACGGCGAGAAGATGTCCAAGTCCAAGGGCAACACGATCGAGCCCCAGGCCATCACCAAGGAGTCCGGCGCCGAGATCCTGCGGCTGTGGGCGGCCATGGTCGACTATTCGGAAGACCAGCGGATCGGCAAGACGATCCTGGCCACCACCACCGACGCCTATCGCAAGCTGCGCAACACCATGCGCTACCTGCTGGGCGCCCTGGCCGGCTTTGACGAGGAAGAGCGGGTCACCGACTACGACCAGTTCCCGCCGCTGGAGACGTTCATCCTGCACCGCCTGTGGGAGCTGGATAGCCAGGTGAAGGCCGCCTACGAGAGCTATCGCTTCTCCGACGTGATCCGGCCGCTGGTCGATTTCTGCCAGGGCGACCTCTCGGCCCTGTTCTTCGACATCCGCAAGGACAGCCTTTATTGCGACACGCCGACGGCCCTGCGCCGCCGCGCCTATCGCACCGTGCTGGACTACGTGTTCGATCGCCTGACCATCTGGCTGGCCCCGCTGGCCAGCTTCACGATGGAAGAGGCCTGGGTCACGCGCTTCCCCGAAGCCGGCCCGGTGGCCCTGCGCGTGATCCCGGAAACCCCGGCGGCCTGGGAAAACCAGGCCGAAGCCGCACGCTGGGCCAAGGTCGAAGCCGTCACCGGCGTCGTCACCGGCGCCCTGGAGGTTGAGCGCCGCGAAAAGCGCATCGGTTCGGCCCTCGAGGCCGCGCCGGTGGTGCACATCGCCGACGAGAGCTTGCTGGCCGCGTTCGAGGGCCTGGACGCCGCCGAAGTGTTCCGCACCAGCGCCGCGACCCTGGTCGCCGGCGAGGGCGGTGCGTTCGCGATCGACGAGGTCAAGGGCGTGTCGGTGGATCCGGTGAAGGCCGAAGGTCAGAAGTGCGCCCGCTCGTGGCGCATCCTGCCGGAAGTGGGAACCGACCCCCGCTATCCGGAGCTTAGCCTTCGCGACGCCGACGCCGTGGCCTTCTGGGACGCGCAAAGGGCTTAAATCTCCCTTCCCCCTAGATGGGGAAGGGTCGGGGATGGGGGTGATGCGGCGGTTCAACGCGTACGGCCGTAGCCACCCCCACCCAACCCTCCCCCATCGAGGGGGAGGGCTCAGTTGGGAGCTAACCTTGAAGATCACCCGCTTGGGCTGGACCGCCTACGCCGTCGCCGTCGCAACGGTGGTGCTCGACCAGATCTCCAAGCTCTGGGTGCTGGGCCTGCTGGGCTCTGCCCAGGGCTCAAGCGCCTCGCTGCTGGGGCCGGTCAAGCTGACCATGGTCCATAACTACGGCATGAGCTTTGGCCTGCTGCGCGACCACGCCGAGTGGGGGCGCTGGCTGCTGACGATCTTCTCGGCGGCGGTGGTGGTCGGCCTGGGAATCTGGGCGCGCAAGGCCGTGCGGCCGCTGACCGCCCTGGGCCTGGGCATGATCATCGGCGGGGCGATCGGCAACAACCTGATCGACCGGGTGATCTACGGCTACGTCGTCGACTTCATCGACGTGTCGCGACTCTATTTCCCCTGGGTGTTCAACGTCGCCGACTCGGGCATCAGCGTCGGGGTGGCGTTCCTGTTGCTGGACAGTTTCATCGGTGAAGAGAAGAAGCTCTCGCACCAGACGGAATAGGGGCCAAACGGGGGCTTAGCGCCCAAGCAAGGCCACAAATTCGAAGGACATTGGCGCCCGCCTTCGGATGTCGTATCGAGGGCGTCCGATTTTCGGCCCCGGGGGCGGCCGCTGGAGCATGGGTTCATGAAGTTCAACCGGGTTGCGACCCTGAGCGTGCTGGCCGCCGTGGCCGCCACCGGTCTGGCCGGCTGCCAGTCGGCCTCGAAGGCCCTGGGCATGAGCAAGGTGGTCCCCGACGAGTTCCGCGTCGTCACCAAGGCTCCGCTCGTCGTTCCGCCGGACTACAGCCTGCGCCCGCCGGCGCCCGGCGAGCCGCGTCCGCAGGAGCTGCAGCCGGAAAGCGCCGCGCGTCAGGCGCTGCTGGGCCAGAGCCTGGCCGCCAGCCGCACCGACGGCGAAAAGCTGCTGGTCTCCAAGGCCGGCGTCGACAAGGCCGACCCGCTGATCCGCTTCGTCGTCGACGACGAGAACGGCGACCTGGCGCACAAGGACGAGAGCTTCGCCAAGAAGGTCATGTTCTGGCGCAAGGACGACAAGACCGCCGGTGCGGTGACGGCCGCCGAGGCTGGCGCCACGGCTCCGGTGCCGGTCGACGCGGCCGCCGAGGAAGAGCGCCTGAAGACCCTCACGGGCGGCGGCGCGGTCATCATCAGCCGCGACAAGCAGGGCAAGATCAAGCTGCCGGGCCTGTAAGACCCGGCGCTGACCAGTCTTCGAGATGTTCGACGGCCCGGAGGCTTTGCTTCCGGGCCGTTTGCTTTGCGGGGTCAGTCGCGCGCGGTGCGTTCCAGGATCGCGCGCATGGACTGGGCCTTCTGAGGCAGCTCGGACGACAGCCGCGAGGCCATCTCCCGCAGGCCTACGGCATAGGCCTCGCCCCCGTGTGCGATCTGCTGGGCCCGTTCGCCCAGGGCGATCAGGTCCCGTTCCAGGGCCTCGACTTCTTCCCGGGCCAGCTGGCGGGCTTCCTGTTGCAGGCGCTGCAGGCGCTGGGCCGTCGTCTCCGGCCCACGGGTCAGGTTGTAGACTTCGGCGCCGGCGGTTTCTTCCGGCACGACGGTCAGATGCGGACCGCTCATCGTCATCGGCTCCTCAAACTCACGGAACCCCCATGCAGAGACAATGAACCTACAAGCCTTGCTGTTCCTGTAAAAAAGCGACGTTATCTGCGAAGCTCGGCGTTTGTGGCGCAGGCGCCACATAAGGTATTTTGGCTAAGCTTGGCGCCTATTCCTTGGGCTTAGACGACGTCTGCTCATCCCTGGCCTCGCAGGGGCCCACATAGACGCTCTCGCTGTGCAGCCGCATCGTCTTGGACGCGCCGTAGGCCTGAACCTTCATTTCCAGGTCGGTGGTCGTGCGGGTCTGGAAGTCGCCCTTCACCACGCCGGCCAGGCTGTAGGTGATGGCGTCCTTGCGGCAGGTCAGCTCCAGGGTGAAGCCGTCGATGACCGGGGTGACCTGAGGCCGGCCGCAGGGCGCGGCCTTGGCGGCCTCGGCGGCGGGGTCATGACCCTCGGCGATGCACTGGGTGGTGCTCTGCTCGCCGCTGGGCGTGCTGGCCGTGGTCTTCCAGAGACCGGCGCGCAGCGGCCTGGGCGGGCCGCCGGCCGCGGGCGCCGCTTCGCTTTCGGCCGAGGGCGCGCCCGTGGCCGGAGCAGCGGCCTTGTCGTCGTTGCGCGAGCAGCCTGCCGCCGCGAGGACGGCCAGGAGCAGGGCGAGGCGGGCGGCGGTGGTCATCGGCTACTGTCCCGAAAAGCGCGGCGCGGTCAGGCGCCTCGATCCGAACAATACCCGGACCTCCCGCCCGGTTGCCAGAGGGTCAGCCGACGGCGGGCGCGTAAGCCGCCGGCGTGACCGGGGACTGGGCGGCGGGCGCCGGGGCCGGTTGAGGCGCTGGGCGCGTGAACTTGACGCTGCGGCCCTGGAAGTCGGCGCCGCTCTCCATGGCCAGCTGCTCGTGGGCGATGTCGCCCTCGACCTTGGCCGTGCCGTAGAGGCGCACCTGGCGGGCCGCGACGGCCCCGATCACCTTGCCGTGGATCTCGACGGCCTGGGCGGCGATCGAGCCCTCCACGCGGCCGTTGGGACCCAGGACCAGCTTGCCGACCTTGATGTCGCCCTGGACCACGCAGTCCAGGTGCAGTTCGCCATCGCCGGAGACATCGCCACGGATGGTCAGGCCCTGGGCGATCAGCGAAGCGGGCTTGGGACGCGGCGGCGGCGCGGGCGCGGCGGCCTGGGTCAGCGGCGCGGGCGTCGGAGCGGCCGCCAGCGGCTCCAGGGCCAGCGGGGCGGGGGCGTCTTTCTTCTTCTGGAACATGAGGCGGCGGCTTTCTCGAATTGGGTCGCTTGCCAGCTTGAGCAGCAAACGCGGCGCCAATCGGAAAGCCCCGTTTCGGTGGGGTTCGATCGACATTCGAGGTTCGAGCGTGGTCCTCGTCCTTCGACAAGCCCAGGATGAGGACCATTTACAGGCCGAGATCGTGAAAAACCTCATCCTGAGCCTGTCGAAGGACGAGGTTTTCGTCTCAGATTCTGAATGTCGATCAGCCCTGGGCCGTCACCAGGGGCGGCGGCCCGCCACCGTCTCGAAGAACAGCCGGAAATCGCCCATCAGGCTGTAGAGCGGATAGCTGAAGGTGGCAGGGCGGTTCTTCTCGAACACGAAGTGGCCCACCCAGGCGAAGCCGTAGCCGACGAGCGGCGCGACCAGGAAGAACCACGGGCTGATCGTGAAGCCCATCACCAGGCTGACGATCACCAGGCCCGTGCCGACGACGTGTAGCCGGCGGCTGGTGCGGTTGCGATGTTCGGAGAGATAGAAGGGATAGAAGTCGGCGAAGGTGCGATAGCGCTCCTCGCTCGCGGCGCGGTGTTCGCCGGCTTGGTCGGCGTGCTGGCCCATGGGGCTTGTCCTCCCGGTCGATGTGGCTCGACCTTGCGCCTAGGAGAGGACGGTCCGTCTTCGGATGCAAGGGGGGATGCAAGGGGTCGAGGGCGGCCCCCGCCGCCCTCGAACGAACGCGCCTCAACCCAGCGGGCTGACGTAGGGGCTGACCAGGCCCAGCGGCACGGCGGTCGAGTTCTTGACGCCGCGGATGACGATGCGGCTCTCGATGTTCGACACCAGGCCCAGCGACAGGATCTTGTCGCGCAGGAACTCGTCGAAGGCGTGCATGTCGCGGGTGACGATGCGCATCTCGTAGTCGGCCGCGCCGGTCACGGTGGCGCATTGCACCACCTCGGCCCACTTGGCGACCGCGTGCTCGAACGTCTCGAGGTTTTCCTTGGTCGGCAGCGACAGCTTCACGGTGCAATAGACCTCGAAGCCCAGGCCCAGCTTTTCGCGGTCCAGGATGGTCACGCGGCGCTGGATGACGCCGGCGTCTTCCAGGCGCTTGATACGCCGCCAGCACGGGCTGGAGGACAGCCCGACTCGCTCGGCGATCTCGGCGACGGACAGTCCGGCGTCGTGTTGGATGAGATCCAGGATCTTGGCATCCACGGCGTCGAGTTGTTCGGACAAGAATTCCTCCCCCCAGAGGGTGTTTGACGCGTCGATCTTGCGCAAAGCCCGCCCGAGTCGGGCACGCCTTGGGCAAACAATTTCCGCGCTTCTATAAGATATTGCCTTACGGGCGAAAAGACCCGGGAGGAAAATTTTTGCCATGCGGCACTCGGAAGTCACGCTCGACGACAAATATGTGCTCGAAGATGGTCGCGCCTTCATCACTGGCGTGCAGGCGCTGCTCCGTGTGCTGCTCGATAGAAAGCGCCTGGACCGACTCGCCGGCCTGAACACCGCCGGCTTCATGTCGGGCTATCGCGGCTCGCCGCTCGGCGGCCTCGACCAGCAGGCCGCGCGCATTCGCAAGCTGCTCGACGCGCACGACGTGGTCTTCAAGGAAGGCCTGAACGAAGACCTAGCCGCCACCGCGGTCTGGGGCAGCCAGCAGGCCAACCTCTTCCCCGGCGCCACGCATGATGGCGTGTTCGGCATGTGGTACGGCAAGGCTCCCGGCGTCGACCGCACCGGCGACGTCTTCAAGCACGCCAATTTCGCCGGAACCTTCCCGACCGGCGGCGTCCTGGCCGTGGCGGGCGACGACCACGCCTGCAAGAGCTCGACCCTGCCGTCGCAGTCGGAGTTCGCCTTCCAGGACTTCGAGATCCCCGTCCTGTCGCCCGCCGACGTGCAGGAGGTGCTGGACTACGGCATTCTCGGCATCGCCATGTCGCGGTTCTCGGGGCTCTGGACCGGCCTGATCGCTCTCGCCGACACCATGGACAGCGGCGTCACGATCGACGTCTCGCTGGGTCGCCACCAGGCGGTCATTCCCGAATTCGCCATGCCGCCCGGCGGGCTGGGCATCCGGCTGAAGGACCAGCCGATGGAGAAGGAGCGCCGCCTCCGCCTCCACAAGATCCCCGCCGCCCTGGCCTTCGCCCGCGCCAACCAGATCGACCGCGTGGTGCTGGGCAGCTCGCACGTGAAGGTCGGCAAGGCGCGCCTGGGCATCGTCTGCCAAGGGCAGGCCTACAAGGACGTGCTGGAGGCCTTCTCGGCCATGGGCATGAGCCTGCAGGAAGCCGCCGACCTGGGCGTGTCGGTCTACAAGGTGGGCATGCCCTGGCCGCTGGAGCCGCTGGGCTTGCGCGCCTTCGCCGCCGGCCTCGAAACGCTCATGGTCATCGAGCACAAGCGCGCCCTGATCGAGCCTCAGGCCCGTGCCGCTCTCTATGACCTGCCGGCCCAGGCCCGTCCGCGGATCATCGGCAAGACCGACGAGAAGGGCCATCCGCTGCTCTCGGAGCTGGGCTCGCTGTCGGTGGCCGAAATCGCCCTGGCGATCTACGACCGCCTGCCCGACGGACCGCACATGGAGCGGGCGCGGGCCTACCTCAATCGCGTTTCGGCCGCCGGCGTCGCCGCCGTCAGCCTGGCCTCGGACCAGGCCCGCAAGCCGTTCTTCTGCTCGGGCTGCCCGCACAACACCTCGACCAAGCTGCCCGAAGGCAGCCGGGCGCTGGCGGGTATCGGCTGTCACTACATGGCCGGCTTCAACGATCCCTCGACCGACCTCAATACCCACATGGGCGGCGAGGGCCTGACCTGGGTGGGCGCGGCCCCCTTCACCACCGAGAAGCACGTCTTCCAGAACCTGGGCGACGGCACCTACAATCACTCCGGCTCGCTCGCCATCCGCGCGGCCGTCGCGGCTGGGGCCAACATCACCTACAAGCTCTTGTTCAACGACGCGGTGGCCATGACCGGCGGGCAGCGCGCCGAGAGCGGTTTCACCCCGGCCCAGATCACCCGCCAGCTGGCCAGCGAGGGCGTGGCCAAGACGGTCATCGTCGTCGACGAGCTGGAACGCTATGCCGGGGTCACCGATCTGGCCCCCGGGGTCGAGGTGTTTCCGCGGTCCGAGTTGATGACCGTGCAGAAGGCCCTGCGCGACACGCCCGGGACCACGGTGCTGCTCTATGACCAGACCTGCGCCACCGAGAAGCGACGCCGCCGCAAGCGCGGGACCATGGCCAAGGCCACTCAGAAGGTCTTTATCAATCCGCTGGTCTGCGAGGGCTGCGGCGACTGCTCGGTGAAGTCCAACTGCGTGTCGGTCGAGCCGCTCGACACCGCCTTCGGCCGCAAGCGCAAGATCAACCAGTCCAGCTGTAACCAGGACTATTCGTGCCTGGAGGGCTTCTGTCCGTCCTTCGTGACCCTGGAAGGGGCCGAGAAGGCCGGCGAGAAGGCCAAGCCCGCGCCGCTGTCGGCCGATTCCACGCCGCTGCCGGCCTTCGAAGAGTTCCATGGCGTACGCCGGATCATCTTCACGGGCGTCGGCGGCACCGGGGTGACCACCGTGGCCTCGATCCTGGCCATGGCCGCCCACGTCGACGGCCGCGCCGGCAGCGTAGTCGACATGACGGGCCTTGCCCAGAAGGGCGGCTCGGTGTTCAGCCACGTCAAGATCGGCGAGACCGAGGAGACGGTGGTCGGCGGCCGCGTGCCTGCCGCCAGCGCCGACGTGCTGATCGCCTGCGACCTGTTGGTGGCCGCCAGCCCCGAGGCCCTGGCCCTCTACGCCAAGGACCGCACCATGGCCTTCGGCAACAGCGATTTTGCCCCTACAGCCGACTTCGTCACCAGTCGCGACGTGAAGTTCGACGGCGGGGCCATGGCCCGCCGCGTGAAGGCCGCCACCAAGGCCTTCGACGCCTGCCCGGCCCAGCGCCTGGCCGAGGCCCGCTTCGGCGACGCCATCTACGCCAACATGATCATGGTCGGCTTCGCCTGGCAGCGCGGGGTGATCCCGGTCTCCAGCCGCGCCCTCTATCGCGCCATCAAGCTGAACGGGGTGGACGCCGAGGCCAACCTGCAGGCCTTCGAACTGGGCCGCCAGATCGCCTTCGACCCGGCCGCGGCCGGCGACAAGCCGGTGGCGGTCGTAACGCCCGAGACCGAGCCGCTGGACGCCCTGATCGCTCGCCGTGTGGAAGACCTAGTCGCCTACCAGGACGCCCACTACGCCGCCCGCTACGCCGAGCGCATCGCCAAGCTGCGTCATGCCGAGGTCGCGGTGGTGGGCGAGGGGGCTGACCTGCCGCTGACCCGTGCGGCGGGGACCAACCTCTACAGGCTGATGGCTTACAAGGACGAGTACGAGGTCGCTCGCCTCTATACCGACGGACGCTTCGCCCAGGAACTGGCCGGGACCTTCAAGGGCGGCAAGGCCAAGGTCTGGCTGTCGCCGCCGCTGATCGCGCCCAAGGGCAAGGACGGCAAGCCGCGGAAGATCGCCTTCGGCGGCTGGATGCTGGACCTGGCCTTCCCGATGATCGCCCGCATGAAGGGCCTGCGCGGCGGGGCCTTCGACATCTTCGGCAAGACCGAGGAGCGCAGGATGGAGCGCGGCCTGATCGCCGACTACGAGGTCACGCTGGACCGCCTGGGTGCGGGCCTGCGTCCGGAGAACAAGGCGCTGGCCCTCAAGCTGGCCCAGGTTCCGTCCGAGATCCGCGGCTATGGCCACGTCAAGGAAGCGTCGGTCGAGAAGGCCAAGGCGACTGCGACCAAGCTGTGGGGGCAGTGGGAGGGCGCCGCCTGAGCGGGCGGCGTCAGGGCTTGGTCGGCGGGCTGAGGCGGCTGGCGTCGACCGCCCGCCGCAGCACCGGCCAGTTGAACCGCAGCATGACCCGGCCTTGAGCCAGCGGGGTCTTGTCGTCGGCTTCGGCCTTGGCGGTGAACATCCCGGCCAGCTGGTCCATGGCGTTCAGCTGCGCGTCCGTCGGTTCGCCGAGGGGCTCGCAGCCGTCCAGCTGGCGGTCCGGGCGCGTGGTGCACAGCAGGCCGGTGATGGGAGGGCCGCCGTTGACGCTCCTCACGGCGAGCGCGGTGTCTTCCAGATAGGGCTGCCTGTCCCAGGACAGGTCGTGCAGCTCGCAGCGCTGGTCGGGTGCGGCCTTGGTCCCGCAGGCGATCTTCCCGCCGGCCTTGGTCGGCGTCATCAGATAGGCGCGGCGGCCGGCGACATACTCCAGGTGCGAGGGCGGCACGGCTTGGGGCGCGCCCCAGCTGATCGGGATCGCCACGACTGCCCCGGTCAGGGCTTCCGGCGGCGCCTTGCGCGGGTCGAAGCCGAACTTCCGCACGACCTTCAGCGACGCCTCGCCGAAGGCGGGCTCGGATTCGGCCAGCACCACGCAGTCGGCGACGCCGCCCTTGGGGGTGAGCAGGCATTCCAGCACCGCCGCCCCGCCGCGTTCGGCGTCCATGGCCGCGTGGGGATAGGCCGCCGCCATGTCGCCGCCTTCGGGCTTGCGGTTCCAGACGACCTTGTCGCCGGTCAGCCGGTGGTAGGGCGGCGTCTGCGCCTGGGCGGTCGCAGCCAGCAGGGCGCAGGGCAGGGCGATGGCGGGCAGGACAGGGATGCGCATGGACGTCGAGGCTCCGGACACAATCTCCGGCTGACCACGCCGAGCCGGCTTTGGCAATGGTCGAGCTTGGGAGCGGATGGCGTCGGCAGGGCTTCGTGCTAGGCTTTCCGTCATGAACAAGCCGGTTCGAGATCCTGATAGGCACTTCATTCCGTCCACCCTGTCCGAACGCTTTGGTCCGGCCGTCGAGGATGGGCAGCTTGGGAGCATTGGCGAGGCGGTTCTGGTCGCTTGCCAGGTCTTTGCCGATCGCCTGGAGTTCGGCGCCGCCGAGGATGTCCGTCGTTCCATCGCGGCGTCCGTTGCGGAAGGCGACTACGAAGACGCCGAAGGGGTGATTGCCAAGCTGCGCCAGCGCTATGGCGAGGGCGAGGATTGAAGCGTCTTTGGTTCTCGCGGCGCGCGGAACTTGACCTCATCGGCATCGGCGACTGGATCGCCGCCGACCGTCCCATGGCGGCGCGTCGTCTTGTCGCCCGGCTGATCGAAAGCGCGGAGGCCTTGCGGGTGACGCCCGAGATGGCGCCGCTTCTTCCCGTGTATGGCGAGGGCGTGCGAGGCCTTTCCGTCAAGCCTTACGTCATCCTCTACCGCATTCGGAGGAGGCGGTGTTCATCGAGCGCGTCATCCACGGCGCTCGGCTGCCGAAGATCATCACATGACCTCTGACTTCGATTTCGACGCCGTGGTGGTGGGCGCCGGCGCCGTGGGGCTGGCCTGCGGTTACGCCTTGGCGCAGCGGGGGCTGGTCGTGGCGGTGCTGGAGGCGCAGGGCCACATCGGCCAGGGCGTTTCGTCGCGCAATTCCGAGGTGATCCACGGCGGGCTCTACTATCCGACCGGATCGCTGAAGGCCCGCCTGTGCGTGCAGGGGCGGCGGCGGCTCTATGCGTTCCTCGACGCCCACAAGGCGCCCTACAAGAAGTGCGGCAAGCTGGTGGTGGCCACCAGCGACGACGAGATCGCCCGCCTCGACGCCATCTGGGACCAGGCCCTGGCCAACGACGTCGAGGGCATGGAGCGGTTGACGGGGGCGCAGGCCCAGGCCCTGGAGCCTGGCCTCAACGCCCACGCCGCCCTGCTGTCGCCCGAAAGCGGGGTCTTCGCCAGCCACGACTACATGCTGGCCCTGCACGGCGAGATCGAGGCCGCGGGCGGGGCGGTGGTTCTGTCTACACCTTTCGAGGGCGCGACCCCTCTGGAAGCTGGCGGCTTTTCCGTCCGGGCCGGCGGCGCCGAGCCGACCAGCCTGACCTGCCGCCTGCTGGTCACCGCGCCGGGCCTTTCGGCCCAGGATGTGGCGGCCAGCATCGAGGGCTTTCCGAAGGCGCAGATCCCGAAGGCCCACTACGGCAAGGGGGTCTATTTCCGCCTGACGGGAAAGGCGCCGTTCCAGCGCCTCGTCTATCCGCCGCCGATCCATGGGGCGCTGGGCACCCACTACCGCAACGACATGGGCGGCCAGGCGGTGTTCGGCCCCGACCTGGAGTACGTCCCGGCGCCGGACTATTCGATCGATCCGAACCGGGCCGAGGCTTTCGCCGCCTATATCCGCAAGTTCTGGCCCGCTCTGCCTGACGGCGCGCTGACGCCCGACTACGCCGGCGTGCGGCCCAAGATCCACGGCCCCGACGAGCCCCAGCCCGACTTCCAGTTGCGCGGCGCCGACACCCATGGCCTGTCGGGCCTGGTGGCGCTATTCGGCATCGAGAGCCCCGGCCTGACCAGCAGCCTGGCGATCGGCGAGGCGGTCGCCGACCTGCTGGCCGATGCGCCTTAAGTCGGCTGGCTGACACCAAACCCCGCCTCGTGCGTTAACCCAACAGGCTGTTCGACGGAGAGGGCGATGGTGGACGATTTCATCGACAGGCTGACTTCGCGCCTGGTGCGCGGCGCGGGCCTGGTCATGGCGGCGGCGATCGCCGCGATTTCGGGCGCGATGGCGGTATTCGCCTTCCTGGCTTCGCTGGTCGGCGCGGCCTGGGCCCACGCCATCGTCGCGGCGATCGCGGCGGCGGTGGTGGCGATCTGGGCGCTGGCCCAGTCCAACCAGCAGGCCAAGGAGCGCAAGGCCCCGATCGAGGAGCGGGTGGCCGACATCATTCTGGCCCACCCGACCGCCTCGTTCCTGGCGGGCCTCGCGGCCGGCGCCCTGGTCAAGGGCAAGCCGTCGGAGGCGCGCAAGGCCTGGCGCGCCCGGCGCGAGGTGGACTAGCGGTTCAGCCCTTCGGGACGATCCGGATAACCTTGCCGTCGTCCTCGTCGGTCACCGCCCAGACGGCGCCGTCGGGGCCGACGACGACGTCACGGATGCGTTCGCCGAACTCGACGGCGATACGCTCCTCGCCGACCACCTTGTCGCCGTCCAGCGTCAGGCGGGCGATGTGGTGCTCCTTGAGCGATCCGACCAGCAGGCTGCCCTTCCAGGCCGGGAACAGCGCGCCCTCGTAGAAGGCCATGCCCGAAGGCGCGATTACCGGATCCCAGTAGTAGATCGGCTGCTCCAGGCCTTCCTTGGCGGTGATCCCGTCGCCGATCGGCTTGCCGGAATACTCCTCGCCATAGGTGATCGACGGCCAGCCGTAGTTCTTGCCGGCGCGGGGAATGTTCAGTTCGTCGCCGCCCTTGGCGCCGTGCTCGACGGTCCACAGCTCGCCGGTCTTGGGATTGATCGCAGCGGCCTGCAGGTTGCGGTGGCCGATCGACCAGATCTCGGGCTTGGCGCCGGCCTGGCCGACGAAGGGATTGTCGGTCGGGATCGAGCCGTCGGGCTTGATCCGCACCACCTTGCCCAGCGTGCCGTCCAGGCGCTGGGCCTGCATGCGGCCCTCGAGGATCGAGCGCTCGCCGGTGGTGACGAACAGGTCGCCGTCTCGGGCGAAGACCAGCCGCCCGCCGAAGTGCAGCGAGGAGGCCAGGGTCGGGGTCTGGCGCCAGATGACCTGGACGTTCTCGAGCTTGGGGGCGGCGCCGGGGACCAGCTTGCCGCGGGCCACCGCCGTGCCGTTGCCGCCGTCGCGCGGCTCGGCGTAGCTCCAATAGACCAGGCCGTTCTCGGCGTAATGCGGATCGATCGCCAGCCCCAGCAGGCCGCCCTGGCCGTTGACGTCCACAGCCGGCAGGCCGGCCACGGCGGGCGACAGCTTGCCGTCCTTGGCCAGGATCCGCAGGCGACCGGCGCCCTTCTCGGTCACCAGGGCCGAGCCGTCGGGCAGGAAGGCGATGGCCCACGGGTGGTCCAGCCCCTTGGCCACGACCTGCACCTGATACTCGACCCCGGCGGCCTTCAGTGGTGCCCGGGTCTGGCCGGCGAAGGCGGGCTTCTGGTCGGGCGCGTTGGCGGGGCGGGTCTCGACCGGACCGCCGTCGGCGGTGACCGCCGGAGCGCTGCTGTCTTGGGCCTCGCCGGGGCCGCAGGCGGCGATGGCGAGCAGGGCGGAGGCGGCGAAGATCAGGGAAGAACGCATGCGGCGACCATAACCGCCTTTTCGTCCGGCGGGCGAGGGGGAGGCGGCCCATTTTCCGCCGCTTCCTTTTTCCGCCGCTCCCATTTTTCGCTGCTCATTGACACCGACCGCGGCGCGATGAAGGTTCCGGCGCTTCCCCCATTCGTTTCCCCACTCGTTTCCGGAGCCCGCCCTTGACCGCCATCCTGCACGCCATGCTGGGCAAGGGTCTGGGCGGACTGGAGCAGGTGTTCCTCGACTACCAGCCGATCCTCGAGGCCTGGGCGGCGCGCCGGGGCGGGATCTGCGCGGGCGTGGTCCGGAGCGGCGGGGCCGTGGCCAAGGCGCAGGCTGGGCGGACGCCGCCGCTGCTGTCGATGTCAGCCCACACCGATTGGGACCCGCTGACCCTGGGCGCGGCCGGGCGGATCGTGCGGGCGGTGAAGCCGGCGATCATCCTCAGCCACGGCCAGCGACCGGCCCGCCTGTTCGAGAAGGCCGCGCCTAAGGAGGCGCGCCTGGCCATCTGCGTCCACAAGCCGGTGTTCGACGTGGAGACCACTCGCACCGACTACATCTGCGTCGGCCGCCACCTGGCCGAACTGGCGGTCGAGCGCGGCGTGCCGGCGAACCGCGTGCACTTCGTGCCCAACGCCGTGAAGATCCCCACCACGCTGGCCCAGCCGTTCGCGCAGGCCGGACGGCCGCCGCGCATCGTCGCCGCTGGCCGCCTGCATCCCAAGAAGGGCTTCGACGTGCTGATCGCGGCCGCGGCGTTGCTGCGCGACCGGGGTCTCGCCTTCGAGGTCGAGATCGCCGGCGAGGGCGACGAGCGCGGCAAGCTGGAGGGCCTGATCGCCGAGCATGGCCTGGGCGACCGCGTTCGGCTGGTCGGCTGGCGCGACGCCTCGGCCTTCCTGGCCACGGGCGACGTCTTCGCCTTCCCCTCCTACCAGGAAGGATTCCCGCTGGTGCTGCTGGAGGCCATGGCCGTCGGCCTGCCGGTCGCCGCCAGCGCCATTCCCGGGCCCGACGAGATGATCGTCGAGGGCGCCAGCGGCCGCCTGCTGCCGCCCGGCGACGCTGCGGCCCTGGCCGACGCCCTGGCTGACCTGATCGCCGATCCTGCCGCGTCGGTCGTTTTCGGCAAAAAGGCGCGGGAAGCTGTGCTGGCCGACTACGGTCCTGACAGCCTGGCCAAGCGTTTGAGCGCAGTTGTGGATGAGATCGCAAACCGGGCTTGAAGCCCGCCCCGGTTTGCGCTTATAAGCCCGCTCCGCTTCGGCGGCTGGGTAGCTCAGATGGTTAGAGCGGTGGATTCATAACCCACAGGTCGGCGGTTCGATCCCGCCCCCAGCCACCAACGGTTTCTCCCGACAATCCGTTGATCCTGTTCCGCTTCAACGCTGGCTGCGGCGAAATTGCCTTGGCTTTCGAGGCAGTGGGCGATCCCTCCATTCAAGCTGCCCAAGCGAATTCCGGTACGCCGGCCGCGAGCGGCTCGTCGCCCTCGCCGATCGCTTGTTGCGATACGCGTCCCAGGGTTGAAGAGGCTGGTTGCGGATAATTTATATCAATGTAAATATTGGCGGCAGATAACAACAAAGCGTGGGGAGTTGAGCGTGATCAAGTGCGCAGCCGTCCTGTCCGCCGCCATTGCCCTAGCGACCGCGGGCGCCGCCAGTTCGGCCTCGGCCGCGACGTTCACGCCCAGTCCCGTCTCGAACTTCACCCTGAGCGGAAGCTTGACGGTCGAACACCCGCAGGCCGCCAGCGTCGATTGCGCGGTCGAGATGACGGGCAGCATCGACAGCAGCGGCGCCACGGCGGTGATCTCCAGCGTGGCCATCCAGCCTGGCTCCTGGGCATGCGGCTATCTGCTGACGGCCAGCGGAACGCCCTGGATCGTTCTGCCGACGAGCACGTCCTCGGTCATGATCTGGATGGGTTTCACTTCACCCTGGACCTGCGGCGGCGCGACGACGGCCAGCTGGACGAACGGGGCCCCCAGCACGGTCACCTTCTCGAGCGCGACCGTGCCCGGGTCGCCAGGCTGCTCCGTCACCGGCACGCTCACCGCCTCGCATTCGGTGACCATCATGTAGGCAGCCGCGACCTCAGCCTGCCGCCTGCGCTTCGGCCGCGTATACGGTCGCCAGGCGGAAGAGTTCGTTGCGCACGGGTTCGGGCAGGGCGACGGCGGCTTCCATGAACTGGGCGACTTCGCGCAGGCTCATGAAGCGGGCGATCAGGCTTTCGCCGCCGGCGGCGACGATGTCGACGCCCTCGAACAGCGCCCCGACCGGCAGCGACAGAGCCCGGGCCACCTCGACCAGCTTTGAGGCGCTGATGCGGTTCTCGCCGGTCTCGTACTTCTGGATCTGCTGGAAGGTCAGGCCCAGGGCCGTGCCCAGCTCCTCCTGCGAGACGCCGGCCGCGCGGCGATGGGCGCGGATCATCGCGCCGACGTGCCGGTCGATCGGGTGCGTGGGAGGCGGTGTCGCCATGACGTTATTTCCGTATACGAAAATCAACGTTTTGGCTTTGCCTCGCGGGCGTTGAAAACACAAGCGTCCAGGCGCGCGCCCACGCGAATGTTCCGTCCGGTCAAGTTCGATCCGCGGCGGCGCGACGGGATCAGGCCGACAGCACCGCCAGCACGCCCTCCGGAACGCCGTCGCGGCGCACCGTGGCCAGGGCCAGTTCGACCGTGCGCTCGGCCCCGTCCTTGACCAGCAGGGTCACCGGCAGGCGGGTGGGGGCGTCGCCCTGCAGTGCGTGTTCGACGGCCTGGGTCAGGGCGCGGCGTTCGGCCGGCCGGACGATGTCGCTGAGCCGGCAGTCGCGCAGCTCGGCCTCGGAAAAGCCTGTCAGCCGCAGGAAGTCGGCGTCCATCGAGGCCAGCACGCCGCGAATGTTGAGGCGAGCGGTGGCCACGTCCGGCAGCACCGAAAGAGCGGTTTCCAGCGCCGCGGCGCGGTCGAGGCGAGCGCGCAGGTCACGCTCTTCGGTGCGGTTGACGAACAAGGCCGCCACGCCGCCGGGATAGGGGAACACGCGCACGCCGAAGCAGCGACCCGACTGCACCGTCGATTCCGACTCGAACTCCAGCGTCTCGCCGGTGCGCAGCACACGGCGGAACTGCTCGCCGATCAGGGCCTGCACCGGGGCGCTGAACACCTCGGTCCAGGCCAGGCCGACCAGCTGCGCCGCGCTGGCCCCCTTGAGGTCCTCGAAGACGGCGTTGACGGCGGTGATCCTGAGGTCTGGGTCGAGCGCCACGAAGGCCTCGTTCAGATGCCCCAATACAGCCGACCGGGCCGTCTCGGCGGTCTGCAAGGCGGAATCGTTGTCGAAGCCGGCCGGTCCTTCGGCCAGGCCCGCGGCCGCGTAGTGCTCGGCCGAGATCATCACCACCCTTGGTCGGCCGTGGTGAGTCACGATCACGGGGCCAGACAGGGCTACGTCCTGCCATTGGCCGAAATTCCTGCTGATCTCCCCGGCGGTCACCCTGGCCGGTGCGATGTCGCGCGACTTCATGTCACCCTCTCCAGATCCACGCAAAATCCGGACGCTCCGCAATCGCTGAAACAAACTCTCGGAATGGTTGGTTGGTTGCGACTTAAAGTTACCGCCACGCGAGTCTGGGGACAACAGTGTTATCCCAGCGGCACAACGTCGCACTAAGGCCAAGTTCTCAACTACGCGAACTTCAAATAACGCGGATTTTCCGTGGGAACTCGCCGACAGCCAAGGTCGACTTACGCTCATGTCGCAACCGAAGGGATGTGCGGAGGCGTAGATGCGCAAACAGCAGTTCTTCCAGAAGTTCGGCGCGGACCGGACCGGGACCGCCCTGGTCGAGTTCGCCCTCGTGGCCCCCATGCTCATCATGCTCGTGGTGGGCATGCTCGGCTGGGGCGCCTATTTCTGGATGGCTCACTCGGTGCAGCAGGTGGCCAACGACGCCGCGCGAGCCGCGGTGGCCGGGCTGACCGGCGCCGAGCGCGCCTCGCTGGCCAAGGCCGCGGTGACCGAGGGCATCGCCGACTATTCCGGCCTCGACACGAGCCTGGTGAAGACCACCGTCACCGAGCGCTCCGACCGCACCGTGGTCGCGGTTTCCTACGACGCCTCCAAGACCGTCGTCTTCGCCTTCGCCAAGATCGCGCCGATGCCGTCGAGCATGATCACGCGCCAGGCCTCGGTTCGCCTGGGAGGCTACTGAATGATGCGCCGCTGGCTTCGCGACCAGAAGGGGGGCGTGGCGATCATCGCCGCGGCCACCTTGACCGGGGGTGTCGGCCTGGCCGCCCTGGCCGTCGACGTGGGCTCGGTCTACCTGCAGGCGCGCCGGCTGCAGGGCGTGGCCGACCTGGCGGCCCTGGCCGCCGCGAGCGATATCGCCCGCGCCCAGGCCGCGGCCAACGCCACGGTCGAGGTCAACCCGGTCGGGGGCGCGGTTACTGCGCAGGTCGCGCGCGGTCGCTATGATCCTCGCGCGACGGGCGGTCCCAGCCAGCGTTTCAAGCCCGGCGAGGTCGAGCCCGACGCCGCCCGCGTGGTTCTGGACGGCGAGGCCGACCTGTTCTTCGGCCAGGCCCTGCTGGGCAAGAAGAAGATCCCGATCCGCCGCCAGGCTACGGCCACGCGCGCCGACCTGGCCAGCTTCTCGATCGGCACCCGGCTGGCCAGCCTCGACGCCGGGGTGGCCAACGCCCTGCTGACCGGCCTGACCGGCAGCAAGGTCAGCCTGTCGGTCATGGACTACAACGCCCTGGCCGACGCCGATGTCGACCTGTTCGACTATCTCGATGCGCTGGACACCAAGCTGGGGATCAACGCCGCCAGCTACGACGACCTGCTGGCGACCAACGTCAAGACGGGCAAGGCGCTGTCGGTTCTGGCCGACGTGCTGAACGCCGCCGGCGACAGCCGCGCCGCCAGCGCCGCCACCGTGCTGGCTTCGGCGACGGCCTCCAGCCAGAGCGTCAAGCTCAGCACCCTGGTCGATCTGGGCCCCTACGGCGGCCAGGACCACGTGGCCGGCGGCTCCAGCGCCGGGATTGGCACCGACGCCATGCAACTGGCCAACGCCATGCTGATGCTCAGCAACGGCGCCCGGCAGGTGCAGCTGGACCTGGGAGCCGCCGTTCCCGGACTGGCCGACGTCGACGCCTGGCTGGCCATCGGCGAGCCGATGAACAATTCGCCGTACATGACCGTGACGCAGGACAAGTCGGTGGTGATCCGCACCGCCCAGACGCGGCTCTATGTCGAGGCCAAGCTCCTGGGGTCGGGCATCCTGGGCGGCCTGGCCCAGGTCAAGGTGCCGCTGCTGGTCGAGCTGGCCTCGGGCGAGGCCAAGCTGGCCGCGCTGGACTGCAAGGCGCGTACGACCACCCTGGCGGTCAAGCCTAGCGTCGGCTCCCTGACCATCGGCCAGGTCGACACCACCAAGCTGAACAACTTCAAGGTCGGCCTGACCCCGACCAAGGGCCGTATCGTCCAGGCCCCGCTGTTCACCGTCGACGGCTCGTCGAAGGTCGACCTCGGCGGCGCGACGTTCCGCAATGTCGTGTTCAGCAGCGCCGACGTTGCGGCCGGTACGGTCAAGACCGTGAAGACCAACGACCTGGTGTCGACCACGGTGGCCACCCTGATCGGCAACCTGTCGCTGGACGTCAATCTGCTGGGCCTGCAGCTGGGCCTGGGAGAGTCGTCGATCCTGGCCGCCCTGAAGCCGCTGCTGGCGGCCGCCGCCTCGCCCCTGGACGTGGCCATCAACCGCCTGACCGCCCTGGTCGGGGTGGGCCTGGGCGAGGCTGACGTGCGGACCAACGGCATGCGCTGCGGCGCCCCGGCCCTGGTGGCCTGATGAGTTCTAACCCCGAGGAAGGAAAGCGTAGTTCAGTCATGTCCAGGAAGTCGTCGCAGCAGCAGGGTCAGGCGCCAGCACAAGGGGGGGCGGGTCAGGGTGGCTCGTCGTGGCCGGGGCTCGGAGATGCGCCCGACGACGCGCCGTCCGGGCCGTTCGGCCGCCGCGGGGTTTCCGACGCCGAGCTGTCGACGCCGTCGGTGCTGCATTCGACCTTCCAGCCGCCCAGCATCCGCGCCCGCCTGCACGTGCTGTGCGCGCTCTACGCCCATACGCCGTCGCCCTCGCGCCGCCTGGAGCTGCTCGACAGCCTCGAAGGCCAGGTGCTGGAACTGGCGCACCTGATGGCGCTGGACCTGCTGAACAACGGCTGGAGGCCCGAGCCTGGGCGGGACGCAGCCTGAGCCGACGTCCGAACTATCCACGGCCAAGCTTAGGTAAACAGCGGAAAAACCGTCTAAAACGACGACCGATTAACCGCGCCGTGCGTTGTTGAGGTCATGTCGAAGTTTGATTCAGGCACGGGGGCCGATCGTCGCGCTGCGCCGCGCCTGAATACTAACAGGTCGGGCAAGGTGCTGTGCGGCGCCTTCGCCTGGGACTGCGTTATCAAGGACGTCTCGGACGGCGGCGCACGCATCCTGATGCTGTCGGGGTCGACCCCGCCGCCCAATGTCCAGCTTGTCGATCTGGTCGGCGGCTTCGCGCATGACGTGAAGGTGGCCTGGCGCAAGGACCGCGAACTGGGCCTGACCTTCCTGCGCAGTCACGACCTGCGGGGCCTGGCGCCCGCCAGCCTGCAGACGGCCAAGCGGATCTGGCTGGCGGCGCAGAGCCGGGCCAGCACCGGCTGACAGGGCCCCAATAGAAAAAGCCTCGCCTGGGGGGAGGCGAGGCTCTTCTAAGCTTTTACTCGGTTATCGCGAGGATCAGGCGTCGGCGCGGGCGGCTTCCTCGGCCATGGCGCGGACGAGGTCCACGACCTGGCGGCGGACGCGGCCGCGGTTGATCTTCGGAAACACCTCGGCCAGTTCCAGGCCTTCCGGCGTGGTCAGGAATTCCTGAACGACGCGTTCGGCGTGGTGACCGACTTCGTCCTCTTCGGCGCCGCTCATCGGGTCGGCAAGGCCGTCGAAGAAGAAGGACACCGGCACCTGAAGGGTGCGGGCGATTTCATACAGTTTCGAAGCGCTGACGCGGTTGGCGCCACGTTCGTATTTCTGGACCTGCTGGAACGTCAGGCCCAGGGAATCGGCCAGTTGTTCCTGGCTCACGCCCAACAGCTTGCGACGCATACGGACACGACCGCCGACGTGCAGATCGACCGGGTTGGGTCGCCGGCCTTCGGTTTCTTCACTCAACTTTTTCGCCTCCAACGGTTGTTTGTGTAAAATGACACGACCGGGGCGTAGGCGAAAGCCGAGCTAGGACAGGTGCGGCGCTACGTCGCTGAGGTGGAGCTTGGGCTCCGCCTAAGCGTTAAGCTGAAACTCCGATTTCCGACCGCGATCGTTCCAGATCCGCCGAGCTTGGCCGCTAGCGTCGTGCAAGCGGTAAAGCGCTTCTGCGGAAAGGGTTTCGTCACGCTCCGAACCCGGAAGAATCTGGGGCGTCATCGCCCGCAGCACCTGACGCTGCACGGCGGCGAGATCGCCGAAGGCCCGCAGGTCGAGTTCGTCGACGTGATAGCCGACCGTCGATTCGATGGCGATCGATTCGCGCACCCGCTGCAACAGTTCTCGCGACAGGGGAATTTCCGAGCCGGCGACGATTCCGAACTCGTACGGCCGCGGCAGGCCGACCAGGCGCGTGTCGATCGGCGAGCTCATGATGCCGGGGTACAGCGCCATGTCGATCATGCCGACGAAGCGGGTGACGTTGTTGACCAGCGCCAGCTCCATGGCCGCAGCCCAGGCCTCGAACACCCGGGTCCCCCGACCCGGACCTTTCTTGGCGCGATAGGCTTCGGTGGTGAACAGGCGGCTGGCCTCCCAGACGTCGTGACCTTTCTTGGGGGTCTCGTCCGGCGCGATCAGGTGGGCGAACTTGTCGGCCAGCATGCAGCGGTCGTCGGTAGGCCGCAGGCGCAGGCCGACCTCCAGCTGCATGTCCTCGTCGAAGCCCAGCAGGTAGATGGCGCGGGCGTCGTCGTAGTCGTCGACTTCGCCGCCGTCGAGCACGACCAGGTCGACCCAGCCGTTCTTCTCGACGCACTGTTTGCGGCGTTCCTCGTGCATGGCCCACAGCTGGGGCCCGTAGAGGTGGCGGTTCTCGCAGGTGATGATGTGGATCATGGCTGTCCCCCGTTCTGGACAGCCCGCATTAGGCGGCATGATCCGCCCAATCGCCGATAGGCCAAACGGCCTATGCGACGCGCCGCCCCAGTCCGTGCGGTCATTACCAATGATCGGGGAGGGCGCTTCTGTGCGCTGACGCACACCTTGGCGCAAAAGGGTTTCGCAAGGCCAAGCAGTGCTGGTGCGAAACGCTATGTCGAACACCTAACAGATGATCGGAGCACATTCAAGGTTGTGAAATTTCATATTCCAGCGTTACGCGCGTGGTCTCTCATACGGCCTTCAGCAGGCCCAGTTCGCCGGCCTTCATCACCGCCTCCTGTCGCTTGACCACGCCCAGGCGCTTCTTGGCCGCCTCGATGTGGTGGTGGACCGTGCGGGGCGACAGTTCGAGGATCGCCCCGATCTCCCAGTCGGTCTTGCCGCGGCTGGCCCAGTAGAGGCACTCGGCCTGGCGCTCGGAGATCACGCCGTAGTCGGGCTTGTCGTCCTGCAGTTCCCAGTGCTTGAGCATGATGGTGCCGAACACCGTGGCCAGGCTCTCGACCACGGCGCGGTTGGCCGGGTCGGTGTCGGGCGCGTTCGTGGCCATGCGGATCAGCACCTCGTGGCCGGCCGGGCCGAACACCCTCACGACATAGCCGTCGTTCATGCCGAACTCGGAGGCCTCGCCCCACATGGCCTGGGCCCGCTGGTCGCCTAGCGGCTTGGCGTCGCTCCAGGCGAACGACTTGGAGGATTTCAGCAGCAGCTTGACGCAGGGATCGTGGACGACGTGACGTTCGCTCCAGTAGCGCGCATCCCAGGTCTCGAAGTCCTGGCGCGACAGGGCCGGAGGCTCCTTGCCGTAGCGCTCGGCGTTGACCAGGGTGGCGGCGAAGCGGTCGTAGCCGAAGGCGGCCAGGGCGCGCCCGAAATGGGCTTCGACCTCGGCCGGCGCGCCGTAGTGCGGCGCCTTGCTCAGGAACTCCCAGGCCTGCTGTTCGGCCGAATTCAACACGCCGCTACCGTCTCCCGCCACGCCATCAACTTAGAGGTGGTGAAGCGGCGGCGCCAGTAGCGGCGTCGATGTGTCGCGGGCTTTACTCAAGCCAACACTTTTGGCAACTCTTGGCTGTCCAGCTTTCGCGATGGTTGAGGTGTCTATACTGACGCGAAAGCGCTCAGGCGGCTTCCTGCTCGTCCTCGCCGCTCAGCAGGGCGCTCAGCACGACGGCCAGGCGCTCGGGCTTGATCGGCTTTTCGACCACGTCCTGCATGCCGGCGGCCAGGTAGACGGCGACGTCCTCCGGGCCGGCGTTGGCGGTCAGGGCGACGATCGGGGCAGCGCCGGCCGGGCCGGGCAGCTCGCGAATGGCGCGGGTGGCGGCCACCCCGTCCATGCGCGGCATCTTGATATCCATCAGGATCAGGTCGAAGCGGCCGGTGCGGGCGGCCTCGACGGCTTCGACGCCGTCGGCCACCTGTTCGGAGGTGCAGTCGAACATCTCGCACAGCGCCTCGGCGACCATGCGGTTGGTGGCGTTATCGTCGACGATCAGGATGTGGGCCGGACGGGCCGAGACGCTAAGGTCTTCCTCGTCGTGGGTCTCGACTTCGGCGGTGGGAGCGGTCAGGGCGAAGCGCAGGGTCAGGCCGGCGCCGCGGTTGGGCTCGGCGCGCACCTGGCCGCCCATCTCGCGCAGCACGCGGTGGGCCAGGGCCATGCCCACGCCCAGGGCCATCTCGGCGCGGTCGTCCATGCGGCCTTCGCCCAGCGGGTCGAATACGCGCGCCAGGCGTTCCTCGGCGGTGACGGCGGCGGCGTTGTCGCGCACGTCGCCTTCCAGGCGCAGGCGGCCGTCGTCGAGACGGGCCCGCAGGCTGGCCTCGATCACGCCGCGGCCGTGGGCCAGGGCGCCGTCGATCAGGGCGTCGAACACCTGCAGCAGGCGAGAGGGGTCGACCAGGGCGGCGGCTTCGGGCTCGCCGTCATAGGAGAACAGCAGGGTCGAGCCGCTCTCGGCGGCGCGCGGGGCCCAGCGGGCCTCGACCGCATCGGCCAGGTCGCGCAGGCGGGTCGGTTCGGGCGACAGCGACAGGCCGCCGGTGGCCGCCCGGTGCAGGTCCATGGCCCGACCAAGGATGTCGCTCATGTCGCGGCTGGTGTCG
Organism: Caulobacter sp. FG7; assembly: GCF_057808875.1. Taxonomy (NCBI): domain Bacteria; kingdom Pseudomonadati; phylum Pseudomonadota; class Alphaproteobacteria; order Caulobacterales; family Caulobacteraceae; genus Caulobacter; species Caulobacter sp. FG7. The sequence goes on from NZ_JBMDIW010000008.1 coordinate 148,491, forward strand.
CTGATGGCGCGCACGCAGGCGGCCGCGTCGGGCGCCAGGCGCTGCTGTTCCAGCCGGTCGGTGAAGGCCTGGACGCCGTCCAGGTGCAGGCCGATGTCGTGCGCCATGCGTTCGACCAGGCCCATCGCCTCGCGAGCCTCGCGCTGCTTGCGGCGATGCGAGGCGAGCAGCGAGGCCAAGCCGCCGACGCCGACATAATGGCCGTTCTCGTCGGTGGCGACGAAGGCGGTGCGGAAGACGGGGGTGGCGCTCTGGGCCAGGGCGTCGACGAAGACGCCCGGCTCCATCGCCACGCGCACGCTGCGCGGTTCGGGGTCCATGACCTCCGAAATCGGGCGGGCGTTCAGCTGTTCGGCGGCGACCAGCATCTGGCCGACGAAGACGTCGCGATACACGAGACCGATGGGCGCGCCGTCCTGCGTCACCGCCAGGGCAGCGAGGGCGGGCTCGCTCGCGAAGATCTCCAGCACCGTTCGGCAGGACGTGTGGGGATCGACCGGATCGCGGCGATCGATGAGGCGGGCGAGCGTTTCCATGCGGCCGGGGGCTGGTCGTCGGGGAATTCACAGCTTGGACGACTTGGCCTTGCAGAGTCGTTAAGTCACAGCACTGAAAGCAGAAGGGCGGCGGAATTGCTTCCGCCGCCCTTCGTCCTCGAGCCGATCCGGCCCGATCAGGTTCACCAGGTCTTGGTCAGGCTGACACCGTAGAGGCGCGGCTCCAGCGTGTAGACATTGGTGAACAGGCCCGAGGTGTCGTCGGTGGTGTAGGCGTCGGTGATCGGCGTCTTGTTCAGCAGGTTCTTCACATAGGCGTCGATCGACAGGCCCAGCTCCGGCTTCTCGATCTTGAGCGTCAGGTTGACGTTCTCCCAGGATTTCAGCCGGTCGTACTCGGTGTTGTAGATGCGGGCGTACTGCTCGCTCTGGCGGTAGTAGTCGCCGCGCACGGTGGCGGCCCAGCCGGACGGCAGGTCCCAGGTGTATTGGGCGCCCAGCGACAGGGTCCAGTGCGGCGAGTTGGGCAGTTCGTTGCCCGACAGGTCGGCGGCGCGACCGTCGATCGAGGCCCCGGCCGCGTAGTTGTAGAGGCCCACGCCGTTGGCCAGGGTGTTGGCCGTCAGCGCCACCGTCACCAGGCCGGTGGCCTGAGCCGGGGTGAAGCCCTGCGAGATCAGGGCTCCGGCCAGGGTCGAGGCCCCGGCCGCCGGACCGCCGGCCGCCGCCAGGATGGTCTGCACGGCCGTGGCCTGGGCCGCGGTCAGGCCCGCGCCGCCCGAAGCGGTGGGCAGGGTGTAGAGGGTGTTTGCCAGGTTGCTGTAGTAGCTGCTGGCGCCGGTGCCGGGACCGGCGCAGGCCAGCGGCAGGGTGCCGCCCAGGCCCGACCCGATGATTGTCGCCACGCCAGCGGTGGTCAGCACGCAGTTGCTGCCCAGCGCCGCGGTCGGCCGGGCGGCCTTGACCAGGGTCAGGGCCGGGTCGCCCTGGGTGCGGTTCATCACGTCGATCGAGGACACGCCGTCTTTGATCTTGGTGTTCAGGTAGCCGACGTTGGCGTTGAGGCGCAGGCCCTTGACCGGCTGCCACAGGGTTTCGAGCTCGACGCCCCAGACGGTGGCGTCGATGTTCTCGTTGACCGAGGTGCGGTTGACGATCTTCGAGATCTGGTAGCCCTGGTAGTCGTAGTAGAAGCCGGTGGCGTTCAGCAGCAGGCTGCCGCCCAGCAAGGTGTTCTTGGCCCCGATCTCGTAGGCGTTGACGAATTCCGGCTGGTAGGTCGCCGCCACGCCGGCCACGCCGATGGCTCCCGGCGGGTTGGCGCCGCCGCCCTTGTAGCCCTTGGAATAGAAGGCGTAGAGCAGGGTCTCGTCGGTGAACGGCAGGTTGGCCTTGTAGTCGAAGCCCAGGCGGCCGGTCAGTTCCTTGAAGTCCGACTTCTGCTGCGCCGGCGTGCCGGTGATCAGGCCGTAGCCGGGGGCGAGCAGGGCGGTCGAGATGTTGTCCGAGGTCTTCTTGTCGTGGGTCTGGCGCAGGCCCAGGGTGAACTTCAGGTCCTCGCTGGCCTGCCAGTAGACCTCGCCGAACAGCGCCGTGGCCTTCAGATGGTAGGGCGTGCGGTTGTCGAAGTAGTTGTGGCCCTCGCCCGTCGGGTTGGGCGAGGTGTCGATGCCGATGCAGTTGGCCGTGGTGGTCGGATTGCAGTTCGGGTTGCCCGTGTTCTGGAAGTTCAGCGCCAGGGCCGAGATCGTCAGGCCGTTTGAGACCACGTAGTAGTCGGTGGTGCCGCGGTAGTCGAAATAGATCCCGCCGATGTTGAAGTTGATCGGTCCGTCGAAGGCCGACTGCAAGCGGAACTCCTGGCTGATCTGCTTGGCGTTGGATTTCGAGATGTCGTAGGTCAGGAAGGTGTTGGCCGTGCCGGTCTGCGGATCGGTGAAGTTGCCGCCCGGCGTCAAGGCCGTGTTGTTGAACGTGCCCGGCGAGATGTTCCGGAAGTAGTCCTGCTTGGAATAGATGTCGCCCGTGCTGATCGAGCTCAGCGACGTGAAGGTCAGCTGGTCGGTGAGGTCATAGGCGAAGTTGAACTGGTAGACGTCCGAGGTCGATCGGTAGATCGGGTCGAAGCGGGTCTCGATCTCGCGCAGGTCCTTGGTGACCGTGTCGCCGGCGTTGAGGTCGCCGCTGGTGAAGCCCACCAGGTTGCCCAGCACGCCGTATAGGGTGCCGGACGTGTTGACCGTGCCGTAGGCGGCGTTGCTGTAGAGGCTGGCCGAGGCGCAGCCCTGCGTCAGGTAGCGGCGCGACGTGCCGGTGGCGACGCCGCCGACCGTGGCCGGGCCGTCGTCCTTGGTGCAGAGCTGCTTGCCGATGCGGGCGCGGTTGTCGTCTTCCTTGAAGTGCTCCCACATCAGGTTGACGCGCAGGCGCTCGTTGGGGTTCACCGCCAGGCTGACGCGGGTGGAATAGAGGTCGCGGTCGTCGACCTTGTGGTTGTTGAAGGTGTTGGTGACGAAGCCGTCGCGCTGCACCAGGGCGCCCGCGATGCGCAGGGCCATCTTCTCCTCGACGATCGGGATGTTGACCATCCCGCGCACCTTCTTGGTGTCGTAGTTGCCGTACTCGACGCGGCCCAGGGCCTCGAAGCGATCGGACGGCTTGGCGGTGATGATGTTGACGACGCCGCCGGTGGCGTTGCGGCCGTACAGCGTGCCCTGCGGGCCGCGCAGCACTTCCACCCGCTCGACGTCGTAGAACTCGGCCTCGAACAGGTTTGAGGCCTGCAGCGGGGCGTTGTTGACGTGCACGCCGACGCCGCTGTCGGCCGAGACGCCGACGCCCTTGGAGCCGATGCCGCGGATCTGGAAGTTGAAGCTGTTGGTGAAGTTGCTCTTGCCGAAGCTGACGTTCGGGATGGCCTGCTGCAGGTTGGGGCCGCCGTCGATCTTCTGGGCTTCGAGGCTGTCCTGGCTGAAGGCCGAGACCGCGATCGGCACGTCCTGGAGGGCTTCCTCCTTCTTCTGGGCGGTGACGACCAGTTCCTCGATCACGTTGTCGGAGGCCGGCTTGGCCGGAACCTGTGTCTGGGCGAAGGCGGCCGGGGCGGCCACGGCGGTCAGCACGGCGGCGGAAGCGCCCATGGCCAAGAGGCGCCGCAAGCGCGGGGTCTGCGTCATTCGAAATCCCTCCCTGGACGCGATGACGCCTTGTTGGCGGCCCCTATCCGCGTCCCGTTGTTTCCTCGTCGCCGCACATTTTCATTGTCGTATCTCCGTTGCGGAGATCGGCGTGCAGGTGTCCGGCAGACCTGCTTCGACTTTGCGAGATTGCATACTTGCGTTCTTTGGCTGTCAACTGGCGGCGCTGTAAGTAAACAGCGATAGGTTACGGCTTTTCACTTTCCGCAACGTCACCTAATTGTTTGAAGTTCACGTTTTCGCAAAAATTAGAAAAACGGGTGTATCGCCTGACCTAGGGTCAAGCGTGCGGATGGTCTGAATACAGAGAGGAAATCCGCTCCCCCACGGCGCGTATCTTGGCCTATTCCCGTAAAAGGTACAGCGCAAAACGATGTTCCCTGAACGCACGGGGCGCAGCGCGCCGCGCGTCGCCGTTCCAGCCGGGGGCAAGGTCGTGTAGAGGAGCGGGCATGTCCGCATCCCTCACGCCTTCCGCGCCCTCCGGCGCCGCCCTGGTGCTGTTCTCCGGCGGCCAGGACTCCAGCGTCTGCCTGGCCTGGGCGCTCGAGCGCTATGCTCGCGTCGAGACCCTGGGCTTCGACTACGGCCAGCGCCATTCGGTCGAGATGGAGGCCCGCCAGGCCGTCCGTCACCAGGTCGCCGCCCGCTTTCCGCACTGGGCCGACCGCCTGGGCGAGGACCACGTGCTCGACATCAAGAGCTTCGGCGCCGTCGCCCAGTCGGCCCTGACCGCCGACCGCGCCATCGAGATGACCGAGCGCGGCCTGCCGTCGACCTTCGTGCCCGGCCGCAACCTCGTCTTCCTGATCTACGCCGCGGCCCTGGCCGATCGCCGGGGCATCGACGCCCTGGTCGGCGGCATGTGCGAGACCGACTTCTCGGGCTATCCCGACTGCCGTCGCGACACGCTGGACGCCATGCAGAGCGCCATGAACCTGGGCATGGACCGCAATTTCCGCGTCGAGACGCCGCTGATGTACCTGACCAAGGCCCAGACCTGGGCCCTGGCCAAGCAACTGGGCGGCGAGGACCTAGTCGACCTGATCGTGGTCGAGAGCCACACCTGCTACCAGGGCGAACGGGGCGAGTTGCATCCCTGGGGCCACGGCTGCGGTGAATGCCCCGCCTGTGAGCTGCGCGAGAAGGGCTACGCCGAATGGGACGCGGCCGGGCGCGAGGCGCTGGTTCCGTGACCTATTCCGTCAAAGAGATCTTCCTGACCCTGCAGGGCGAAGGCGGTCAGGCGGGCAAGGCCGCCGTGTTCTGCCGCTTTTCGGGCTGCAACCTGTGGACCGGCCGCGAGCAGGACCGCGCCAAGGCCGTCTGCACCTTCTGCGACACCGACTTCGTGGGTGTGGACGGGGAGGGCGGCGGCAAGTTCGCCACCGCCGACGATCTGGCCAGCGCCGTCGAGGCCGCCTGGACCGGCGGCCCGGACGACCGGCTGGTGGTCTGCACCGGCGGCGAGCCGCTGCTGCAGCTGGACGCGGCCATCGTCGAGGCCCTGCACCGGCGCGGCTTCCAGATCGCCATGGAGAGCAACGGCACCCTGCCGGCCATCGACGGCATCGACTGGATCTGCGTCAGCCCCAAGGCCGACGCCCCCGTGGTACAGACCTCGGGCCAGGAGCTGAAGCTCGTCTTTCCGCAGGAAAAGGCCATGCCCGAGCGCTTCGAGGGCATGGAGTTCGAACGTTTCTACCTGCAGCCGATGGACGGTCCGGACCGCGACAGGAACACGCAATTGGCCGTCGCCTATTGCCTTGCCCACCCCAAATGGCGTTTAAGCGTCCAGACACACAAGTATCTCGGCCTGCCCTGACGGATAGGGCGCTCGGTTTGGTGACAGGACCGCGCGCTAGAGCCTCCCAGGCCTAGTCATAAAAGAAGTCCATGTCCGAACCCGTCTTCGAGATCACGAAGGCCGCGCATTTCGATGCGGCCCACTACATTGAGCAAGGCCCCGGCGATCACCGTTATCGCCGCCTGCATGGCCACTCGTTCCGCGTCGAGGCCAGCGTCAAGGGCGTCATGCAGCCTGCCGGCTGGGTCGCCGACCTGGAAAGCCTGGACGTCGCCCTGAAGGCGGTGGCCACCGAGCTCGACCACGGCCTGCTCAACGACCGCCCCGGCCTGGAAAGCCCGACCCTGGAGCGGATCTGCCTCTATTTCGCCGAGCGCCTGAAGCCGCAGTTCCCCGGCCTGTCGCGCGTGGTCCTCTCGCGCCCGACCATTGGCGAGAGCTGCGCGCTCAGCCTCTGAGGGTTTATCCCCGACTTTGACGCCGCCGCCTCTTTCGCGGCGGCGCGGAGTTCGCCACACACGCGCCATGCGGATGATCGGCTACTTCCGGGTCCCGCCCGTTCGGGGCGCGACCTTCGACGGACCCCTGGCGGACAAGCTGGCGGCGGCCGGCTGCCAGGCGCTGCACCACGACGCCTGCTACGCCCTGGCCGTGCACAAGCCGGGCCTGGAGGCGGCCATCGCCTCGGCCAAGCCGGGCGACCTGCTGGTTGTGCCCAGCCTGCACGCCTTCGCCGCCCACATCGTCGACCTGCTGCAGGTCATGGGCAAGCTGCAGGACGCCGGCCTCTACCTGATGAGCCTGAGCGAGGGAATCGACACCCGGATGCCGGGCGGCTTCTTCCCGGTCTGCGCGCAGTTGCTGCAGTTCAACGACCAGACCCGGATGGTGCGCACCGCCGAGGAAAAGATCGTGCGCCTGGGCCGTCCGCGTCCCATGCCGGCCGAGGCGGAGGCTGAGGAGCCTGCGTCGGAAACGGACGCAGAGGCCCCCGACGAGGCTTGAAGGCCTCTTTCCAGAGAACGACGGTCGAGATACCCCTCTCGTCACCCAATGACCCGGGAGGTCCCGCCGTGCTCTACGCCATCCTCTGCTACAACGACCAGGACCTCGTCGCCGGCTGGACCAAGGCGCAGGACGAGGCGGTGATGGCCGACCTGTCGGTGGTCCACGACCGGCTCTATGCCGAGGGCAAGCTGGGCCCGGCCGGGCGCCTGGGCTTCACCGGCTCGGCCAAGACCCTGGTCAAGGGCCAGGAGCCGCCGGTGGTGATGGACGGCCCCTACGCCGAGACCAAGGAAGCCATGCTGGGCTTCTACATCGTCGACTGCGCCTCAATGGACGAGGCGCTCGACGTGGCCCGCGCCCTGGGCGAGGCCAATCCGACCGGCGCCTACGAGATCCGGCCGCTGTCGCTCTATCTGCAGGGCGTGGCCGTGGGCGACCAGGTCCCGCAGGCGGCGGAGTAGAAGCCTACCGGCCGCGCTGGGCCTTCTTCCACTCGCGGAACTCGCGCTTCTCGCGGTCTTTCTTGCTTTCGCCCGGGATCACCGCCTTGCCGCCGGCGACCACGACCTTGCCGGTCGTGCCGACCACGGCGCCCGCCGTGTCGACGGCCGCTCCGGCGACGGCGCCGGCCAGGCAGCCTTGGGCGCCGACGGCGATCACCAGCAGGGCGGGAACGAGAAGCAGGCGGGAAGCGCGCATGAAATGAACTCGCGGAACGAAGGTCCACGGGTTCTAGCCGATCAAAGGTTTACGATCTCCGCGACCAGAAGACGCTGTCGTCTGGCCGACAGTTCTTGTGGCGAAAATGCGTCGGCCCGGTGCATTCAGTATTTGTAAACAAAAAAGTCAGGAACGAGATCCAAAGTTCGATGGTTCTTCTGCCGAAAGGCCGAGACCTGACCGATGCCACGCCGCGAAGACATGATCAAACAGGAGGCCCAGGCGCTGTGGCGAGAGCTGCACGGCGAGCCGGTCCCCGATCTGAGCGGCGTTGAACTGCTCGACAGGATCTGCGGCGGCCTCGACATCGCCGAGTACGACCGCGTCCAGTCGCCCTTCCTCAGGTCATCGATGATTACGCGCCCGGAGGATTGGCGCGAGCGGAGAGGGCGGGGGTAGGGACTAGATCCTCCCCCTGAAGGGGGAGGTGGCCCAGAGGGCCGGAGGGGGAATTGTCCTGTGACGTTGAGGCGGTTGCTGAACCAGCAATCTCTTCCCCCTCAGTCGGCTTCGCCGACAGCTCCCCCTTCAGGGGGAGCGTTTTGAACAATGTCCTCAGACCCGCTCGCCGCCGCCGCCCGGCAGGAACGCGCCGCCGCCCGTCTGGCCCCGGTGACGCAGGAAGGCGTCGGCCAGGACGCAGGCGGTCATAGCTTCCACCACCGGCACGCCGCGGATGCCCACGCAGGGGTCGTGGCGGCCCTTGGTGCGCAGGTCGATCTCCTCGCCGGCCTCGTTGAGGGTCTGGCGCGGTATCAGGATCGACGAGGTCGGCTTGAAGGCCACGCGGGCCGTTACCGGCTGGCCGGTCGACAGGCCGCCCAGAACGCCGCCGGCGTGGTTGGACAGGAACTCCGGCTCACCGTTGGGGCCCAGGCGCATCATGTCGGCGTTGTCCTCGCCGGTCAGCGCGGCGCTGTCGAAGCCTTCGCCGATCTCGACGCCCTTGGCGGCGTTGATCGACATCAGGGCGGCGGCCAGTTCGGCGTCGAGCTTGCCGTACAGCGGCGCGCCCCAGCCGGCCGGCACGCCGACAGCTTCGACTTCCACCACGGCGCCGGTCGAGGAGCCGGCCTTGCGGATCTTCTCCAGGTGCTCTTCCCACACCGGGATGATCGCCGCGTCGGGCGACCAGTAGGGATTTTCCTGGGTCTGCGCCCAGTCCCAGTTGGCGCGGTCGATCTTGTAGGGACCGATCTGCACCAGGGCCGCGCGCACCGTGACGCCCGGGATCACCAGGCGGGCCACGGCGCCGGCCGCGACGCGGGCGGCGGTCTCGCGGGCCGAGCTGCGGCCGCCGCCGCGATAGTCGCGCACGCCGTACTTGGCGAAATAGGGATAGTCGGCGTGACCGGGGCGGAAGGCCTGGGCGATCTCGCCATAGTCCTTTGACCGCTGGTCGGTGTTCGCGATCATCAGGCTGATCGGCGTGCCGGTCGTGCGCTGGCCGCCGGTGCGCTCGTCCTCGAACACGCCCGACAGGATGCGCACGGCGTCCGGCTCCTGGCGCTGGGTGACGAACTTGCCGTTGCCCGGGCGGCGCTTGTCGAGGAAGCCCTGGATCATCTCGGCCGTCAGCAGGATCCCCGGGGGCACGCCGTCGACGACGCAGCCCAGGGCGGGCCCGTGGCTTTCGCCCCAGGTGGTGACGCGGAACAGGTGACCGAAGGTGTTGTGCGACATGGCGAGGCTTCTAGCCCAAAGGGCGTTTGGGGGCGAGACTTTGCGGGCGGTGAGGCCCAACGGTCTCCAATCGGCAAAAACTTGCCGCCGTGCGTGGTCCTCGTCCTTCGACAGGCTCAGGATGAGGACCAGGGCAGGCGCTGCGGACCAGTAGAGAACCTCACCCTGAACCTGTCGAAGGGCGAGGTTCTCGATTGGCTACACCCAGTCCGGAACCAGGTCCCGAGCCAGCATCTCGTCATAGGTCGGGCGCTTGCGGATCACGGCGTAACGGTCGCCGTCGACCAGCACCTCGGGCACGAGGGGACGGGTGTTGTATTCGCTGGCCATGGCCGAGCCGTAGGCGCCGGCCGACATGAAGGCCACCAGGTCGCCGGGGCCGAACGGCGGCAGGGCGCGGTCTCGGGTGAAGGTGTCGCCGGTCTCGCAGACCGGGCCGACCACGTCGTAGACAGCTTCGCCCGACTTCGGCAGCACAGGGCGGATGTCGTGGAAGGCGTCGTACATGGCCGGGCGCACCAGGTCGTTCATGGCCGCGTCGATGACCAGGAACTTGCGGCCTTCCGGGCGCTCGTGGACGTGGATCACTTCCGACACCATCACCCCGGCGTTGGCGGCGATCACCCGGCCGGGCTCGAAGGCCAGCTTTACCGGCAGGCCCTTGGTGACCTGCGCCACCATGGCGGCGAACTCGGCCGGCGGGGGCGGTTCGGGGTGGTTGAAGTAGGGCACGCCCAGGCCGCCGCCCAGGTCCAGGCGCTCGACCGACAGGCCCTCGCCCAGCAGTTGCTCGACCAGGCCCCGCATCTTGGTGAAGGCCGCGCGCATGGGCTCCAGATCGGTGATCTGGCTGCCGATGTGGCAGGCCACGCCGATCGGCTCGAGGGCGGCGTTGTTGCTGGCGTTGGCGTAGAGGCGAGCGGCCTCGGCGAACGAGACGCCGAACTTGTTCTCCGACTTGCCGGTGGCGATCTTGGCGTGACCGCCGGCGGCGACGTCCGGATTGACCCGGAAGGCGATCTTGGCCCGCACGCCCAGTTCGGCGGCGACGCTGGCGATCAGCTCCATCTCCGGCTCGGACTCGACGTTGATCTCGGCGACGCCGGCCTTCAGGGCGAAGGCGATCTCCTCGCGCTTCTTGCCGACGCCCGAGAACACGATGCGCTCGCCGGGGATGCCGGCGGCCAGGGCGCGGCGGACCTCGCCCTCCGACACCGTGTCGGCGCCGGCGCCCAGGTCGCCCAGCACCTTCAGCACGGCCACGTTCGAATTGGCCTTCACCGCATAGGCGACCAGCGGATCGACGACGCCGGCTTGGATCAGGGCATCGCGGAACACGGTGAAGTGCCGCTCCAGCGTGGCGCGGGAATAGACGTAGACAGGCGTGCCGACCTCGGCCGCGATCCTGGCCAGGGGGACGCCTTCGCAGGCCAGGCCCTCGGGGCCGTATTCGAAGTGGTTCACTGTTGGGCTTTCAGGGGATCAGTTCGGCGTCGAGGACGGGAAGCCGGCGGCGGACGGACCACCGAACGGGTCGGACGGCGCGCCGCGCAGCGGGGCCGCACGGGTGGTGCGGTTGCTCGACGCCGGGTCGACGTTCTCCTGCGTGCCGTTCGGGCGAGCCGGCTGGTTGGCGCGGGCCGAGGCCTCGCGGCGCTTGGACGCTTCGGCGGCCTTCTTCTCCGGACCCCACAGAGGAGCCGGACGCTCCAGCTCGGCCTGCTTGCCGCAGGCGGAGAGGGCGGCGCCGGTCAGGCCCAGGGCCGCGATGGCGATCAGGGTGGCGGGACGGATCATGCCAGGGTTTCCTTCCAACGCGCGATCTGGGCGCGCACCTGGGCGGGGGCGGTCCCGCCATAGCTCATGCGGCTGGCCGCCGAGGCGGCCGGGGTGAGGACGGCGTAGACCCCGTCGGTGATCCGCGGCTCGATGGCCTGGAACTCGGCCAGGCTCAGCTCGGCCAGATCCACGCCCTTGGTTTCGGCAGCCTTCACGGCCGAGCCTGTCACGTGGTGGGCGTCGCGGAAAGGCATGTTCAACTCCCGCACCAGCCAGTCGGCCAGATCGGTCGCGGTCGAGAAGCCGGCGCCGGCGGCGACAGCCATCTTCTCGGTGTTGGGCGTCAGGTCGGCGATCATGCCGGCCATGGCCAGCAGTGACAGCTCCAGGGCGTCGAAGGCCTCGAAGGTCGGGACCTTGTCTTCCTGCATGTCCTTCGAATAGGCCAGCGGCAGACCCTTCATCACCACCGTCAGGGTGGTCAGGCTGCCCAGGATCCGGCCGACCTTGGCGCGGATCAGCTCGGCCGCGTCGGGGTTCTTCTTCTGCGGCATGATCGAGCTGCCGGTCGTGAAGGCGTCGGTCAGCTTGATGAAGCCGAACATCGGCGTCGTCCACAGCACGATCTCCTCGGCCAGGCGCGACAGGTGCGTGGCGGTGATCGAGGCGGCCGACAGGGCTTCCAGGGCGAAGTCGCGCGACGAGACGCTGTCCAGCGAGTTGGCGGTCGGACGGTCGAAGCCCAGCGAAGCGGCCGTCTGGTGGCGGTCGATCGGGAAGGGCGAGCCGGCCAGGGCGGCGGCGCCCAGCGGGCACTCGTTCATGCGGGCGCGAGCGTCGCGGAAGCGGCTGGCGTCGCGGCCGAACATCTCGACATAGGCCATCAGGTGGTGGCCGAAGGTCACCGGCTGGGCCGGCTGCAGGTGGGTGAAGCCCGGCATCAGGGCGTCGGCATAGGTCTCGGCCTGGGCCAGCAGCGCCTTCTGGAGCTCCACCAGCTGGGCGGCCGAACGGTCGGCGGCGTCGCGCACCCACAGGCGGAAGTCGACGGCCACCTGGTCGTTGCGCGAACGGGCGGTGTGCAGCCGGCCGGCCGTCGGGCCGATCAGCTCGCGCAGCCGCGCCTCGATGTTCATGTGGATGTCTTCGTATTCGTCGCGGAACGGGAAGGTCCCGGTGGACAGCTCGTCCTCGATCCTGGCCAGGCCTTCGAGGATTTCCTCGCCGTCGCTGCTTGCAATGACGCCCTGGCTGATCAACATCCGCGCGTGGGCGCGGCTGCCCGCCAAGTCCTGCGCCCAGAGGCGCTTGTCGAACCCGATGGAGACGTTGATCGCCTGCATCAGTTCGGCCGGCTTGGCCGAGAACCTGCCGCCCCACATGGCTTGGCCCTGGCCGTTCGCGGCGGGCGTTTTGGAGGCGTTGTCGGTCATATGAGCGAAGTCCAGTCGGGTGGGCCGCAAAAGCGCGACGGTCTGAAATGGGCGATCGGCGCCGTCATGCTCGTCGGCGTCGTCGCGGTCCTATACGTCATCGCCCAGGCTTCGTTCAAACCCGCAGAGCTTACCGACCTCAAGGAATTCAAGAAGGGGTCTTTAGCCAAGCTGGACGTGCCGGCTCAGCCGCGCGCCGCGCCGGCCACCGTCTTCACCGACATGGACAACCAGCCCCACACCCTGGCCGACTTCAAGGGGCAGGTCGTGGTCATGAACCTGTGGGCCACCTGGTGCGCGCCCTGCAAGAAGGAGATGCCCACCCTGGCCAAGCTGGCGGCCGCCTACGCGACCCAGCCGGTGAAGGTGCTGCCGATCAGCGTCGACCGCGACAGCGACGTCAACCTGATCCAGGCTGAAATGGCCGCCAACCGGCCGCTCGTCTCGTTCCGCGACAAGTCCTATAAGATGTCGTTCGACCTGCAGCCGCGCGCTGCCGGCTATCCGACCACGGTGATCTACGACAAGCAGGGCCGCGAGCGGGCCCGCATCTCCGGCGAGGCCGACTGGTCCAGCCCCGAGGCCCGCGGCCTCGTCGAAGCCCTGCTGGCCGAGAAGTGAGCCCCGAGGTCCTCGAACCCATCGCCGACGCCGCCTGGCCGGCTCGCGAGCGCAAACGGCTGGGCGGCTGGCGGCTGAACGCGACCGATGGCTTTTCGCTGCGGATCAACGCCTGCTGGCCGCTGGGCGCGCCGGATCGTGACCCGGAAGCGGCCATCGACGCGGTCGAGGCCTTCTATCGCGAGCGTGGCCTGCCGGTGCGCTTCAAGCTGACCGATGGGGCGACGGCGCCGGCCGACCTGGCAGAGCGACTGGAGCGCCGGGGCTATACGCTGCACGGCGAGACCCTGCTGATGACTGGGCCGGTCGTCGGCGTCGCCGATCCGGAGATCGAGCTGTCGAGCGAGCCGGATCCCGACTTCGAGGCCCTGCTGATCGCTTCGGCCAAGGGCAATGCGGCCGACGCCAACGAGCGGCTGCAAGCTCTGGGAAGGATTCCGGCGCCGGCCCGGTTCGCCCGGCTGACCCTGGACGGCCGCACGGCCGCCCTTGGCGCCTGCGCGGTCGACGGCGAGGCTGTAGGGATCTTCGGCATGCGCACCGATCCAGGCTTTCGCCGCCAGGGCCTCGCCCGCCGCGTGCTCGACTCGCTGCTGGCCGAGGCAGCCGATCTGGGCGCGCGGACGGCCTATCTGCAGGTCGAGGACGCCAACGCCCCGGCCATCGCCCTCTATGCGGCGCGCGGTTTTTCGACGGCCTACCGCTATCGCTACTGGAGCCGGCCGGCCCGCGATTGACGCAGAGCGGCTTTTCGGTTGCTGATCGCCTCCGGGGGCGCGGCGAGTGTTGCCGCGCGTTTTCGGGGGAAATCGGTCGTGGATCACGGCAATCAGAAACTGATCGGCTATGGCGTCATGGCGGTGGTGGTGGCCATCGTCTTCGCCCTGCGCTTTCGCGCCATGAACAAGGAGCGCCGGCTGAAGCTGGAGTTCATGTGGATCCTGCCGGCGATCATGGTCGCCGCGACCGTCTTCCTGTTCATGCAGTTCACGCCGCACGGGACCGACTGGCTGTGGCTGGCGGGGATCTTCGCCGTGGGCGCGACGATCGGCTGGTGGCGCGGCCGCCTGATCCCGATCGCCATCGATCCCGACACCCACGAGCTGAACACCAAGCCCTCGCCGGCGGCGATCCTGTTCCTGCTGGGCATCTTCGTCGTGCGCTTCGCCCTGAAGACGGTGTTCGAGGCCGAGGCGGAGGCCTGGCACATCAGTGCGGTGCTGCTGACCGACGGCTTCGTGGTGCTGGGTGTCGGCCTGTTCGGCGTCTCGCGCCTTGAGATGGCGCTGCGGGCGATCGGCCTTCTGCGCGAGGCCCGCGCGGCCAGGGCGGCGCAGGCGGCCTGACTTTCTGGTCATCGATCGAATGGAGGCGCGGGGGTCGCTCCGCGCCTCCGTCGAACGGCGATTGATAGACTGGTTTACAAAATAAACTAGTTGATCCATGTTCGCCTTCACCTCGACAGGAGGGGGAGGCAATCCATGCACGCGCCGCTCAGCGCTTCAGAGAAGACGGCCGCCTTGGGCGGCCGCAACGCTCCGGTCGGCGCCCTGCGCGCCTTCGTCACCCTGCTGGTGATCTTCCACCACACGGCGATGACCTATCACCCGTACGCGCCGGCCCCGAAGGCGTTCGACGCCCAGCCGATCCTGTGGACCGCCTTTCCGGTCGTGGATCCGCAGAAGGTAGGGGCGTTTGGGATCCTGACCCTGGTCAACGACATGTTCTTCATGTCGCTGATGTTCTTCATCTCCGGCCTGTTCGTCGCCGACGGCCTGCGAAGCAAGGGCGCGGGCGGGTTCCTGAAGAGCCGGGCCCTGCGCCTGGGCGTTCCGTTCGTGGTCGCCGCGGCCCTGCTGGCGCCGCTGGCCTATTACCCGGCCTGGCTTCAGTCGGGCGGCGCGCCGTCGCTGACGGCTTTCGCGCAGGCCTGGACCAAGCTGCCGTTCTGGCCGGCCGGCCCGGCCTGGTTCCTGTGGGTGCTGCTGGCCTTTGGCGCCGTCGCGGCGGGGGCCTACGCCGTCGCGCCCGGCCTTCTCGATCGCCTGGCGCGGCTGGGCCAGGGCGCCGAGCACAAGCCCGTCCGGTTATTCTGGGGCCTCGTGCTGGTCAGCACCCTGGCCTACCTGCCGCTGTCGATGACCACGCCGTTCGGCCATTGGACCATGATCGGCCCATTCACGGTGCAGACCGCCCGCATCGGGCACTACCTCGTCTACTTCCTGGCCGGGATCGCCGTCGGCGCGGCGGGCGTCGGCCTTGGCCTGACCGACCCGGACGGCAAGCTGGCCAAGCGCTGGTGGGCCTGGCAGATGGCGCCTGTCCTGCCGATCGTCGGCGGGGTGGCGACCCTGATCCTGGCCTTTTCGCCCAACCCGCCGCCCCGGCCGTTCCTCGACGTGTTCGGCGGGCTGATGTTCACCCTGGCCTGCGCGACGCTGTCCTTCGCCGCCCTGGCCAAGTTCCTGCGTTTCGTGCGCCGGACAGGGCCCGTGGGCGCCAGCCTGCAGGCCAACGCCTACGGCATGTACCTGCTGCACTACGTGTTCACCTCGTGGCTGGCCTGGATGCTGCTGCCGCAGGACTGGAGCGGTCTGGCCAAGGCGACGGCGGTGTTCGTCGGGGCGACGGCGCTCAGCTGGCTGTCGACCATGGTCCTGCGGCGCATGCCGCTGTTGGGACGAATCCTGTGAGCCTGCATGATGTCGCCGACGGAGCCGCGCCCATGAACGACAAGCTGAAGACGGTGCAGGACGACCTGGCCTTCCTGCGCGGCCTCGCCGAGGGCGGGACCGAGCGGGCCGGCCTGGGCGTAGCCGGCGGCGCGCTCTATGGCTCGGCGGGCCTGCTCTACGGTGTCCAGTGCCTCGTCTATGTCGCCCAGGAGAACGGCCTGGTGAGGCTTGGCGGATTGGGCAACCTGATCCTGGCCTGGCTGCCGACGGTCATCTTCCTGGTCCTCATGACGATCGTCATCGTGGTCGAGCGCCGCAAGCCCAAGGGCGGCGTGACCCACCGGGCCATCAACGCCGCCTTCGCGGGCGCGGGCCTGGCCAACCTGGCGCTGATCATCGTCTTCGCCGTGGCGGCCGCCAAGAACCAGGACTTCCGCTACTGGCTGTATCACCCGGCGGTGGTGTTCGTGCTGCAGGGGGCGGTCTGGTACGCGGTCTTCGCCCTGCGCAAGCGCGCCTGGATGCTGGCGGTCTCGCTGGGCTGGCTGGCCACGGGGGTCGCCATGGGCCTGCTGGTCGACCGCGCCGGCCTCTACCTGATGATCGCGTGCTTCGGCCTGTTCGCCTTCATGGCCGCGCCGGGCTTCTTCATGATGCGCCAGGCCATGGGCCGGCCCGTGGACCTGGGCGCCTGAGACGATCGTGACGGCAAGGTTCGACATCAGCGGGCTCGACGACGTCATCCACGGCCGCGTGCGGCTGGGCGTCGTCGCCTATCTGGCCAGCGCCGAGGTCGCCGACTTCACCGAGCTGAAGACCCTGCTGGAGGTCACGCAGGGCAACCTTTCGATCCACCTGCGCAAGCTGGAGGAGGCTGGCTATGTGTCGATCGACAAGAGCTTCGTGGGGCGCAAGCCGCTGACCCGCGTGCGGCTGACCGAAACGGGGCGGGCGGCCTTCGCCGGCTACCTGAAAGCCATTGGCCAACTGGTCGAGCAGGCCGGCGGTCCGGGCTAGAGGCCAATCTCGGCGCGTAGCGCATCCGGGGTCATGCCGGCCGCGCGCAGCTCGCGCAGGGTCTGGGCCTTGTCGCGCTTGGCGTAGCGCTTGCCGTCGGGACCGACCAGCAGGCCGTGGTGGCGATAGGTCGGCGTCGGCAGGCCAAGCAGGGCCTGAAGCAGCCGCTGGATGTGGGCGGCTTCGAACAGGTCCTCGCCCCGGATCACGTGGGTGATCCCCTGCAGGGCGTCGTCCAGCACCACGGCCAGGTGGTAGGCGACGCCGACGTCCTTGCGGGCCAGGACGATGTCGCCGGCCGTCTCGGGGCGCGCGGCGATCAGGCCGGTCTCGCCGTCGGGGCCGGCGCCTTCCTCGACGAAGGCGAGGTCAGAGAAACCGCCCAGCGCCGCTTGCGCCGCGTCGAGCGACAGCCGCCAGGCGAAGGCCTCGCCGCGCGAGAGGCGCTCGGCCTCTTCAGCCTGGGGCAACGGCTCGCCGCGATAGGCGACGGCCGGCTCGTGCGGGGCGCGGCCGATGTCCAGCTCCTTGCGGGTCTTGAAGCAGCGATAGACGAGGCCGCGCTCGCGCAAGGTCTCGATGGCGGCGTGGTAGTCGGCCAGGTGCTCGGACTGGCGCCGGACCGGCTGTTCCCAGGAAAGGCCGAGCCAGGCTAGGTCCTTGAGGATCGCCGCCTCGTATTCCGGCCGGCTGCGGGTGGCGTCGATGTCCTCGATGCGCAGCACGAAACGGCCGTCGGCCCGCCGTGCGGCGTCGAAGGCCGTCAACGCCGAGAAGGCATGGCCGCGGTGCAGGTAGCCGGTAGGGGAGGGGGCGAAGCGGGTGGTGAAGCTCATTCGCGGGGCGAGGTCATCCGCGATCGAACTTGGCGAACATGCCCAGGTGGTCGAACACGGCCTTGAGGAAGGCCTCCTCGCCGCCGAGCAGGGCCTTGAGGCTTTCGAACTGCTTGAAGCCGCTCATCTCGGCCAGGCCGTGGCCGGCGCACCAGGCGGCGATCGTGGCCAGTTCGAGGTCGATCTCGGAGACGCCGTCGCCGGCGGCGTGGGCGATGGTGTTGCGCACCTGGCAGTAGGCGCCTTCCTCCTTCATCTGGTCGGGAAGGGCGTCCTTGTCGCGCGAGCAGTCGTACATCACGCGGTATAGCGCGGGATTGTCGCGGGCGAAGGTGACGTAGGCCACGCCCAGGCTGGTCATGCGCCGGCGGTCGTCGTCGCTGTCCTGGCGGGCCTTCATCAGGGCCGCGTCGAGCGCCACCCAGCCCTCGTGGGCCACTGCGTCGAGCAGCTGCCCCTTGTCCTTGAAGTGGTGGTAGGGCGCGGCCGGGCTGACCCCGGCTTCGCGCGCCACGGCCCGCAGCGACAGGGCGGCGGGGCCTTCGGTCTCCAGGATCCTGCGGGCGGCCTCGACGAGGGCGCGGCTCAGATCGCCGTGGTGATAGGGGCGGGCTTCGGGCTGGGCGAGAGTCATCGGGGCGCACTCTATCCCTTACGTAGGGAAAATCCATCCAAACAGCGTCAAGATATCTTGACGTCGCTAAGATCCATGTTATCTAAGCGTTGTTCAGATGGATCGGCCATCAAGAGACCGCCCCTGAACCACGCCGGCCGAGGGGGTCGGCGCGCACCAACTGCAAGGATGTGTGTCATGACCAACCGTAGCTTCGAAGCCTTCGAAGGCCTCTTCGACCGCGTCGCCATCGGTTACTTCCTGGTGGCCGCCATTGGCGTCGCCGGCGCCGTGCTGGCCATCGCGCTGTAAGGACGAGGATGTCCGATGCGGCCGCCCCGGCCTGATCCGGGGGCGGCCGCCGGGGTGGCCTGGTCCATCCCTCGTTTCCGCCAATCTTGATCTGGAGGCCTGGCTCGGCCATAGGCGAGCCGGCGGAACGACCCGCGACAAGCCGGGTTTTCGTCCGATGATCCTCTCGTTCCAGTCTTCGCGAGCGCACCGATGAGCGTGGCCTTCACCAAGGAAGGCGACGCCGAAGCGTTCGCCGCCGACCTTCCCGATCGTCCGATCTCGCAGCATCCCAATCTCGTCACGCCCGAAGGCCTGGCGATGATCGAAGACGAGTTCGCCGCCGCCCGCGCCGCCTATGCCGCCGCCCAGGCGGCCGGCGGCGTGGCTGAGGACCGCACCGCCATGGCCCGCGCCACCCGCGACCTGCGCTACTGGTCGGCCCGCCGCTCTACGGCCCAGCTGGTCGAGCGCGACGAGAGCCGCACCAGCGTGCAGTTCGGCGACGCGGTGACCTTCGACCGCGAGGACGGCCGCACCCAGACCTTCCGCATCGTCGGCGAGGACGAGGCCGACCCGGCCAAGGGTTCGGTGTCCTACGTCTCGCCCCTGGCCCGCGCCCTGATGGGCAAGGGCGTGGGCGACACCGCGACGGTGGCCGGCGGCGAGGTCGAGATCGTCGCCATCGGCTGAGGTCGCGGCGGGACCGCAAGTTTCGGGTTGCCGTCGAAGCCCGGCGAGGGCTTCCTCGCCGGCGTGATCTCCGCTTCTGCTCCGACCCCCGACCTGATCGCGGCCGCGCGCGCCCACCTGGCCGCCGCCGATCCGATGTTCGCCCGCCTCGAGGCGGTGACCCCCGTCTTCGAGTGGCGCCTGCGGCCCGGCGGCTTTCCCGGCCTGGCCCGGATGATCGTCGAGCAGCAGATCTCGGTGGCCGCCGCCGCCGCCATCTGGGCGCGGGTGCAGGCGGGCCTGCCGGATCTGACGCCGCAGGCGGTCATGGCGCTGGACGATCCGGCCTTGCAGGGGCTTGGCCTGTCGCGACCCAAGGTGCGCTATCTGCGCGAGATCGCCGGCGCGCATCTCTCCGGCGCCTGCGACTTCGACGCCTTGAAGGCCATGCCCGACGCCGAGGCCGTCGCGGCCCTGGTCGCCATCAAGGGGATCGGGCGCTGGACCGCCGAAACTTTCCTGATGTTCTGCGAGGGGCGCATCGACGTCTTTCCCGGCGGCGACATCGCCCTGCAGGAGGCGATGCGCTGGGCCGACGGCCACGAGGCGCGTCCGAGCGAGAAGGCGGCTTACGTTCGCGCCGAGGCCTGGAAGCCCTATCGCGGCGTGGCGGCCCATCTTCTCTGGGCCTGCTATGGCGGCGTTCGGCGCGGGGAGATCAATCTCCAGCGCCGAGACTGAACTTTCGCAAGCTTCGTCTTGGTTCTGTCGCCGATTGGGATCATCCTTTCTGTGCGTCCGGGAGTGAATGGCGATTCCCTGATTTGCGTAGGAAGGAGGCCCGTCTTCAGTCCGACCGCGTACCAGCCCCTTAGGGACCTTGTCGGTCCCGTGAGCGGGAGGCCCTGATGCAGGTGCTGACCCGTCCCCCGTCCGGCATGCCGGCGCTCGTGCTCAACGCCGACTATCGGCCCCTGAGCTATTATCCGCTGTCCCTCTGGCCCTGGCAGGAGGTGATCAAGGCGGTGTTTCTCGATCGCGTCGACGTGGTTTCGACCTACGACCACGTGGTGCATTCGCCATCCTTCGAGATGAAGCTGCCCAGCGTGGTGTCGCTGAAGCAGTACGTGCCGCAGGAGCGGCCGCCGGCCTTCACCCGCTTCAACCTGTTCCTGCGCGACAGCTTCAGCTGTCAATATTGCGGCTCGCCCGACGAGCTGACCTTCGACCACGTGATCCCCCGCTCGCGCGGCGGCCGGACCACCTGGGAGAACATCGTCACCGCCTGCGCGCCCTGCAACCTGACCAAGGGCGGGCGCACCCCGCGCGAGGCGGGCATGCACCCCTTCCACACCGCCCGCCGGCCCTCGATGCACGAGCTCCAGGACCGCGGCCGCAAGTTCCCGCCGGGGCACCTGCACGCCAGCTGGCTCGACTATCTCTACTGGGACATCGAGCTGGAGTCGTAAGGGTGGGCGCCACGAGAAACCTCCCCCTGTGGGGGAGGCGATCGCGTCAGCGATCGGGGGGATGACTTTCGGGCGTTGCGGCGGCTGAGAACGTCCCCCTCCAGCCCTTCGGGCCACCTCCCCAAGGGGGGAGGATCTTGGGTTCAGTCCCGGAAATAGCCGCGGCGCTTGGCGCGGCCGCGCAGGCGGCGGCGCAGGCGGGGCTCGATGCTGGGCCAGGCCAGCAGGGCCAGCAGGGCCAGGATGACCAAGGTGGGGAACAGCGGCGACATGACCCAAGAACGCGTTCGATGTGTGAAGGCTTCCACCGTTTCCCGATTTTGCGCTGCAAACAAGGACAAAGTGCCGGCGCGGCGATAATCCTTGCAAAGCCTCTCGCTGGTCACGAAAGCGCCTTGTTCGAAAGGCTGGCGGCCTAGTTTAAAGTGAAGCTTGGCAGCGCAGTTTTCTGGCTGATCTTGTGTTGCGCCGCAGCATGGCCTGCCGATCGACGATCTTTATGCGGCCCTTATGCCGCCCATACGTCTCCCGAATAGAGCCCTTACGCGGCTTCGTGGTCCCTTCCGCGCCAACCTGGAAGGAGGCCGACATGGCTGACATCGCATTCCTGGCGCTGGGCGGAGGGCTGTTCGTGCTCTTCGGCCTGTTCGCCGTCGCATTGAGGCGCGCATGACCCTGTTCGTGAACGCGCTTTGGGGGGCCGGGGCGATCGTCGTCGCGGCCTACATGGTCACGGCCCTGATGCGGCCGGACCGGTTCTGACGATCCTCGGATAACCTCAAATGAACTGGCAAGGATGGGCGGAGATCGCCCTGACGCTTGGCCTGGCGGTCGGCATCGGCTGGCCGCTGGGCATTTACATGTCGCGCGTCTGGAACGGCGAGCGCACCTGGCTCGATCCGGTGCTGGCCCCGGTCGAGCGCCTCTTCTACGCGGCCGGCGGCATCGACCCGCGCAAGGGCCAGAGCTGGATCGGCTATGCCGGCGCGCTGCTGGCCTTCAACGCCGTCGGCTTCTTCCTGGTCTACGGCGTGCTGCGCCTGCAGGGCGTGCTGCCGCTGAACCCGCAAGGCTTTGCGGGGCTGTCGCCGCACCTGGCGTTCAACACTGCCGCAAGCTTCGTGACCAACACCAACTGGCAGAGCTATGGCGGCGAGACCACCATGTCGACGCTCAGCCAGATGCTGGTGCTGACGGTGCAGAACTTCGTCTCGGCCGCCACCGGCGCGGCGATCGCCGCGGCCCTGGCGCGTGGCTTCATCGCCAGCAAGGGCGAGGACGTCGGCAATTTCTGGAGCGACGTGATCCGCACGACGTTGTGGGTGCTGCTGCCGCTGTGCGTGGTCGTGGCGCTCGTGCTCGTGGCGCTGGGCGTGCCCCAGACCCTGGCCGCCGGCGTCACCGCCCATACCCTGGAGGGCGGCGAGCAGAAGATCTCGCTCTTCGCCACCGCCAGCCAGTTGGCCGTCAAGCAGCTGGGCATCAACGGCGGCGGGATCTTCAACGTCAATTCGGCCCACCCGTTCGAGAACCCCACGCCGCTGACCAACCTGATCACGGCGGTGTCGATCAACGTGCTGGGCTGGGCGGCCTTCTTCGCCTTCGGCCGCAGCGTGCTGGCCAGGAAGGACGTGCGCGCCCTGGTCATCGCCGCCGCGGTGCTGCTGAGCGCCGGCGCGGCGGGCATCTACGTCACCGAGACGCAAGGCCCGCCTGCTCAGGTCGCGGCGCATGTCGACGCCAGCGTGAACATGGAAGGCAAGGAGGTCCGCTTCGGCGCGCCCTCGACGGCGGCCTGGGCGGCCATGACCACCGGCGCCTCCAACGGCTCGGTCAACGGCATGCATTCCAGCCTGATGCCGCTGGGCGGCGGGATCACCATGTTCCTGATGCAGCTGGGCGAGATCCTGCCCGGCGGCATCGGCTCGGGCGTGGCGATCATGGTCGTCATGGCCCTGCTGGCGGTGTTCGTCGCCGGCCTGATGGTGGGCCGCACGCCCGAGTACCTGGGCAAGAAGATCGAGGCCCGCGAGATCCAGTTCGCCATGCTGGCCGTGCTGGTGATCCCGCTGTTCATGCTGGGCTTCGCCGCCATCGCCGCCATCCTGCCGGAAGCCTTGAAGGGCCTGATGCACGGCGGCCCGCACGGCCTGTCGGAGATCCTCTACGCCTACGTCTCGACCACGGCCAACAACGGCTCGGCCTTCGGCGGCCTGACCGCCAACGCCCCCTGGTGGAACACCACCCTGGGCCTGGCGATGATGTTCGGGCGCTTCGCCCCCATCGTCGCGGTGCTGGCCATCGCCGGGGCCCTGGCGGCCAAGCCCAAGCTCGCTCCCACGGCCGGCGCCATGCCGACCCACGGCGGCCTCTTCGTCGGCCTGCTGATCGGGGTGATCCTGATCCTCGGCGGCCTGCAGTTCTTCCCCGCTCTGGCGCTGGGACCGATCGTCGAGCACTTCCAGGCGCTCGCCTTCGTCGCCTCCAGCCGCTGATCGAAAGCGCACTTCCATGACAACCTATGACATCGAGGCAGGCGAGGGCGGGCGGCGCAAAGCCCCCAGCCTCGCCGGCGGCCTCTCGACCCCGATCCTGGCCCGCGCGGCCAAGGACGCCTTCCTCAAGCTCGACCCGCGCAAGCTGACCGGCAATCCGGTGATCTTCGCGACCTGGATCGTGGCGCTGCTGTCGACGGTCTCGGCCGTCGCGGCCATCGCCGCCCAGCAGTCGGCTGGCTTCGCCGTGCAGGTCTCGCTGTGGCTCTGGGCCACCGTGCTGTTCGCCAACCTGGCCGAGAGCGTGGCCGAGGGCCGCGGCAAGGCCGCCGCCGACAGCCTGCGGGCCGCCCGCGTCACCACCAAGGCCAAGCTGATCATCGACGAGCAGGCAGGCACGATCATCCCGACCCCGGCCCACAAGCTGGTTCCCGGCGAGCTCGTCCTGGTCGAGGCCGGCGACGTGGTCCCCACCGACGGCGAAATCGTCGAGGGCATGGCCAGCGTCAACGAGGCCGCCATCACCGGCGAAAGCGCGCCGGTGATCCGCGAGAGCGGCGGCGACCGCTCGGCGGTGACCGGCGGCACCACCGTGGTCTCCGACTGGATCAAGGTGCGGGTCACCGCCGCGCCGGGCTCGACCTTCCTCGACCGCATGATCGCCATGGTCGAGGGCGCGGACCGTCGCAAGACGCCCAACGAGATCGCCCTGGCCGTACTGCTGGCCGGCCTGACCCTGATCTTCCTGATCGCGGTGGTCACCCTGCTGGGCCTGGGCAAGTTCTCCGGCGTGGTGCTGGATCCGCTGGTGCTGGGCGCCCTGTTTATCACCCTGATCCCTACGACCATCGGGGGCTTGCTCTCGGCCGTCGGCATCGCCGGCATGGACCGCCTCTTGAAGGTCAACGTGCTAGCCACCTCGGGCCGGGCCGTGGAAGCCGCCGGCGACGTCGACACCCTGCTGCTCGACAAGACCGGCACCATCACCTTCGGCAACCGCATGGCCACCGAGGTGATCGCCGCCCCCGGCGTGCGCCCCGACGCGGCCCTGCGCGCGGCGGTCATGGCCTCGCTGGCCGACGAGACGCCGGAAGGCCGCTCGATCGTCGAGCTGGGCCGCCAGCAGGGCCTGGCCCTGGAAGCTCCCGAAGGCGCGACCGCCATCCCGTTCAGCGCGACCACGCGCCAGTCGGGCCTGGATGTCGACGGCCGCTCGTGGCGCAAGGGCGCGGTGGACGCGGTCTATCGCAGCCTGGCCATCGATCCCAAGCGCATCCCGGCCGAGGTGATGGCCGCCGTCGACCGCATCGCCCGCTCGGGCGGCACGCCGCTGGCGGTCAGCGAGGACGGCGCCCTGGTCGGCGTCATCCACCTGAAGGACGTGGTCAAGCCCGGCGTGAAGGCCCGCTTCGCCGACCTTCGCCGCATGGGCCTGCGCACGGTGATGATTACCGGCGACAATCCGGTGACCGCCGCGGCCATCGCCTCGGAGGCCGGGGTCGACGACTTCCTGGCCGAAGCGACTCCGGAGGACAAGCTGCGGCTGATCCGGGCCGAGCAGGCCAAGGGGCGGCTGGTGGCCATGTGCGGCGACGGCGCCAACGACGCCCCCGCGCTTGCTCAAGCGGACGTCGGCGTGGCCATGCAGACCGGCGCCCAGGCCGCCCGCGAGGCCGGCAACATGGTCGATCTCGACAGCGACCCGACCAAGGTCATCGAGATCGTCGAGGTGGGAAAGCAGATGCTGATTACCCGCGGCGCCCTGACCACCTTCTCGATCGCCAACGACGTGGCCAAGTATTTCGCCATCATCCCGGCGATGTTCGTGGTCGCCCTGCCGGCGCTCGGCGGGCTGAACATCATGAAGCTGGCGAGCCCGCAAAGCGCGATCCTGTCGGCGGTGATCTTCAACGCGCTGGTGATCGTCGCCCTGATCCCGCTAGCCCTGAAGGGCGTGAAGTACCGCGCCATCGGCGCCGGCAAGCTCTTGTCGCGCAACCTCCTGATCTACGGCGTCGGCGGCCTCGTGGCCCCGTTCGTGGGCATCAAGCTCATCGACATGGCCGTCTCCGCCCTGGGGCTGGCCTGATGAAACGCCCGATCGCTCCAGGCTCGATCATCAGGGATCTGGTCTTCGGCCTCGTGGCGATCGGGATCGTCTGCCTGGCGGCCAATCTCGGCGGCCAGTGATTTCTCTCTTCCTGAAAGACGAAGAATTCCAATGCGCAAGTTCGCGTTTCTCGTGATCACCGCCTCGACCCTGGCCGCCTCCGCCGCCTGGGCGGACGAGGTCCCGATCTGCACCGACCGTCCGACCAAGGCCAACAGCACGTGCCCGGTCCCCAAGGGCGCCTGGCAGGTCGAGGCCGACGGGGTGAACTGGACCCAGGTGAAGGCCGGCGGGATCAAGGCCGAGACGACCGCCGTCGCCGCCACGACCCTGAAGTACGGCCTGACCGACAGCAGCGACCTGCAGATCTCGTGGACGCCCTATGTCGAAGCCCGCGTTAAGGGGCCGGGCGTCGACGACAAGACCGACGGCGTCGGCGACGTGTGGATCCGGTACAAGACCCGCGTCCATTCCGGCGACAAGGTCAGTGTCGCCCTGCTGCCCTACGTGAAGATCCCGACGGCGGCCAAGGGCCTGGGCAACGACGAGGTGGAGGGCGGCGTGGCCGTGCCGATCAGCATCGCTCTGAACGGCGCCACCCTGACCTTCGGGCCGCAGGTGGACCTGCTGCTCGACGCCGACGGCGACGGACGCCACGCGGCGGTGACCAACGTCATCAACCTGGCCCGCCCCGTCACCGATCGCCTGACCCTGGTCGGCGAGCTGTGGACCAGCAGCAACTTCGACCCCGCCGACACGGTGACCCAGGTCTCGGCCGACGTCGCCGCCGCCTATCTCGTCGCGCCGACCCTGCAACTGGACGCCGGCGCCAATTTCGGATTGAACCGCGACACCCCCGACGCGCAGCTGTACGTCGGCGTCTCGAAGCGGTTCTAGGAAAGGAGCTGGAAGGTCATGATCTCGCACCTTCGCCCGGCCCTCGTTTCGATGGGCCTCTTCACCATCATCCTGGGCCTGGCCTATCCGCTGGCCATCACCGGCGTGGCCCAGGCCGCGTTTCCGGCGCAGGCCAACGGCTCGCTGGTCCGTGACGCCCACGGCCAGGTGGTCGGCTCCGAACTGATCGGCCAGGCCTTCGCCAAGCCCGCCTACCTGCACGGCCGTCCGTCGGCGGCGGGGAACGGCTATGACGCCAGCGCCTCCAGCGGCTCGAACATGGGGCCGCTGAACGACAAGCTGATCGAGCGCGAAAAGGCCGACGCCGATGCGCTGCGGGCGGAATTTCCCGGCGCGGTCATTCCGGCCGACGCGGTCACGACGTCCGGCTCGGGCCTGGATCCGGACATCTCGCCGGCCTATGCCCGCCTGCAGGCCGGACGCATCGCCACCGCCCGCAACGCGCCGCGCGGCGAGGTGCTGGCCATGATCGACGCGGCCGTCAAACCGCCGCTGCTGGGCTTCATCGGCCAGCCGCGGGTCAATGTGCTGGACGTCAATCGGGCGCTCGACGCGCGCTTCCCGATGGTCGGCTAGCCGTTGGCGAGCGACCCCTCTTCATACCCCGAGAGGGGCCGCCCCGACCCCGAGGCGCTTCTGGCGGCCGCCAACAAGGCCCGCCGGGGGCGCCTCAAGGTGTTCCTGGGCATGGCGCCCGGCGTGGGCAAGACCTACGAGATGCTGCGCGCTGCCCGCCGCCGAAAGGCCGAGGGCCAGGACGTGCTGGTCGGCGTGGTCGAGACCCATGGCCGTCGCGAGACCGAGAGCCTGCTGCGCGGCCTGGACGTGCTGCCCCGCCGTCCGGTCGAGAGCCGGAGTCGCAGCTATCTGGAGTTCGACCTCGACGCGGCGCTGGAGCGGAAGCCCAAGCTGCTGCTCGTCGACGAGTACGCCCATTCCAATGCGCCGGGTTCGCGCCATCCCAAGCGCTGGCAGGACGTCGAGGAGATCCTGGCGGCCGGCATCGACGTCTGGACCACGCTGAACGTCCAGCACCTGGAAAGCCTGGTCGACGTCGTCCTGCGCATCACCGGCGCCCGCCAGCGCGAGACGGTGCCCGACAGCGCGCTGGCGCGGGCGGACGACATCGAGCTGATCGACATCACGCCCGACGAGCTGCGCGAGCGGATGGCGGCGGGCAAGGTCTATGTGCCCGAGACGGCCCGCCTGGCCTCGGAGAACTTCTTCAAGATCGAGAACCTCACCGCCCTGCGCGAGCTGGCCCTGCGGCGGGCGGCCCAGACGGTCGACGACCAGCTGGTCGCGGCCATGCGCGAGAAGGGCGTCGAGGGGCCGTGGGCGGCGGGCGAGCGGATCCTGGTCCTGGCCGGCGGCGACGGCATGGCCCCGGGCCTGGTGCGCGCTGGCCGGCGGCTGTCGGACATGATGATGGACGCGCCGTGGACCGTGGCCCATGTCGAGCGTCCCGACCGTCCGCCGCCGCCCGAGGCCGCCGCCGCCCGCACCCGCGAGGCCCTGAAGCTGGCCGAGCAGCTGGGCGGCTCGACCGTCGTGCTGACCGGAACCGACGTGGTGGCCACCGTCATGGCCTGGGCCCGGCGCAACAACGTCACCCAGATCGTCATCGGCAAATCCCGGGATTCGCGCTGGCGTGAGCTGACCGGCCGCTCGCTGGCCGCCGCCCTGCTGCGCGAGGCGCGGGGCCAGGCGATCCACGTGGTCACCGGCGCGGACGGGGAGGGCGCGCGCGAGCCGCAGACGCCCAGGTCCCGCCGCCTCGACTGGCCGGCCTACCTGACCGGCGGCGGCTTCGTGGCGGCCGCCAGCCTGGTGGCCTGGGCGCTGGACACCGCCTTCGACCGGGTGGAGCTGGGGATGATCTACCTGGCCGCCGTGCTGGCGGCCGGCGTGATGCACGGCCTGCGTCCGGCCCTGGCGGCGGCGACGGCGGCGTTCCTGATCTACAACTACTTCTTCCTGGCCCCGCGCTACAGCCTGGCCATCGGCTCGCCCACCGACGTGCTGACCCTGATCGTGTTCTGGGCCGTGGCTCTGGCCACCGGCGGGCTGGCCGGGCGGGTGCGCGACCAGGCCATGGGTTCGCAGCGTCGCGCGGCCAGCGTGACCAGCCTGCTGGCCGCCAGCCGCACCCTGTCGGGCGCCTCGGGCAAGGACGCCGTCGCCCGGGCCCTGGCCGAGCAGGCCGCCGCCGCTTCGGGCGCGCGGGCGGTGGTGTTCCTGCCGGTCGATGGCGAACTGGCGCCGGCGGCCGGAGCGCCGGATTTCGTGGACCTCGGGACCGGCCCGATGGCCGCCGCCCGCTGGGCCTGGGAGAAGGGCGAGCCGGCCGGCGCCGGCACCGGCACCCTGCCGCAGGCCGCCTGGACCTTCTGGCCGCTGGAGGGCCTGGGCGCTCGCGCCGGGGTGGCCGGGATCGAGGCCGGTGCCCTGGCCTCGGGATCGGACGAGGAGCGCCTGCTGCTGGCCCTGCTCGACCAGGGCGCGGTCGCCTTGCAGCGCGCCGAGCTGGCGGCCGGCGCGGTCGAGGCCGAGGCCCTGCGCCGCTCAGACCGCTTCCGCAACGCCCTGCTGAACTCCATCAGCCACGACCTGCGCACGCCGCTGACCACGGTGCTGGGCGCGGCCACCACCCTGATCGACTACGGCGACAAGCTGTCGCCGCCGGCCCGCGCCGACCTTGCCCTCGGGATCAAGGAGGAGGCCGAGCGTCTCAACGGCTATGTCGCCAACCTGCTGGACATGACCCGCATCGAGGGCGGCGGCCTGAAGCTGCACACCGACTGGATCGACGTGCGCGACGTGCTGGCGGCGGCTTGCGACCGGGTGACCCGCCGCCTCGAGGGCCGGGTGCTGGTGCGCGACTTTCCCGAGACGCTGAGCCTGGTCCAGGCCGATCCCAGCCTGCTGGAGCAGGTGGCGGTCAACATCCTGGAGAACGCCATCGCCTACAGTCCCGCGGGCGCCAGGATCGAGGTCGCCGCCTACGAAGACCGCGCCCACGTGGTCATCAGCATCGAGGACGAGGGGCGGGGCATTCCGCCGGCCGACCTCGTGCGCGTGTTCGAGAAGTTCCGCCGCCTGCAGGACCCCAGCGACCGCTCGCCGAACGCCAGCCAGGGCGTGGGGCTGGGCCTTGCGATCGCAAAAGGTTTTGTCGAGGCCATGGGTGGGCGCATCGCCGCCGCCAGCCCGATCCACGACGGCAAGGGCACGCGGATGCTGATCAGCCTGCCCAAGGGCGTCGCCACCCCGCACCATCTGCTATGAGCTGATCATGAGCGCGCTTCGCCCCCGCATCCTGGTCATCGACGACGAGCCGCAGATCCACCGGTTCCTCGGTCCCGCGCTCGACGCGGCCGGCTATGATCCGCTGCGCGCCGACGGCGGCCAGGAGGGCCTGCGCGGCATCGCCCTGTGGTCGCCCGACGCGGTGGTGCTCGACCTCGGCCTGCCCGACATGGACGGCAAGGAGGTGCTGGAGAAGGCCCGGGCCTTCTATGACGGCCCGATCCTGATCCTGTCGGCCCGCGACCGCGAGATCGAGAAGATCGAGGCCCTGGACCGCGGCGCCAACGACTATGTCGAAAAGCCGTTCGGGGTGGGCGAGCTGCTAGCCCGGCTGCGCGTGGCCCTGCGCCAGAAGGCGGCCACCCAGGCGCCGGTCGGTCCGATCCGGGCCGGGACCGTCGAGCTTGATCTCGAAAAGCGCCTGGTCACCCGCGACGGGGCGGTGGTGAAGGTCTCGCCGCGCGAATACGAGGTGCTGGCGCGCCTGGCGATGGGACGCGGCAAGGTGCTGACCCACAAGGAGCTGCTGACCTCGGTCTGGGGCCCCGCCCACATGCACGACACCCAGTACCTGCGGGTGTTCGTCGGTCAGCTGCGTCAGAAGCTGGAAGCCGACCCGGCCCATCCCAAGATCCTGCTGACCGAGCCGGGCGTGGGGTATCGCTTCATCGGGGATTGAGGGGCGAGCTCTCAGGCCGCCGCCGGGATGTTGATGAGCCGAACCGATACTTGCTCACGGCGGCGATTTGATCGTCCGAAGTAGGGGCCAGAACCAACTTCGCTTTACGATCCATGGGGGAAGTCGGGCGCCGTCCTGAATCCCTCTCTCTAAGAGAGAGGGTTTGTTTGGGGCGGCCATCCACCCATTGGAGGCTTTGCTTTCATCTCCTTTGAGCGCGTCGGACTTGAGCGATGGGATCAACGCGTCGCGGGTTTCTCTACGCCCAGCAGGCTGGATGCGGTGAACGTCGGGGCCAGAATGGCGATGTCGTAGCCAAGCGCCAGTTCACGCCATTGCGGCGGTGCGGACGCCAACAAGGCCTTGGTCCTGAGCGTCCGCAGATCCACCAGCAGCCACGATCCCGGCGCGGCGTCGGCCGCCCGCGCGAGCGTGGCGTCCTTGCGCCAGTCCGGGTCCTTGTCGTCCTTCATGTCGAAGGAATGCACGACGGCGGGCCGCCCGACGCCGCCGTAGCCAGCCACCGAGCCCCTGGCCCCGAGCACGACGATGTGCAGAGCCGAGACGCCTTCGCCCTCGGCGCGCTCGGCCACATAGGCGCCGAGGTCGCGCTGATTAAGTGGATTGAGCGACTTGTAGGCATGGTTGGCGCCGAACTTCATCAGGACCCGCGCGTCGGGATTTTCGGCGAGATGGGCGGCGAGGGTGCGCTTCATCAACCTCGCGCGGCGTCCGTTGGCGTCGCCCTGGCCGGACCGCGAGGCCTGATAGATGGCGCGGCTTTCCGTCAGCAGGCCAAACAGATGGCGGACGCGCGCCCCGCCATCCTTCGCGACCGCGGCGGCGGCCCGATCAAGGTCGTCCTGCGTGGCCGAGAGCAGGAAGAGGTCGAAAGGCGAGCCTGATGCGAGCGCGGCGGCGGTCGCTTTGCGGTCCTGGGCGGCCAGATCGGTAAGGGCGGCCCGGGCGAGGGGCCCAGGCTTCGAGGCCAGCATTTCCTCGAGAAGATGGCCGCTGGATCCGAGGAACTCCTGGTCCAGTCCCCAGAGCTTGAACTTCGGGCCGGCGCTGGCGGCGCAATCGCCGGCCATACGGACTTCATCGCGTCCGTTGAAGAAGGCGACGCCGTCCGGATGCGCGCGCACGAAATCGGCGATCCGGGATTCGCGGTCTTCGGTTCGCATGGCGGCATCGACGGCGCGGGCCGCTTCGGGACCGGTCTCGATGGCCATGGCGGTCAGGCCGGAGGGCGCCATCAGGCGGCAGATCTGGGTGGTGAGGGCCGGGATCTCGCGGGTGTGGTGGCTCTCGCCGATCAGCACGTAGCGGCTGGCGGCGACGGCCTCCGACAGGATGGGCGCGCCCGCGCCCGACAGGCCGTCCGGCCTGACGTCCAGAGGCGTGATCGCCTGGGCGAGGCGCGAAGGGAAGGGCGAGGGCGTCGTCTCCCCAGCGATTGTGCTGGTCGCAAAAGCGCCGAGGGTGGCCAGAAGGACGCCCGACAGACCCCGATGAACTCTCCGCACGCGTCCCTCACCAAACGACTCAACCGATCGTGGTCTATCGCGGCCCGGTTGGGGCGGCCAACCAAAACGCGGCCATGCCTGGACAAGGTTCGCGTCTGCACTGGCCCGTGGCGCTTCCAGCAAACCACGCCTCTTATCGCTCTACCGGCCCCGCCGCCGCCTCGCTGACCTTCGCCAGCAGGGCGGCGATGTCGATCGGCTTGGCCACGTGGCCGTCCATGCCGGCGGCGAGGCAGGCGGCGATCTCGGAGGGCAGGGCGTTGGCGGTCAGGGCCAGGATCGGCACGGCGCCGGCCGGCGGGGGCAGGGCGCGGATCGCCCGGGTGGCGGCAAGGCCGTCCATGCCGGGCATGCGCACGTCCATCAGCACGACGTCGAAGCTTCCGTCGCGCACCGCCGCCACGCCGGAGGCGCCGTCGCCGACGCCGGTCACCAGGTGCCCCGCCGAGCCCAGCACGGCCTCGGCCAGGGCGCGGTTGATGCGGGTGTCGTCGACCACCAGGACGCGCAAGGGAAGGGTCCTGGCCGCCGCATGCTCGGGCGCCGTCTCGGGATCGGCGGGCGTCGCGGGGATCTCGAACCGGAAGGTCGAGCCCTCGCCCTCGACGCTGTCGAAGCCGATCGTCCCGCCCATGGCCTCGACCAGCCGCTTGCAGATCGCCAGGCCAAGACCCGCGCCGCCATAGCGCGGATGGATCGAGGCGTCGGCCTGGCCGAAGGCCTGGAACAGCCGCTCGCGGGCCTCGGCGGCCACGCCCATGCCGGTGTCGGCCACCGAGACGCGCAAGGCTGGCGCATCCGGCGGGCCGGCCGGCTCCAGCGTGACAGAGACGCCGCCGGCCCCGGTGAACTTCACCGCGTTGTTCAGCAGGTTCAGCAGCACCTGGCGCAGGCGGTTGGCGTCGCCGGCGATCCGGCGCTCGGCCCCGGCAACGATCCTGGTGGTCACCGCCAGGCCCTTGGCCTGCGCCTGCGGGCGGACCATGGCCACGCAGCTTTCCACTAGGCGGACCGGATCGACCTCGCCGGCGTGCAGGTCGAGCTTGCCGGCCTCCACCCGCGACAGGTCGAGAATGTCGTCGACGATCGTCAGCAGCGAGCGGGCGGCGTCGTGGACGAAGTCGCGATAGGCCGCCCGCCGTTCCGGGGTCAGGTCGTCGCGGGCCAGCAGTTCGGAAAAGCCGACCAGCCCGTTCAGCGGCGTGCGCAGCTCGTGGCTCATGGCCGCCAGGAAGTCGGACTTGGCGCGGTTGGCGGCTTCGGCCTCGGCCTTGGCCTCGCGCAGCTGCTCGGTCAGCAGGGCCAGCTTGTGATTGCGCCGTTCCACGCGCTCGAAGGCGGCGGTGCGCTCCTGCAGCAGCCGGCGCAGGGCGCCGAAGCTGGCGCGCTTGGCGATCGCCGCGCCCAGGGTCTGGCTCATGTGGCGCAGCAGTTCGACGTCCTCGTAGCCGAAGGCGCGGGTCTCTCCGGCCATGGCCTTGAGCACGCCGATGGCGTGGTCGCCGTCGAACAGCGGCGCGCACAGCATCGAGCGCAGGCCCACCCGGCGGCAGGCCTCGCGATCGACGCGGGCGTCGTGCTCGCTGTCCTCGCAGACCAGGATGCGGGCCTGCTCGACGCACAGGCCCGACAGGCTGCCGGCGCGCGGGATGCGCAGGCCAAGGTGCGCTTCGGAGCCGGCGCTGACGGCGCGGTAGACCATGTGCTCGCAGTCGACCAGTTCGACGACGGCGCCGTGGCCGCCCAGCAGGTGCTGCACGCGGTCGACGACGATCTGCATGAAGGCTTCGCCGTCCACCTCGGCGCCGGCCAGCATGGCCTGGATCTCGGCCAGTTCGCGCAGCCTCTCCAACCGCCGGTTCAGCCTTTGCAGGCGGGCGGCGCCGTCGGACGCGTGAAGCGGCGTCGGCAGGGCATCCATCGCAAAACGTCCAGCTTCGCCGTGCGAGACTGGGTCCGCGCCGCTGCCTGCGCAAGCATCCTCAGGATGAGTCGCGGGCGTCCGGAGCGGGGCTATTCGACGCGGATGTGAGCGGCCAGGGCGTGGGCGATCGCCAGGTTGGCCGAATCGTTCAGGTGCAGGCCGTCGTACTGCAGCGGCGCGCCGATCCCGGCCAGGGCGTCGGCGGCGTCGACGGCCTTGACCCCGGTGCGGGCGGCGACCTGAGCGGCGGCCTCGCGGAACGGGTCGAGCCTCGCTTGGGTGTCGCGCGCCGAGGCGGGCGGCGGCAGCAGCACGATGACCTGGCCGCCGTCGTCGAGCCGCCGGCGGACAAGCGCCTCCAGCAGGCTGGCATAGACCTTGACGTCCAGGGCGCCGGGCTTGCCGCGCACCTTGGCGTCGTTGGCCCCGTACATGATGATGGTCAGATCGCCGGTCGGCGCGCGGGCCCAGCGGGTCAGGCCGTCCAGCGTCTGGTCGCCGGGCTTGCCGTGATTGACCACCGTGACCCTGTCGCCCAGCAGGCCGCGCAGGGTTTCGGGATAGGGCGTGGGGCTGCGCGGCGAGGGCGAGCCGTTGACGCCGGGAATCGACTCTCCCCAGCGCTTGAAGCCGTAGGTCAGGCTGTCGCCCTCGCAGACGATTACCGCGCCGCGCTTCAGGACGATGGGCGCGCCGGTGACGGTCTCCAGCCTGACGGCGGTGCGGGCCGCGGCGCTGCCCGTCGGCCGCCACTGGGGCAAGGTGGTCTGGAACCACGCGGCCGACAGGCCAAACCCGAGCAGCGCGCCAATTCCCACCCCGGGCAGGAAGAACCGCGAGCGCTTCAAGTCGCGCAGATGGGCGGCGAGGGGGCTCATGGGACGGGCCTGTTAAGCATGTTCGGTGGGCGGTTCGAATGCGTGTTTGATAAGTCCGGCGGCATTTTCCGCATAGAGCGCCGCGTCTACGGTCAAGGTAAGTATAATTCTTGCCCGAACTATGCTCTTTTTGTCGTCAAGGTGATTAATGCCCCTTATGGCCAAGTTTGCAGGGCGTTCCGATCCCGGACGGTTGGTTGCGTCTTTCGTTGCCGATGTCGTCGCAAGGCACAAACTTTGGCCACATAAAAATTTCTTTTGAATAGTCATCAGTTGGTGATTGCGCTTCGACAAGGAATGTCGAATTAAAATCACTCGGTGTTTTTGTGCCGCCGGCTGGGCGGGGCTCTTATTGAGCAGGGGATGACATGCGCGTAGCGATGATTGGCACGGGCTATGTGGGCCTGGTGTCCGGGGCGTGC
>NZ_JBMDIW010000009.1:0-180736 GCF_057808875.1 Caulobacter sp. FG7
TTCGGCCGCCTCCCCCAGAGGGGGAGGTTCCCCCTCAGTCGCTCCGCGACAGCTCCCCCAGAGGGGGAGCATTGGGTTGGCGAAGGCGTCGGACGAGATCCTCCCCCTCTGGGGGAGGTGGCCCGGAGGGCCGGAGGGGGTCTGCACGGACAGACACGCGGCCTCGCGCTCACGCGGGAAACCGCTGAGGGGATGGAGAGGGCGCGGGGCGTCCGGACCGCGTCCGGAGCTGTGTTTGAATGTACCGTTTCGACGAAGCCTTGACGCCCCGCGCGATCGTTTGACCTCAGGCCGGGGCGCGCGGGCCTTTTCCGCCCTTCACCCCCTTCGGCATCTGCCTTCCCCGTAACCGGGCTGTGAGCTTCGCTAGCCATCGCGTGCAGACAGAAGGCGCCGGAGCGGACCCTCGGGCGGGCGGGAGCCCATGACAGGCAGGCCCCCGAGAGGCGGGTTTACGTCCCCCGCCCTCCGTTCAAGCCCCGCCGGCCCGGCTCACGCCGCTCCAGGAGACCCCGCTCGATCGCACCCCGCCGCACGCATCGGGCCGGATCCTGGCGCCCTCTCCCCGCGACGGGATGGAGAGGATTATGCGGGCGGTCTGAGAGCCGTCGGATGGGAAACGTTGATAATTTTCTAGAGCGTTGATTGGGTTGGGGTTTGTGTGTCGGCGGACGGGGATAGGGGGGCTGGAGACTACCGCTGTCTCGCCGGTACGGACGACTCCTGATAACCTAAATGCCGAAAATAGCTAACATATATAGATCATGAAATTTGCAAGTCTTTTCTCCGGAATTGGTGGTTTTGAGGTTGGGTTCTCAGCCTCTGGTCACGTTCCTCAGCTTTTTTCAGAAATATTAAATCCAGCTCGTGCTGTTCTTTCGAAGCATTTCCCCGATGTTCCTCTTGAGGGGGACGTTTCTGATATAGTTGATATGGGGGGCGATGTCGATATGATAGTTGCCGGATTCCCATGTCAGGACCTTAGTCAGGCGGGGAGAACTGCAGGGTTAGACGGCCTGCGATCAGGTCTCGTTTCAAACGTTTTCAGACTTGCGGAAAAGTCGAAGACGGAATGGATCGTGCTTGAAAATGTTCCTTTCATGTTGAGGCTAAATTCTGGGTCTGCAATGCTATCCATTGCCGATAGTCTTGAAGCGCTCGGGTATAAGTGGGCTTGGCGCGTGGTGGACTCTTTCGGTTTTGGGGTGCCTCAAAGGCGCGAGCGTGTCTTCATGGTTGCGAGTAGGTCGCATGACCCGGCTGGCGTGTTGCTGGTGGATGATGAAAAGCTTGAGCGCCCGACGACGGAAATTGGGCTTAAGGCTCATGGCTTTTACTGGACCGAAGGGCGGACCGGACTCGGTTGGGCGGCGGATGCTGTGCCGACTCTCAAGAACGGATCTGCTGTAGGTATTCCGTCGCCGCCGGCCATCCTCCTTTCCAGTGGATTGATAGTGAAGCCGGATATTCGAGATGCGGAGAGGTTGCAGGGCTTTTCGGCCGATTGGACCAAGGAGGCTGAAGTGGTTTCTAGGTCCAGTTCGCGCTGGAGCTTGGTTGGTAGCGCGGTTAGCCCTCCCGTGGCGCGCTGGATTGGGGGGAGGCTGGCAAGCCCGGGTGAGTATGATCTGTCGCGTGATCGAGTGTTCGACCTCACGCGAACTCTTCCTCGGGCCGCTCGTTTCGACGGCTCTTCGCGGCATGCCGTTGAGATAGGGGCGGATCCGATCGGTCTTGCTCCAGTCTCGCTCGAAGGCTTCCTGCAGTATCCCGGTACTCCGCTGAGCTATCGTGCGGCTTCGAGCTTTTTGGCGCGGACCAAGGTTGCAAAGCTACGGTTTCAGGCGGGCTTTATCGATGCGGTGGAAAAATACGTATCCGAACAAGGTGCTGAGGCGGCGTGATGGCTGGAAAGAAAAAAGTTTTTGCGATCTCGGATTCTGAAATATTGGAATCCATCGAGGAAGCGCGTCGAGAGGTGAAGTACATTGTTACGGATTTTGCTCTTGATCTGATCGTTTCAAGGTACAGGGATCGTCCCGAAGAGGAGGGGCATATATATGTTCCTGATTATCAGCGGAGTCTCGCCTGGAATAAGGAGAAGATGTCTTATTTTGTCGAGAGTTTGCTTCTGAGGATACCTGTTCCGCCCATATTTCTCTATGAGGTTGAGGGGCAGCTTGAGATTGTGGATGGATCTCAGCGCGTTCGGACGCTTGTGACTTTTGTCTCGGATAAGCTGAAGTTATCTAAGCTTGAAAAGCTCGACGTTATTAATGGTTTAACTTACAGTCAGCTCCCGGCTGCTGCTAAGCGAAGGTTCATGAATACGCCAATTCGTGCATTTGTTCTCGATCAGGGGACTGATGAAAACACGAGAATTGATCTGTTTCGACGGTTGAATACGTCGGGAAAATCTCTGGAAGATGCTGAGATAAGGAAGGGGGCTTATCGCGGCCCGTTCTTGGATGTGGTGCTTGCGGCTGCCAAGTCGGATCTTATGAAGCAGGCCTTGCCGGACATTGGTGGTGGTGCGGATCCAGATAGTGAGCGGCAAGAACTGGTTACAAGATTTTTTATATACTCTGATTATTATAAAAACTTCAGGCATGATGTTAGGAAGTTTCTTGATGGTCATATGATTGATCTAAATAAGAATGCCGATGAGTATCATTTAGCTCGCATTCGACGTGAGTTTGATTCTGTCATGTCTTATGTTTTGGCGAGTGAGCCTCGGGCCTTCTATCGTGAGGAGACGGGGCGACGCGTGCCTAGGGTGAGGTTCGAGGCCATTGCTGTGGGGGTAAACCTGGCTCTCCGCGAAAGGCAAAATCTTAGGCCGATGCCTTTTGACTGGCTGGTGAGTGATGAGTTCCAGCAATTGGTTCGGACGGATGCCAGCAATAGCGGGCCGAAGTTGACAGCCAGGATTGAGTTTGTTCGCGATCGGCTTTTGGAAAAATGACATGAGCGCTTCTGCGGAGTTTCGCTCTAGAGTATCGGCTGCCAGCGACTATTTGAAATCGCTTTCTGAAATGGAAAAGGAGTTGGCTTCCGGCTCGCTTGGCATTTACAAGGGGGCGAAAGCTGTTACGGCGTCTAGGGCCGCTGCTTATGTCATGATATATAATTGCGTTGAGTGCGCAGTTAGGGATACCTTGGTACTTATACGAAAAAGTATAGTATCTGAAAGTGTGGCTATAACGGATATAAAACCGCATTGGAGAAGGGAGATTATAGGTGTCTACTTTCATGGTAAATTAAGCAACGGCGTTAATCACTCGTCATTTTTGGACGAATTATCTGAATTTCTTCCTGGATATGTTTCTTGGAAAAATAAGGAATCTGAAATTCCTTTTAATGGAAACATTGATCACGTCAAGATTATAAAACTGGTTACGGATTTAACTGGAAAGAAATGGTCTCCTCCTAAAGGTTCTATTGGTGGCAGTGATCTCCTAACTGTGAAGAATGCCAGAAATGAGCTTGCTCATGGGGAGGAAACTTTTGAAAGTATTGGTTCTCTGTGCACAACGGATGAGCTTGTTTCTTTGCTGGGGCGTGTCGTTATTTTTATGGAGAAATTTATAAACGATATGGATAAGTATCGGGCGTCAAAAGGCTATTTGGCGTAACCGCCCCTTACCGCCTCCCCTTCCTGAACGCCTCCGCCTTCTCCGCCCGGTGCTCCGCCCGCACCCGCTTCGGGGCTGACGTGTCCACGGCCTCCCCAGCCCCCGTCAGGGCCTCGTTGGCGAACTCCAGGTCCAGCAGCTTCATGCGCTTGATCTCGTCGCGGAGGCGGGCGGCGGTTTCGAATTCGAGGTTGGCGGCGGCTTCGCGCATCTTGGCTTCGAGGTCGCGCAGGGCGGCCTTGAAGTTGTCGCCGCTGAACGGCTTCTCGGCGCCCGAGGCGTCGCTGACGCCCATCGGCACCAGGACGCGGTCGCCGCGCTCGTAGGGGCTGGCCAGGATGTCCTTGATGTCGCGCTTGACGCTCTCGGGCGTGATGCCGTGCTCGAGATTGTAGGCGTTCTGCTTGTCGCGGCGGCGGGTGGTCTCGGCCATGGCCCGCTCCATGCTGCCGGTGATCCGGTCGGCATAGAGGATGACCTTGCCGTCGACGTTACGGGCGGCGCGGCCGATGGTCTGGACCAGCGAGGTCTCCGAGCGCAGGAAGCCTTCCTTGTCGGCGTCGAGGATGGCCACCAGGCCGCACTCGGGGATGTCGAGGCCCTCGCGCAGCAGGTTGATGCCCACGAGCACGTCGAAATAGCCCAGGCGCAGGTCGCGGATGATCTCGATGCGCTCCAGG
This sequence comes from Caulobacter sp. FG7, assembly GCF_057808875.1. Lineage (NCBI taxonomy): Bacteria > Pseudomonadati > Pseudomonadota > Alphaproteobacteria > Caulobacterales > Caulobacteraceae > Caulobacter > Caulobacter sp. FG7. The sequence goes on from NZ_JBMDIW010000009.1 coordinate 4,316, forward strand.
GTGTCGACGTCGCTGTGCATGTAGCGGACGCGGATCCCCTGTTCGTTGAGGTATTCGGTCAGGTCCTCGGCCATCTTCTTGGTCAGGACGGTGACCAGGGTGCGGTAGCCCTTGCTGATGGTCTGGCGGATCTCGTCGACGACGTCGTCGACCTGGGAGGCGCCGTCCTTGGCCACGGGGCGGACCTCCACGGGGGGATCGATCAGGCCGGTGGGGCGGATCACCTGTTCGGCGAAGACGCCGCCGGCGCGCTCCAGCTCCCAGTTGGCGGGGGTGGCCGAGACGTGCACCGACTGGGGCCGCATGGCGTCCCACTCCTCGAACTTGAGGGGGCGGTTATCCAGGGCCGAGGGCAGGCGGAAGCCGTATTCGGCCAGGGTCCATTTGCGGTTGCGGTCGCCCTTATACATGGCGCCGATCTGCGGAACCGTCTGGTGGCTCTCGTCGGTGAACAGCAGGGCGTTGTCGGGGATGTATTCGAAGAAGGTCGGCGGCGGCTCGCCGGTGCGGCGGCCCGACAGGTAGCGGCTGTAGTTCTCGATGCCGGCGCAGGAGCCGGTGGTCTCGATCATCTCCAGGTCGAAGGTGGTGCGCTGCTCCAGGCGCTGGGCCTCCAGGAGCTTGCCGTTGGCGTTCAGCCACTCCAGCCGCTCCTTCAGCTCCTTGCGGATCTCGATGATCGCCTGGCGCAGGGTGGGGCGCGGGGTGACGTGGTGGCTGTTGGCGTAGACCTTGATGGTCTCCAGGTCGGCGGTCTTCTTGCCGGTCAGCGGGTCGAACTCGCTGATCGCCTCGACCTCGTCGCCGAACATCGAGACGCGCCAGGCGCGGTCCTCGTAGTGGGCGGGGAAGATCTCGATGGTGTCGCCGCGGCGGCGGAAGGTCCCGCGGTCGAAGGCGGCGTCGTTGCGCTTGTATTGCTGGGCCACCAGGTCGGCCATCAGCTGCTTCTCGTCGACCCGGTCGCCCACCGTCAGGGTGAAGGTCATGGCGGTGTAGGTCTCGACCGAGCCGATGCCGTAGATGCACGACACCGAGGCCACGACGATGACGTCGTCGCGCTCGAGGATCGCCCGCGTGGCCGAGTGGCGCATGCGGTCGATCTGCTCGTTGATGGAGCTGTCCTTCTCGATGAAGGTGTCGGTGCGCGGGACGTAGGCTTCCGGCTGGTAGTAGTCGTAGTAGCTGACGAAATACTCGACCGCGTTCTCGGGGAAGAAGGCCTTCATCTCGCTGTAGAGCTGGGCGGCCAGGGTCTTGTTGGGGGCCAGGATCAGCGCCGGGCGCTGGGTGGCCTCGATGACCTTGGCCATGGTGAAGGTCTTGCCCGAGCCGGTGACGCCGAGCAGCACCTGGTCCTGGTCGCCGTTCTCGACGCCCTCGACCAGCTCCTTGATGGCGGTCGGCTGGTCGCCGGCGGGTTCGTAGGACGACACCAGCTTGAAGGTCTTGCCGCCTTCCGACTTCTCGGGACGCGCCGGCCGGTGGGGCGTCCACAGCATCGGCATTACACCCCCTTGGCCCTCCAGCGCGGCGTCGAGCTGGGCGTCGAGGACGAAGGGCGTCGAGGCGTCGGAGACGCCGGGGTTCTGGCTGCTGGGCATGGGCCAAATCTAGGCGCCCGAGGCCGTTAAGGCCAGAGGGCCTGCTGACAGCCGATGTCAGCAGGTGGCGGCAGATGGCGACAGGGGTCAGCTGCCGTACTGGCTGGCCAGGTCGTAGTCGAGGGCGCGGCCGACCTTGGCCAGGGCGGCCTGGACGTCGGGACGCGCCTTCAGCTGGGAACCGCGGCGGAGGATCGGCGGGGTCTTGTCCACGGCGGCCTTGGCGCCGGGCGGCTGGCGGCCGGTGCGGAACCAGGCCAGGGCGTCGCCGCGCAGGGCCGGGTCTTCCAGCCAGCGGATCAGCAGGGCGGCGGCCTCGTCGTCGCGCTGCAGGCAGGTCAGGCCGTGGATCGCGGCGCCGGGCGCGTCGCGCCAGTTGGGCGTCAGCCTGGCCAGCTCGGCCTCGGCGTCCTGGCGGCGGTCGAGCAGGGCCAGGGCGCACAGCTTGTTGCTGGCGGTCACCATGCGGCCGTAGGGCGAGCCGTAGCCGGACGGGATCTTGTCGAGGGTTTCCAGGGCCTCCGTCGCGCGCCCCTGCTGCACCAGGAGGGCGGCGCGGTTGACGTATTGGCTGATCTTGTCGGATCCGTCGGCGGCGGTGACGAGGGCGGCGTCGGCCGGGGCCGTCTCGCCCAGGTCGTCGAGCACGCTGGCATAGGCGTAGAGCACCCAGGCCTTCTGCCCCTTCTGGTCGTCGAAGGCGTTGTCCCGCTTGAGGCGCTTGGCATAGTCGGCGCCGACCGCTCGGGCCTCGTCGTAGCGCTCGAGATGGCGCAGGGCCTGGATGCGCTGGACCACCAACTCCAGGCGGCGGGGCTCGCGGGCGATGCGCTCGTCGATCCCGGCCAGGCGGGCGGTCTCGCGGGCGCGCCAGTCGAAGCGGCCTTCGTCCTGCATCTGCGGCCACAGCCGCTCGAAGCGGCGATCCTGGTAGACGGACATCAGGACCGAAGGCTCGCTGGCGCGCGACAGCGCGGCGGAGGCCCGGGTCATTTCGCCGGCGTCGGCGGCCTGGACGGCCTCGCGCAGGGCCCAGTCGTTGTCGACCTTGTGGTGAGCCTCCTCGGTGGTCCAGGGCGCGCGCCGCAGGGCGGTGATGAAGGCAGGGTCGTGGTCCCGGTCGCTCAGGGCCCAGGCGTACAGCTGCAGGGGGAGGTCGACGGCCTTGTCGGGCGTGGTGTCGAGCACGATCCGGATGTGGTCGGCGAACGAGCGGGTGTCAGACTTGGCCAGATCGGCCAGGGCGACCCGGAGGGCGGCCCGGCCGCGCACCTCGGGCTGGAACTCGGCGCCCAACAGGCGGTGGGCGGCGGCCGTGGCGGTTGTACGGTCGCCGGCGCGCGCGGCGCAGTTCATCCGGACCTGGAGCAGGATCTCGCGCGAGGCGAGCTCCAGCCGGTCGAAGCCGGCGGCGTCGGTCATGGCGGCCACCTGGTCGATCGTCGGGGCCTGGCAGGCGCCGTCGCCCTGACCGACCGCGACGTCGGCGAGCTGACTCGCCTGGACGTCGAACGCCGCGGTCTCGGCGGCTTGGGCGGCTTGGGCGAGGACGGGCGAGGCCAGGGCGATCGACGACAGGCCGGCCGCGGCCAGCAGGACCGCGCGGGCGGTGAAGCGGTTCATGACTGTCATTCCGATCGTGACCTAGTAGCCGCCGGCGTAGTCGCCGCTGAGCGGCACGGTGATCGCGCGGCCGTATTCCTGCATCACCGACACGACCTCGGGCCGCGCAACCATCGCCTTGCGGCGGGCGTCGAGCTCGGTGTCGCGCGGGGTGGGCGCCGGCGGCGGCGGGCCGTCGCGGAAGGCCTTGAGGGCGTCGCCGCGCAGGGCAGGGTCGCGCAGGCGGCGGATCATCAGCTGGGCGGCCTCGTCGTCGCGGCCCAGGCACAGCAGGGCGCCGGACAGGGCGTAGGGGTTGTCGCGCCAGCCCTTGCGCAGCTTGTCGAGCGCCTTGCGGGCGGCGGCCTCGTCGCCAAGGCGGTGGCGGGCGCAGGCGCGCAGCTCGTCCAGCCACATCAGGCCGAACGGCGAGGCGATCGAGGCGTCGGCGGCGTCGACCGCCTTCAGCACCTCGGCCGAGCGGTCGAGGCCCAGGAGGAGGGCGGCGCGGGCGGTGTTCTGGGTCAGCCTGTCCTGGGCGACGGGCCTGGCGAGCAGGGCGTCGGCCTCGTCGAAGCGGCCCAGCTCGCTGAGCGCGGCGGCCTGGATGGCGACCAGCATCGGGCCCGACAGCTCGACGTCGTCGAAGGTCTCGCCGGCCTGCAGGCGCGTGACATAGCCGGCGCCCAGGGCGATGGCCTCTTCGCGCCGGCCCAGGGCCCGCAGGTGGTCGATGCGCTGGGCGATGCGCTTGAGGTTGGCCGGTTCGCGGGCCGATTGCTCGTCGGCGCGGGCGAGGGCGGTCTGCAGCACCTTGGTCCAGTCGAAGCGGCCGGCGGCCTCCATGTCCGGCCACAGGGACGCGAAGCGGCGATCCTGGGCCACGGCCAGCAGCACGTGCGGGCTGCTGGCGCGATCGAGCACGGCGCCGGCGCGGGTCATGTCGCCGTCGTCGGCGGCCAGCTGGGCGCGGACCAGGGCCCAGTCGTTGTCGACCTGGTCGTGGCCGTCCTCGCTGGGCCAGTCGAGGCCGCGCAGCAGGTCCAGCGCCTTGGCGCGAGCGGCCGGATCGTCCTTCAGGTCCTCGACCGTCTGGCCGTACATCTCGGGCGGCAGGGCGGTGACCTGCGCGGCGTCGGCGGCCACGGCGCGCTGCAGGGCCGCCAGTTCGCCCTTGCCGTCGTTGCGCCTGGCCGCGTCGGCCAGCAGCACCATGTTGGCCGAGGCCAGGATCGGCGGGGGCGTGTCGTCGCGGTCAAGGCGGCGGGCGGCGGCCACCGCGCGGGCGTCGTCGAACGGCCGGCAGACGACGACGGCGTACAGCACCGCGTCGCGGCGGAAGGCGTCCAGGGCCTCGAAGCCGCGCCGGGCGACCAGGGCGTCGACCCGGTCGGCCAGGTCGGCGGGGCACGGCTGGCCGGCCTCCGACCCTTGCGCCTTCGACAGGTCGAGCATGCGGGCGATCACCGCGTCGGCGTCGCGGGCGAGGTCGGGCCCGCCCCTGGTCGGCGCGGCGAGGGCCGGGGCGGCCGCCAGCGACAGCGCCGCGCCGACGGCGGCGAGTTGCAGTTTCACGATCATGCGCGGCCCCCGGGTCACGCGTCACTTAAGACCACGCGGCCGGCCGCGCCGCAACGCCGCGATCAAGCGCACGCCTTGCGCGGCTCGTCGGCCTTGATCACGCACAGGATCTTGGCGCCCCGCGCCTCGCCATACTGTCGGCGGACGCTGTCGGAGAACGCGTCCCACTTCTGGCGGGTGTCGGCGGCGGCCACGGCCATGGCCTTCTCGTAGCCGCCGCGGCCGGTGTGGACGGTGTCCTTGTTGAGGTAGTCGTGCTTGATGCGGCCGCCGCAGCTGGCCCATTCGGGAAAGCCGTAGCAGCCGCTGATCAGGCCGGCGGGAACCTCGGCCGGCCGGGCCGGGCCCAGCCATTCGGCGGGGGCGTCGTGGTTCAGGCCCTGCGGGTTCTTGATCGTCGGGCTGGCGCGGGGCGCGTCGACCCAGTTGGTGTGCGAGTAGAAGTCCTGGGCGGCGTGCAGGGCCAGGCCGAAATATTCCAGCACCCGGCACTTGGGGGTGTCGGCGTCGTCCTCGTCGAACTTGCAGCTTGAGCCCATGGCGGTCTGGCCCAGCGACAGGTCGGGGGCCACCAGGTCGCCGGCGCGGCGCAGGGCCTCGTCGAGATTGCGGTGCATCAGGGCGCGGCAGGCGCGCAGGGCGTCGTTGGCCTTGTCGCGGCCCTGGGCGTAGTCGCGGGCGTCGAACCAGTCGCCGTCGTCGCAATGGGCCTCGGTGACGCTGATCAGGCCGCGGAACGGCCGGTCGGGCGCGCCGACCGCGCCGAAGCTGCCGGCCCCGACCATCAGGCTCGTACCGGCCAGCTGGTTGAGGGTCAGACGCTCGAAGCCGACCGGCTCCAGCGCCCGGCGGGTGATCCGCTCGTGCTCGGCGTTCTGGCCCAGCTTGCGCACGGTGCCGAAGGCCTGGGCGGCCTGCGGCGCCAGGGTTGCGGCCAGGGGGGCGGCCAGGGTGGCGACGGCGAGGCCGGCGGCGAGCAGGCGCGAACGGACGGACTTGGGCATGACGCTACGGATCCCTGGAGCGCGACAACCGGCGGTCACATTTTCAGGGATTCCCTTAAGCGCCGGTGTGCCGAATGTCACAGGCGCGCCAGGATCAGCGGATCCTCCCGCCCGGCGAAATACTTGGCCAGGGCGGCGCGAAAGCGCGGCTCGTCCGGCGCGGCGGCGGCAAACAGGGTGAGGCTGGAGCGCAGCTTCACGTCGTCGGGCGAGCCGAACACGGCCAGGGCGTCGTCGCCGGGCAGGCCCAGGATCGCCTCGACGCACTCCAGCAGCCGCGGCGCCAGCACCGGATGCGCCAGATAGGCCCGCGCCTCGTCCAGCCCCGCGATGGCGTAGAACTGGGCGGTCGGGCTGTGGCCCAGGCCTTCGACCTGCGGGAACACGAACCACATCCAGTGCGTCTGCTTGCGGCCCGCGCGCAGCTCGGTGATGGCGGCGGGGTAGGCGGCGGCCTGGGCGTCGAGGAAGCGGGTGAGGGCGTGGGGCAAGGGGGCAAGGGGGCAAGGGTGGCCGGCGCTCGCCCCGATTGCAAACGGGGCCTTGCTGGCGCAGAACGCGCGGGCGGCATGTGCGCCGCGATCCATCTCCGCGACCGGGGGGCCGCATCCTTGTTCCAGCGTATCGCCAAGCCCGCGGTGGATGTCGCGACCCTGATATTCGTCTGTATCGCCGTCCTGTTGGTCGGCCTTGGCGCCAGCGCGTGGGCCGAAGAACAGCCGGAGGGGCCACCTGAGGCCGATCTGGAGAAGACGGTGCCGAGCTGGGTGGCGGAGTTGTTCGCCAGGCCCAACCTCCAGCAAGGCTTACTGTCGCCCGACGGTCGTTACCTGTCGATCGTCTCGAGGAAGCTGCTGACCCACTCGGTCCAGCTGATCGACCTGTCCAACAACAAGCAGAGCGTCGCTTTCGACAAGCCGGGCGCCGAATACAGCACCGTCGACTGGGTGGCTTGGAAAGACGATCACACCCTGATCGTCAGCTATACGGGCTATGGGCGGTGGTCGGGTAAGCGCCCGAGTCCGGGTCTGTGGGGGTTGTCTCGTGTCGAACTGCTGCTGGCGGTCGACATTGTGACTGGGAAGCAGGTCGAACTGGTCGGTGACGTTCTGGTCGATGTGCTGAGAAGCGATCCGGACAATGTTCTCGTGCAGCACGCGACCTCTGGGCGGCAGTTCCTTCGCAAGGTGAATGTCAGGACAGGCGACGCGATAGCGATCGAGCAATCGCGGGACCTCGACGTTCGCTGGCAGACGAACCGCCAGGGCGAGCCGGTGATCCGCTACGACATGGTCGGACGCGGGGGCGTCCGGCTACAGTACCGTCAGGCGTCGGACGCGTCGTGGACCACGGCCTTTACCTTGCGGCCGAAGGAAATCGAGGCGCTGCCTGATTTCAGCATATTGGAAGCTGGTCCCGACGTGACCAGCTTCTATGTCGCCGTCATGCCTGAGGGAAACAAGGGAAGTCGGGAACTGAGGCTCTACGACTTCAAATCCCGGACCATGGGGCCCGTCCTGTATTCGGCGCCGTCACATGATTTCGAGAGCATCATCTTCGACGTGCGCGATGGTTCCGTCCTGGGTGGTTGCTTTATCGCCCAGGTGAGGGTCTGCAACTTCTTCGACAAGACCCTGCAGCGGGAATGGCGGGGCATAGCCAAGTTTTTCGAGGACGAGCGCAACATCAGCATCGCCTCCATGTCGGGCGACGGCGCCGTGCAGCTGCTCTACGTGTCGGGGCCTGACGAGCCTGGCTCCTACTACCTGTATCGACGCGCGGACAAGTCCATCAAGCTGTTGGGTATGGCCTGGCCGAGCCTAAAGCCCGACGAACTGGGGCCGATGACCGAGTTCGCGTACACGGCGAGCGACGGCCAGAAGCTGGTCGGCTACGTCACCCGCCCGCCGAAGGCCAAACCAGAGGATAGGCCGCCGTTGGTGGTTATGCCGCATGGTGGTCCGGAGGTGCGCGACCAGTTCGATTTCGATCCCTGGGGCCAGGTACTGGCCCGGGCCGGATATGTGGTCTTCCAGCCGCAGTTCCGGGGATCGGGCGGGTTCGGCCGGGCCTTCGCCTCGGCGGGCTACGGGCAGTGGGGGCTGCGCATGCAGGACGACGTCGTGGAAGGCGTCGAGGCGTTGATCCGCGACGGCAAGGTCGACCCTGACCGGGTCTGCATCTTCGGCGCCAGCTATGGCGGCTACGTGGCGCTACTGGCGGGGGCCAAGCACCCCGAGCGCTTTAAGTGCGTGATCAGCCAGGCTGGGGTGTCGGACCTGGTCGCGAGCCAGGACTGGGAACGGCGGACGTCCGGGGCGGACTCGCCAACTTATCACTACTGGCTGAAGTCGATTGGTGATCCGGTGAAGGACCGTGAGCGTCTCGTTGCCACATCGCCGATCACCTACGCCACGCAATACAGGCCGCCGGTGTTGTTGCTTCACGGCGACTATGACGGCGTCGTGCCGCTGGAGCAGTCGCAACTGATGGAGAAGGCGCTGGCCGGAGCCGGCCGCAAGGTCGAACTCGTGACCTATCGCGCCGTCGGCCACAGCCAATGGCGGCTGGGTGCTCGGTTGGACGCGATGCGGCGAATTCTGGCCTTCCTGTCCGCTTCGATCGGGCCCTCGGGCGCCAATTTGGTCACCCCGCCCCCGCCAGTCGCGCCCCCGCCCAGTCGATGAACACCCTCGTCCGGGCCGAGAGCTGGCGGTCGCGGGGCCAGAGGAGGTTCACCGGGGTCGGGGTCGGCGGGTGGGCGGTCAGCACCTCGACGAGGGCGCCGGAGGCCAGGTGCTCTTCGGCGCGGTAGCGGGGGACCTGGATGAGGCCAAGGCCCAGGAGGCCCATGGCCAGGGAGCTTTCGGCGCTGGAGACCACGACGGCGGCGGGGACGGCGATCTGGCGGACGGCGGCGCCGTCGGTGACTTCCAGCGGGTGCCAGCCGCCGTCGGGGCGGGCGAAGCCGACCATCTGGTGGCGGGAGAGGTCGGCGGGGGTCCGGGGCGCGCCGTGGCGGTCGATATAGGCGGGGGCGGCGCAGGTGACCTCGGGCAGCAGGGCGACGCGGCGGGCGGCCATGTGGCCGTCGGCGGGCGTTCCCAGGCGCAGCACGCAGTCGACGCCCTCGGCCACCAGGTCGACCAGCCGGTCGCCCTCGGTCATGCGCAGGCGAAGCTCGGGATAGGTCGCCAGGAATTCGGGCAGGCCCGGCAGCAGGAAACGGCGGGCCAGGGCGCCCTGGACATCGACCCGCAGTTCTCCGCGCGGACTGGCGCGGCGGAAGGCGTTCTCGGTCTCGTCGAGTTCGTCCAGGAGCTTCAGGCAGCGGCGGTAATAGGCCTCGCCGTCGAGGGTGGGGGCGACGCTGCGGGTGGTGCGTTGCAGGAGGCGCACGCCCAGCCTCGCCTCGAGCTGCTGCACGGCCTCGGTGGCGGTGGAGCGGGGCAGGGAAAGGTCGGTGGCGGCCTTGGTGAAGCTGCGGCGCTCGACGACGCGGGTGAAGAGACGCATGGCCTCGAAGCGGTCCAGGGTGGCCTCCATTATTCGCTGGTTCGAATAGTGATGGCCCGATCGCCTGAATTATTCAATCGACGCGAAGGCGCATGGTCAGCCGTCGACACGGTGTCGACCGGAGGACCAAGGCATGACCCAAGACGATGACGCTCGGAACAACGGCAAGGTGGCGCTGGTGACCGGCGCGTCTGGCGGCATCGGGGCGGCGACGGCGCGTCGGCTGGCGGAGGACGGCTTCGTCGTCATCGTCAACTATGCGGGCCGGGCGGCGGCGGCCAACGGCGTGGTGGCGCAGATCGAGGCGGCCGGCGGCCGCGCCGTGGCGCACCAGGCCGACATCGCCGACCCGGGCGCCGTGGCGGCGATGTTCGACGCCGCCGAGGCGGCCTTCGGCGGGGTCGACGTGCTGGTCAACAACGCCGGCGTCATGGAGCTGGCGACCATCGCCCAGGCCGACGACGCGCTGTTCGACCGGATGATCGCGGTGAACCTGAAGGGAAGCTTCAACACCCTGCGCGAGGCCGCGCGGCGGATGGCGGGGGGCGGGCGCATCGTCAACGTCTCGTCCAGCGTGGTGGGCCTGCTGCAGCCGACCTACGGCCCCTATGCGGCGGCCAAGGCCGGCGTCGAGGCCCTGACCAGCGTGCTGGCCAAGGAACTGCGCGGCCGCGACATCACGGTCAACGCGGTGGCGCCGGGGCCGACGGCCACGCCGCTGTTCCTCGACGGCAAGCCGGCGCAGCTGGTCGAGCGCCTGGCCAAGGCCGCGCCGCTGGAGCGGCTGGGCGCGCCCGAGGACATCGCCGCCGTCGTCTCGTTCCTGGCCGGTCCCGACGGGGCCTGGATCAACGGCCAGACCCTGCGCGCCAACGGCGGGATCATCTGAGCGCGGCGCGGGTGGAGCGGATGGGGGCGTGGCCGGCGGGCCGGCCCCTTCGCACATTACCAACAATTCAGAGAACGGCGGTTGACCCGCGCTTATACTGTGTGACACACAGTGTGTATCGCACACTATGTGCTGCACACCATGTGACGCACACCAAAACCGGGCACGCCAATGCCGACAGACACGGACATCTTCGAATCCCTCCGCCAGGAGTTGCGTCGCGGGACGCTGATCCTGGCAGTGCTCGCCCAGCTGAAGGTCGAGCGCTACGGCTACAGCCTGCGCCAGGCCCTGGCGGAGGTCGGGCTCGAGATCGACGAAGGCGCGCTCTACCCGATGCTGCGCCGGCTCGAGGGCCAAGGCCTGCTGACTTCCGAATGGCGCGAGGAGGAGAAGCGCAAGAAGCGCTTCTACCGCCTCTCCACCGAGGGCGAGACCGTCCTCGAACGCCTGGCCGCCGAGTGGCGCGCCATCAACGACACCCTGCAAAATCTGATCTGAGGGGACTGGATCATGGACCTGCTCGACCGCTATCTCGCCGCCGTCGCCGCCCTGCTGCCCAAGGCCCAGCGCGAGGACATCGTCGCCGAACTGCGCGACCTGCTGCTCAACCGCATCGAGGAGAAGGAGGAGGCCCTGGGCCGCCCCCTGACCGACAAGGAGCGCGAGGCCGTGCTCAAGGACTTCGGCCATCCGCTGGCCGTGGCCGGGCGCTACGGCCCCCAGCAGAGCCTGATCGGCCCGACGCTCTATCCGTTCTATGTGTTCGCCCTGAAGATCGCCCTGGCCGTGGCGGCGGCGATCTCGGTCATCCCGGCCCTGGCGGCCATCGTCCTGGGCGGCGACAACCCGGCCCGGCTGCTGGCCAACGCCGCCTTCGACCACTTCCCGAGCTCGGCCCTGATGCTGGCGGGCCTGGTCACCCTGGTGGCGGCCGGCATCGAGCGCGGCTGGGTGCCGTTGACCGGCCTGACCGAGTGGAAGGTCAGCGAGCTGCCCGTGCCGAGCAAGAAGAAGGGGGTGTTCGAGACCCGCTTCAACGCCGTGGCCGAGGTGGTCGTGACCGCGCTGTTCATCCTGTGGTGGACGGGGCTGTGGAAGGTCGACATCGCCAGCTCGATGAACGTCAAGCACGGCCTCACGCTCGAACCGTCGGCGATCTGGAGCACGCTGTTCTGGCCGATCCTGGCGTTGGCGGCGGTGCAACTGGTCGGGGGACTGGTCGCTCTGCTGCAGACCGGCCGGGTGCGCCTGCGGGCCGCCTTCGAACTGGCCCTGGGCGTGGCGGGCATGGCCCTGACCACCGTGCTGTGGAAGTCGGTCCCGCTGTTCACCGTCCAGCCCGTCGGCCTGCCCGAGGCGGCCAAGCTGCAACAGGTGTTCGATCTGGGGATCCACGTGGTGATGCTGGTCTCGGGGATCACCTTCGCCTGCCAGATCGGCGCGGCCGCCTGGCGCCTCTATAAGGGCGTTCGCTGATCGGGACCGAAGGCGGGGCGGATTTTTCCACGGTCGAATGACACGGAATTAATCCGTCCCCGGTTGCCCCGCCCGCCGGGGCCATTTACGCCTTCGCCCCAGCCTTTCCGGCGCGGACCAACGCGCCGGAATTCATGTCAGGGCCCGACCGGAGGGGGAGGGCTCAAGGGAAGGGGACTTTCTCTTGCAAAACCGCCGCGAACTCCTGCTGTCGACCGTGGCCGCGGGCCTGGCCGCCGCCGCCGCCCCGTCGCTGGGCTTCGCCCAGCCGGCCGCCGCCTCGGCCTCTGGCGAAGCCGCCAAGATGAACGCGTTCTTCGACGCCGCCATGGCCAAGCTGATGCGCCAGGCGCCGGAGCTGACCACGGGCCTGGGCCTCGACAAGGACGACCTGGCCTGGACCAAGGGCCTGCTGAGCGACCGCTCGTTCGAGGCGATCGCCGCCGGCGCGGCCCAGACGACCGCCCAGTTGGCCGAGCTGCGCTCGATCGACCGCAAGCAGCTGACCGGCATGGACGCCGTCAACTACGACACCGTCGAGTTCACCCTGGCGGTGCAGGACGAGGGCAACCGCAAGTTCACCTACGCCGGCGGCGGTTCGGGCGCGCCCTACGTGCTGAGCCAGCTGACGGGCAGCTACCAGCAGATGCCCGACTTCCTCGACACCCAGCACAGCATCGAGACCAAGGCCGACGCCGACGCCTACCTGCAGCGCATGGAAGGCTTCGCCCGCCTGATGGATCAGGAGACCCTGATCGCCAAGCGCGACTACGCCGACGGCGTGATCCCGCCCGACTTCGTCATCGACAAGGCCCTCATCCAGATGAAGGCCTTCGCCGACACCCCGACGGCCGAGACCACCCTGGTCAAGTCGATCGCTCGCCGGACCAAGGAAAAGAACATCACCGGCGACTGGGCCGCCGAAGCCAGCAAGGTCTACGAAAACTCGGTGCTGCCGGCCCTGAAGCGCCAGATCGCGCTGCTGGAAAGCGTGCGCCCGAAGGCCAACCACGACGCCGGCGTGTGGCGCCTGAAGGACGGCGGCGACTACTATGCCGTGTCGCTGAAGAACTACACGACCTCGACCATGGGTCCCGAAGAGATCCACCAGCTGGGCCTGGACCTGGTGAAGTCGATCTCGGCCGAGGCCGACAAGCTGTTCAAGTCGATCGGCATGAGCAAGGGCACGGTCGGCGAGCGCATGGCCGAGCTCGGCAAGGACATCTACGAGAACACCGATCCGGCCAAGGAACAGCTGATCGCTGACCTCAACACCAAGGCCAAGTGGATCGAGAAGCAGCTGCCGGCCTATTTCGGCCAGCTGCCCAAGGCCCCGCTGGAGATCCGCCGCGTGCCCAAGGCCATCGAGGCCGGCGCGCCGGGCGGCTACTACAACTCGCCCTCGCTCGACGGCAAGCGCCCGGGGATCTACTGGATCAACCTGCGTGATACGGCCGAGCAGGCCAAATACACCCTGACCACCCTGACGGTGCACGAAGGCGTCCCGGGCCACCACCTGCAGCTGTCGCTGTCGAACGAAGCCCAAGGCCTGCCGTTGATCCGCAAGGTCATCGGCTTCTCGGGCTACGCGGAGGGCTGGGCGCTCTATTCCGAAGAGCTGGCCGTCGAGATGGGCATCTACAAGAACGACCCGCGCGGCCACATCGGCATGCTGCACGACGCCCTGTTCCGCGCCGTGCGCCTCGTGGTCGACAGCGGCATGCACTACAAGAAGTGGACCCGCGAACAGGCCGTCAAATACATGGCCGAGACCATGGGCGACGAGGAAAGCGGCACGATCACCGAGATCGAACGCTACGTCGTGTGGCCGGGCCAGGCCTGCTCGTACATGCTGGGCAAGATCACCTGGCTGCGCGCCCGCGAGCGCGCCAAGAAGGCCCTGGGCAAGAAGTTCGACATCAAGAAGTTCCACGATGCGGGCCTGCTGTCGGGCATGACCCCGCTGACCGTGCTGGACCGCGTGGTCGACGACTACGTCGCCGCCACCAAGGCCGGGAAGTAAGCGTCGCGCCTTTTCGCAAGGCCGAACGGGAAGGGAGCGTCCGAAAGGGCGCTCCCTTTTTCGTTGGCGGCGGTCGCGCAGTTGTCGGGGCGGAACTGTCCGATCGCCCGTAGATGACTGTTGTCCACCGCGCAGCCACTGCTGTTGCGGAAAAAGTGTCATCAACCTGTGAAATAGACGCGGCGCTGAAAACAACCGGCGCCGTCGAGAACAGTACCCCGCGGCGCTTCCGATATCGGGGGATATCCGAATGCTGCTCAGGACCGCCAGCGCCGCGGCGATCGCCGCCTGCCTCATGCTCGCCAGCCAGGCCCAGGCGGCCGACGCTCCCGCCGCCGATGCGCCCGTCGCTACAGCGGATGGCGGCGAGGTCGAGGGCGTCGTCGTGGTCGGCAGCGGCCAGACCCGCTCGGTCTCGACCCTGACGCCCGCCAGCCTGGAAGTGCTGCCGCCGGGCACGAGCGTGCAGAAGGCGCTGAACTTCCTGCCCGGCGTGATGGCCCAGTCGATCGACGCCCTGGGCGTCAACGAGCAGTCGCTGTCGCTGCAGGTGCGCGGCTTCAACACCACCCACCTGGGCTACACGCTCGACGGCATGCCGCTGGGCGACGGCGCCTACAACAACTACAACGGCCTGACGATCAGCCGGGCGCTGATCTCCGAGAACCTGGGCCGCGCCGACCTGGCGACCGGCATCGCCGGCCTCTCGATCCCGTCGACCAGCAATCTGGGCGGCGCGCTGATCTACAGCTCCAGCGATCCGAAGAAGGCCATGGGCCTGTCGATCAGCCAGAGCTTCGGCAGCGAGGACACCCTGCGCACCTTCGCGCGCTTCGACACCGGCGAGCACAACGGCTGGTCGGCCTATCTGTCGGGCCAATACAGCGAGCAGGACCTGTTCGTGAACCAGCCGGTCTACAACAAGTCGACCGGCAAGCAGTTCAACGGCAAGCTGACCTACAAGGGCGAGCGCGGCCAGGTCACGGCCTTCGCCGACATCTCGCGCACCAACCAGGCCGACGACGCCTATCTGTCGAAGGACATGCGTACGCGCCTGGGCTGGGACTGGGGCGGCTATGCGCCCAACTGGGACGCCTATGTCGCCCGCGCGGCCTGCTCGGTGGCCTCGCTGGCCTCCAAGTGCGTGACCTCGACGGCGCCGGAAAAGCTGTCGGACGTGACCTTCACCAACGGCCAGATCCTGCGCAACGACGACCTCTTCTACATCGCGGCCGACTTCGACGTCACCGACAGCCTCAAGGTCCACGGCCAGGTCTACAAGCACGAGAACAAGGGCGCGGGGAACAACTTCATCACCGGCCTGTCGAACCAGGGCACGGCGTCGACGGCCGACGACCTGCCGGTGCAGATCCGCGACACCCGCTACACCATCGATCGCGACGGCGTGGTCGCCAGCGTGGCCTGGACGCACGGCTTCAACCACCTGCAGGCCGGCCTGTGGCTGGAGCAGAACACCAGCAGCGCCGCCCGCTACATCTGGACCAACGTCACCGGTCCGTTCAGCCTGGCGCAGTACCTGAAGGGCCGTCCCGACACCGCCCAGTGGGTGCAGAAGACCGACTGGACCACCCAGCAGTTCTACGTTCAGGACACCATCACCCTGCTGGACGACGCGCTGAGCATCGACTTCGGCTTCAAGAGCACCAACGCCAAGTCGACCGCCACGGCCCTGCCGGGCATCGCCAAGGCGCCGGCCGCGGCCTCGACCCAGTTCGCCAGCGGCTCGCTGAAGGCTTCGGACAGCTTCCTGCCGGAAGCCGGCGCGCGCTGGCGCATCGCCCCCGGCCACGAAGTGTTCGCCAGCTACGCCGAGAACATGGCCATGTTCCAGGGCGGCTTCAAACTGGGCCCGCAATCGGTGTCGCAGGCCGTGTGGGACGCCCAGGGCAAATACCTGGAGCCCGAGACCTCCAAGAGCTTCGACGCCGGCTACCGCTATGTGGGCGAGAAGGTGCAGCTGTCGGTGTCGGCCTACGAGGTCGATTTCGACAACCGCCTGCTGCAATACAATCCCTGCCCGACCAACCAGCAGCAGAACCCCGGCTGCGGCAACTCCTTCCACAACGCCGGCAGCGTCACCAGCAAGGGCGCCGAGGTGGGCGTGCTGTGGAAGCCGCTGTCGTGGCTGAACTGGTACAACTCGGCCTCGTACAACAAGTCGACCTATGACGAGGACCTCAACTGGTGCTCGGGCGCGACCTGCGTGGTCAAGAAGACGGCCGGCAAGCAGCAGGTCGACACGCCCAAAGAGATGTTCGCCAGCGTGGTCAGCCTCAAGCGCGGTCCGTTCTCGGCCTCGCTGCAGGGCAAATACACCGGCCGCCGCTACTACACCTACACCAACGACCAGAGCTTCGGCGGCTACACGACCTTCGACCTGGGCGTCAGCTACGCCTTCGGCGAGGTCGGCTTCATGAAGGGGGCCAAGGCCTCGCTGAACGTCACCAACCTGACCGACAAGCGCTACGCCTCGAACTTCGACAGCAGCGTGTTCGCGCCGGACGACGCGGCGGGCTCGATCCTGGTGTTCCACTCGTCGGCGCCGCGGCAGGTCTTCGCCACGATCGGCTTCGATTTCTAGGGAAGGCGATCGACGGTCACCCGGCCGCTCTACTCAAACCCGTCCTTCCCCGCGAAGGCGGGGACCCAAGCGGAGTCTGCGGTGGTTTCACCGCCGCGCCGACTCCTGAAAGACAGCTTGGATCCCCGCCTTCGCGGGGAGGCTCAGTGAAAAAGGCCGATACTTCTGAGTGTCGATCTGGCTGGCGTGCGCGGCGAACCGGAGCGGGGCGGCGAACGTTGATGCCCCGCGACCGGCCCCGCTTGGGTCGGGGCCCCCGGGAGCTTGCCGTGACCTATGTGACCCGCGCCATCTTCGCCGCCGCGAGCCTGCTGCTGCTGCTGGCGGCCATGAGCCTGGTGGCCCTGGGGATCAACGAGGCGCTCGCCGGACTGCGCAATCCCGATCAGTCGGGCGCCGAGGCGGTGCTGGACGTGCTGGGCTACATCATCGTGGCGATCGCCGTGTTCGACGTGGCCAAGTACCTGTTCGAGGACGAGGTGCGACGCGGCGAGGAAAAGCGCAGCGCGGCCGAGGCCCGGCGCAGCCTGACCAAGTTCCTGTCGACCATCGTCATCGCCCTGTTCCTCGAGGCGCTGGTGGTGGTGTTCAAGACCGCCCGCACGGACGTTTCCCAGCTGGTCTATCCGACCATGCTGCTGGTCGCGGCGGTGCTTGTCCTGGTGGGGCTGGGCGCATACCAGCGCTTCTCGGCCGCCGTGGAGGAGAAGGTCGGCGACGACGACGACGCCGAGGCCCGCAAAGAGAAAAGCCGCCGGCGCGGAAGCGCCGGCGGCTGAAGCTTGCGAGCGGTGAGGCCGGTCAGAAGGCCCACTGCACGCCCAGCAGGCCCGACTGGCGGCCGCCGTCGCCGAACTCGCCGGCGTAGCGCGCGGACACCGAGACGTTCGGCCTGACCTGGTAGCTGACGCCCGCCCCGGCCGTGGCCAGGGTGTCGGCGCGCGTGACGCCGGCCGCGCGCAGCTGCACGCCGCCGAGGCTGGCGGTCGAACTGACGCCGTCGCCGTCGACCAGGCTGCGCAGGCCGATCGAGGCGTAGGGACGCAGACGCGCGTCCGCCGCCTGGCCGCCGACCAGGGTGACCTGGGCGTCGACGAACAGACTGGAGAGGCGCTCCTTGTTCACCGACAGGGCGAAGGCCCCGCCGCCGGTCTCGCCGACCGCCGCGCGCTCCGCCTGGATCCAGCTGACGCCGACGCTGGGCGCCAGTCGCCAGTCGCTGTTCAGGGCGGTGGCGTAGGTCAGGTTGAGGTCGGCCGACCAGGTCTTGAGCTTGTAGTCCTCGGCGCGGGCCGAGGCGCCGCCGGGCAGGCCGCGGCGGGTGTCGGCCTCGGCGCTGTCGTGGGCCAGCACGCCGCCCAGGGCGAGGTCGCCGAAGGCGAGGCCGCCCTGTACGCCGGCCACGAAGCTGCGGGTCTCGGTGCGGGCGTCCAGGCCGCCCAGGCGTTCGCGGCCGTCGAGATAGCCGACGAAGCCGCCGGCCCAGGCCTGGCGGGCGCCGTAACCGACGCCGGCCAGCACGCCGGCGCCGTCGACCTTGCCGCCGGCCACGCCCTCGGCGGCGTCGCCGTCCAGGGTGCGGCGGTTGAGCATGGCCTGGCCGAAGCCGAACAGGCCGGCTGTCTCGGGCGCCGAGGCCGACTGTGCGCGGGCGGCCTCCACGATCGTCAGGCCGTTCTCGGTTCCCAGCTGCAGGGCCGAGGCGTAGGCCTGCGGCGTGACGCGGATCAGGGCGGCGGCGTCGCTGCGGCCGGTCGAGGCCAGGGTCAGGCTCGGCATGGCCGCGGTCAGCGTCGCGCTGGCCGTGTTGGCCACGATCGCGGCGTTGAACGCGCCGACCGCGTCGGCGGCCTGGCCGGGCAGGGTCTGGTCGCTGGTGAACAGGCCGACGGCCTGCAGGCGATCGGAGCCCTGGCGCAGGTGGACGCTCAGCGCCTGCGCGCCTTCGACGGTGGTGAAGCGGCCGGCGATGCCGCCGCCGGCCGTGATCAGGTCCAGGATGCGGCCTGGCGCCAGCACGCGTTCGCCCACGAGTTTCAGGGTGGTGTTCGGCGCGATCGTGACCGCGCCCGAGACCGCCAGTCTGTCGCTGGTCGCGCCCAGTTCGAACACCGCCGACGAGCCGCTGGCCATGGCCAGGTTGCCGGTGAGCGTCATCGTGCCCGGCGAGGCGCCAGGGCTGAGCACGCCGTTGATGGTCAGGTTGCCGACGACCGCGCCGGCTGAACCGAAGGTCGCGCCGCTCTGCACCAGGATGTTGGCGGCCGACAGGCGCGAGCCGGCCAGGCCGATCAGGCGGCCGCCCGCCATGGTGATGCTGTCGAAGCCGTAGTCGCCTGCCAGCGAGACGACGCCCGACTCCACGGCGAGGACCTCGAAGCCGGTGAAGGCGGTCGAGCCCAGCGCCACCGGCGCCGCGTCGGTTCCGCCGAGCGCCAGTTCGAGGCGGTCGTAGCCGGTCCCGCCGCTGGCGCCGCCGGTGAAGTTCGCGCCGGACAGCAGGCGCAGGACATCGTCGCCCGCGCCCAGGTCGAGGGGGCCGTTCATCTTGGCGCCGGCCATCTGCACGAAGGTGTCGTTGCCTTCGCCCAGCAGGACCGCGCCCTCGATGGAGCCGTAGTTCTCGATCCTGTCGTCGCCGGAACCGAGGTTGATCGCGCCGATGATCGTGCCGTCGTTGCGGATCTTGTCGGCATAGTAGCCGCCGGCGATCGCGCCGGTCTTGCCCTCGATCACGCCGTTGACGCCGTTGGTGATGGCGAGGGGGGCATAGCCGCTGCCCTGGATGGCCGTACCCGCCGTGCTGCGGATGACGCCGTCGTTCTGGATGATCGCCGAGGCGTAGTAGCCGCCGGAGACGGCCGCTCCGGCCACTTCGATGACGCCGCTGTTCTCGAGCTTGGCGACATTGAGGACGCCGATGGCCGCCTTGCCTCCGGCGACCTGCCGGATCTCGCCGGTATTGACCAGGGTGAGCGTGTTGCTCACCCCGGCGCCGCCTTCCAGCGTGATGAGGCCGGAGTTGGTCACCTTGTCGCCGCCGCGGATCGCCGTCGGCGTGGTCTGCGACCAGGACTGGGGCGAGAGCGCGACGTTGATAGACCCGGCGTTCTCGAACTCGGTGCTGTTGTTCAGGTCGACGGCCGCGCCGCCGGTGTAGTCGTAGGTGACTTCCGTGAACTGCAGCGCGCCGCGGCTGACCAGGCTGACGTCGCTGTAGAGCGAAGCGTCGTAGGGAGAGGTGACCTTGATGGCGCTGCCGGTCGTGGTCGTGATGTCGGCCGTCAGGTCCAGAGACCCCTTGCCCGACACGGAGAACTGCGAGGTCAGGGGGGAGGAGACCGCCGCCTTCACGACCGCGTCGTCGCGAAGTTCGAGACCCAGGGCCTCGAAGCTCGTGGGCAGGCTCAGGGTTACGTCGGCGCTCTTGGCGGTGCGCAGGATCAGCTGGTCGACGCCGTCGCCGGCGTCCACGGCGCCGGTGAGGAAGCTGAACTTCCCGTCCTGCAGGCGGTCCAGGTCGGTGATCAGCCTGTCGTCGCGATAGCTCATGGTCAGCGAGCCGTTCAGCTGGCCGCCGGCGTCGATGTAGGTTCCGTCGCCCGAGAAGGTGACGTCGCCGTTGATGACGCCCGCGTTGCTGACGATGCCGGCCCAGTCGGCGCGCACCCCGCCCTTGGAGCCGGAGATGACCCCGCCGGCGAGGTTGTCGACGCGCGAGTAGCTGTCGAGAATGACACCGTAGCCGTTGCTCGCGGTGATCGTCCCGCTGTTGGCCAGGACGATCGACGAGACCTGGGCGCCGGCGGTCGCGCCCTCGATCACGCCCTTGTTCGTGGAGGTTCTGGTCATCACCGTGCCGCCGCCGAGCGACACGTAGAGGCCCACGCCCGCGGTGGAGCGGATCTCACCTTCGTTCAGGACCGAGCCGCTCGAGACCGAGAGCGCGGTGGCGACGGCGCTGATCGAGCCGTAGTTGGTCAGGGTTCCGGAACCGGTCAGGCTGGCGATGACGCCGACGCCGCTCGATACGATCGAGCCGTTGTTCACGAAGCTGTTCAGATTGGCGAGGTTGATCGCCGCGGGGCCGGCATAGCCCGGCGCGGGCGGGGCGACGCTGCTGGTGACCGAGCCGTTGTTGGTGAACGACAGGCCCCCGTAATAGTAGTCGGGCGAATAGTAGGACGCGAAGGCCGTGCCCGTGCTGGTCACCGCGCCGTTGGTGACGATCGATCCGTAGCCCGCCACCGACAGCCCGACGGGCGTATTGCCGTTCAGCGTCAGGACGGTCCCTTGGGCCAGCGCCATGCGATAGGCCTGGAAGTTGACGTAGTCGGCCGACATCAGGCCTGCGTTCAGCTCGACCGACTGATTGAGGATGAACTGCAGGGTGTTGAGGCCGCCGCCGCCGTCGACGCGGCCCGAGATCTCCTGCAGCCGGCGGGTGGCGACGTCATAGGTTCCGATCACGAGATCGTCGGAATCACCCAGCAGCACGTCGCCGACGATCCGGCCGCCGACCGTGTCGATCGTCGTCCAGCCGTAGACGCCGGGGCGCGAGGCGACCACGATCGAGCCGGTGATCAGGCCTCGGTTGTAGATGGTGACGTTGGGGCCGCCGGACTGGATGGCCACGGCGCCGCCGCTGGAGATCACCCCGCTGGCGGTGTTGGTCAGGGTGACGCCGGAGCCGACCTCGAGCGCCGCGCCCGAGCCACGGTTGGCGATCAAGCCGCTGTTGATGATGGTCGGCAGGGATGAGGCCTTGATGGTCGCTGCCGTGCTGTTGGAGCGGATCTCGGCGCCGGCGTCGTTATTCAGCGAATAGAGGATGCTGTGCGCATAGGGCTGGGCCACGGCTGCGGGGGTGCTCACGGCGCTGAGCGCGCCGCCGTCGATGATCCCGGCGTTGTTGAGCTGCTGCACGCCGGCCTGGATGCCGCCGATGTAGCCGGTCCGGCGATTGGTGATCGAGAAGAAGCCTTCGACCGAGGCGTCGGTGCTGACGATCGCCGGACCGCTGGTCGAGCGGATCTGGCCGCTGTTGTCGAGTTCGGCGACCGCCAGGCCGTAGCGGTTGCCCGCGGTGCCTTGCAGCCGGATGGCGGCCGCGCCCTCGATCGTCGCGTTCGCGCCGACGATGATGTTGAGGCGGGTGGAGGGCCAGTAGTAGCCCGGGCGATACTCGCCGCTGTTGACCAGCACGCCGTCGGCCGAGCCGCCCGAGATCGCGCCCTGGACGTTCAGGTTGATGATCGAACCATTGGTGACGCCCATCGGCGAAACCGCCCGGAAGGCGGCCAGGTCGCCGCTGGCCGCCGACAGGCTGGCGTCGGGGAGGATGTTGACGAGGCTGGATTTCTGGACGGTCAGTCCGCCGATCGTGGCGCCGGTGCAGTTGGCGGTGTTTCCGACCTCGACCGGGTAGGGCGCGCAGGCCGCCCAGGCCGAGCTTCCCGCGCCTGCGGCCAGGGCCGCCAGGCTGCAACCAAGCAGACGCGCGCGCAGGCTCCGCGCCTTGAAACCATTCAGCTGAAGCATGTACGCCCCCCGGGAACATCAACCGCGATGGCGTCTAGCTTTGCTGTGGCGCAACGTCCAGATGCTCCGGGATATCTCCTCGCGCTCTGGTCAACTTCTTCACGCGGCGGGGCGGACATGAAGCGGGGCGCGGGCCTTTCGGCCAGCGCCCCGCGGATCGAGGTTTCGTCGCCTACTGGTTCAGGGCCTACTGGTTCAGGTCCAGCCGGTCGGCGTTCATGACCTTGTTCCAGGCGGCCACGAAGTCGACCACGAACTTGTCCTGGGCGTCGGCCGAGCCGTAGACCTCGGCCAGGGCCCTGAGCTCGGCATGGGAGCCGAAGATCAGGTCGACGCGGGTGGCGGTCCAGCGCGGGTCGCCGCCGGCCCGGGGGGAACCGGCGAAGGCGTTGACCGCCGTCGGGTTCCAGGTCGTGCCCATGTCGAGCAGGTTGACGAAGAAGTCGTTGCTCAGCACGCCCGGATGCTCGGTGAACACTCCGGCCTTGGAGCCGCCGGCGTTGGCGCCCAGCACCCGCAGTCCGCCGACCAGGACGGTCATCTCGGGAGCGGAGAGCCGCAGCAGCTGGGCGCGGTCGACCAGGGCCTCTTCGGGGGCCATGAACTGGGTCCCCTCGCGACGATAGTTGCGGAAGCCGTCGGACAAGGGCTCCAGCGGATCGAAGCTGTCGGCGTCGGTCTGTTCGGCCGAGGCGTCGGCGCGGCCGGGGACGAAGGGCACGGTGATCCGCGAGCCGGCCGCCTTGGCGCCTTCCTCGACGGCCGCCGCGCCGCCCAGCACGATCAGGTCGGCCAGCGAGATTTTCTTTTCGCCCGTGGCGTCGAACCTGGCCTTGATGCCTTCCAGCACGCCCAGCACCTTGGCCAGGGTGGGCGGGTCGTTGACTTCCCAGTCCTTCTGCGGGGCCAGGCGGATGCGGGCGCCGTTGGCGCCGCCGCGCTTGTCGGAGCCCCGGTAGGTCGAGGCCGAAGCCCAGGCGACCGAGACCAGCTCGGCGATCGACAGGTCCGAGGCCAGGATCTGGCGCTTGAGTTCAGCGACGTCGGCGCCGTCGACCAGCGGGTGGTCGACCTCGGGGATCGGGTCCTGCCAGATCAGGGTCTCTTCCGGCACGAGCGGACCGAGATAGCGGGCCTTGGGGCCCATGTCGCGGTGGGTCAGCTTGAACCAGGCGCGGGCGAAGGCGTCGGCGAACTGATCGGGGTTCTCCAGGAACCGGCGCGAGATCTTCTCGTATTCCGGGTCGAAGCGCAGCGCGAGGTCGGTGGTCAGCATCCGCGGCACGTGCGTCTTCGAAGCGTCGTAGGCGTCGGGGATGTCGGCCGGAGCGTCCTTGGCCCGCCACTGCTTGGCGCCGGCGGGGCTTTCATGCAGTTCCCACTCGTACTTGAAGAGGTTCTCGAAGAAGTGGTTGCTCCACTTGGTCGGGGTCTGGGTCCAGATCACTTCGGGGCCGCCGGTGATGGAGTCGGCGCCGATCCCCGTGCCGTGCTTGCTGGCCCAGCCCAGGCCTTGCGCCTCGATCTCGCCGCCCTCGGGCTCGACGCCGACGAAGGACGGGTCGCCCGCGCCGTGGGTCTTGCCGAAGCTGTGGCCGCCGGCGATCAGGGCGACGGTCTCCTCGTCGTTCATGGCCATGCGGGCGAAGGTGTCGCGGATGTCGCGCGCCGCGGCCTTCGGGTCGGGATTGCCGTTGGGGCCTTCGGGATTGACGTAGATCAGGCCCATCTGCACCGCGCCCAGGGCCGGGTGCAGCTGGCGCTCGCCGCTGTAGCGCTCGTCGCCGAGCCAGCTGCCTTCGGGACCCCAGTAGAGCTCCTCGGGTTCCCACTGGTCGGCGCGGCCGCCGCCGAAGCCGAAGGTCTTGAAGCCCATCGACTCCAGGGCGACGTTGCCGACCAGCACGTAGAGGTCGGCCCACGACAGCTTGGCGCCGTACTTCTGCTTGATCGGCCACAGCAGGCGGCGGGCCTTGTCGAGATTGGCGTTGTCGGGCCAGCTGTTGAGCGGGGCGAAGCGCTGCTGGCCGCCGCCGGCGCCGCCGCGGCCGTCGCTGGTGCGATAGGTGCCTGCGCTGTGCCAGGCCAGACGGATGAACAGGCCGCCATAGTGGCCGAAGTCGGCGGGCCACCAGTCCTGGCTGTCGGTCATCAGGGCGTGGAGGTCGGCGATCACCGCATTGAGGTCGAGGCCGTGGAAGGCCTGCGCGTAGTTGAAGGACGCGCCGAGCGGATTTGAGCGCGGGTTGTGCTGGTTCAGGCTCTCGAGGCTGAGATGCTGGGGCCACCAGTCGCGGTTTGCTCGCCCGCGGCCATGGCCGACCGGGCACTGGCCCTGCGCTTTAGGATCGACGTTCCCATCCATTGTCGGCTTCCTCCGGTTGGCTTGTTGCGTTCGCCATTTCCCCCGTCGGGCCTAGTCAACGCGCCCTTTCCGCCATTGGTACAATTGATTGTTCCTATCGCTTCGATAGACGCGGCCAACCCTCCCGGATCGTTTCGTCCGCCGTCGGCCGATCTTCAGGCCGCGTCGGCGGCGGTGCTCTCGGTGTAGCCGCGCAGGCGGCGGGCGATGATCTCGCCCACGGCCTCGGCGGCGGGGCGCTGGGGGAACTGGGCGCGCCAGACGATGCGGATGGTGCGGCCGGTCCAGGTCGACAGCGGCCTCAGCACGATGCCGGCGTCCTGGGCCGCGCCGGCCGCCAGACCCGGGATCAGGGTGGTGCCGTAGCCGGCGGCGACCATGTTCAGCAGGGTGGTCAGGCTGGAGGCGCGCAGCGAGGCGCCCAGCGCGGTGGTCTGGCCGCAGGCTTCCAGCGCCTGGTCGCGCAGGCAGTGGCCTTCGGACAGCACGAGGATGTCGCGGGTCAGATCGGTCTCGGCCACCGCCTCGCGGGCGGCCAGCGGATGGTCGGGCGGCAGGGCGGCCAGGAACGGCTCGGCGAACAGCGGCGCGCCCATCAGGTCGGGCGCGGTCTCGTCGGTGGCCAGCAGCACGGCGTCCAGTTCATGGGCCCGCAGGCGTTCGAGCAGGGCGGCGGTCTGGTCTTCCCACGGCTCCAGCTCCAGCGCGGGCAGGGCTTCGCGCAGCGGGCCGAACACCAGCGGCAGCAGGTAGGGCGCCAGGGTCGGGATGACCCCCAGGCGGAAGCGGCCGGCCAGCGGATCGCGCAGGCTGCGGGCGGTGGCCAGCACGGCCTCGGCCGCGGTCACCGCCGATCGGGCGTGGTCCAGCAGCTGGCGGCAGGCGGCGGTCGGGGTGGCGGTCTTGCCGCCGCGCTCGAAGAGGACGACGCCCAAGAGGTCCTCCAGCTTGCGGATCTGGACCGACAGGGTGGGCTGGCTGACGCCGCAGGCGCGGGCGGCGCGGCCGAAGTGCTCGTGCTCGGCCACGGCCAGCAGATAGCGGAGATCGCGCAGGTTCATGCCGCCGGTTTCCGGTTCTCGATAGCCGAAGCCTATCGCGATCATTGATCTTTGAAACTTCTTTTCCGCGGCCCGTTGCGCCAAGCTGGCCGCGATACGGACGCGAGGAAGAGGTCGCGACGCGCAAACGATCGTGACCGTCCTTCGCCGCCGGGAGGACGCCTGACGATGCCCCATGCCGTGGACGCCGTCCTGCAGGACGAGCTGCGTCGCGCGGGCCTGCCTTGCCGCGGCCCGACCTCGCGCCTGCTGGCGCTGCTGCGCGCCTCGGAGGAGACGCACCTGACCGCGCCCGAGATCGCCGAACTGGCGGCCGAGGCGGGCCTGGCCATGCCGCCGGCCGAGATCGCCCGCCAGGTCGAGGCCTTCGCCGACCACGGCCTCCTGGGACGGCTGCCGACCACTACGGCCGAGCCGGTGTTCGACACCCAGCCCGAGCCGCACTTCCACCTGATCTACGAGGACACCGCGCGGATCGTCGACCTGCACGTCTCGCCCGAGACCCTGCTGGCCATGCTGCGCGACGCGCTGGCCAGGCGCCCGGGCGGGGTCGAGGTGGTGGTGGTCATGCGCCGCGAGGGCGGGCCGGCGGGCGGGGGATAAACCAGCGTATGGGTGTCGGGGGCGGTGGCGGTGGTCTAATCCAGTCCCGGTCAGCGTCCATGTAACGGGCGTGCTTAGAGAAACGCCATGTCCCGCCGGCGCGCCATCGCCGTCATCGACGACGACGCCCTTGTCCGCTCGGGCCTCGCGCGACTGATCCGCTCGTTTGGGCTGGAGGTCGGCGTCTTCGCCTCGGCGGCCAGCTTCCTGGCCTCGGGCCCGGAGGCCTGGGGCTGCGTGGTCACCGACATCCACATGCCGGAGATCTCGGGCCTCGACTTGCTGCGCCGCCTACAGGCCAGCCATCCGGACCTGCCGGTGGTGGTGGTCACCGCCTTTCCGGACATGCGCGACCAGGCGATGGGCGCCGGGGCGCGGGATTTTCTCGAAAAGCCCTGTGCGCCCGACCGGATCGAGGCGACCTTGAGACGGATGCTCGACGAGACGTGAAGCGCTGGGCGTGAGGCGCGGGGGCGCGTCGCTGGTGGAAGGGGGAGTGGGTATGCCGGGCAAGGCCGAGAGCGCGATCGACGAGACGGTGCAGACCGTGCTGGTCGTCGACGACAACGAGATGTTCCGCGGCTCGATGGACAGGCTGTTCCGGTCGGTGGGTCTGCGCACGGCGCTCTACGGCTCGGCCCAGGCGCTGCTCGACGCGGCCCTGCCCGACACCCCGTGCTGCATACTGGTGGACGTGCGCATGCCCAAGATGAGCGGCCTCGACCTGCAGGAAACCCTGGCCGCGCGCGGCGTGCGGGCCCCGGTGATCGTCATGACCGGCCATGCCGACGTGCCGATGACGGTGCGGGCGATGAAGGCCGGCGCCGTCGACTTCCTCGCCAAGCCCTTCCGCGACCAGGACATGATCGACGCGGTGACCGCCGCCCTGGCCAAGGACGGCAAGCGCCGCGCCCTGGCCCGCGATGTCGCCGAGGTGAAGGCCCGCTTCGACGCCCTGACCCCGCGCGAACAACAGGTCATGACCCTGGTCACCGCCGGCCTGCTCAACAAGCAGGTGGCCGGCGAGCTGGGCCTGCAGGAGATCACCGTCAAGCTGCACCGCGGCAGCCTGATGAAGAAGATGCGCGCGGGATCCTTCGCCGAACTGGTGCGGATGGCCGAGGCGCTGGAACGGGACCGGGCGGGCGGCTAGGCGAGCGCCGGCAGCCGCACCTCGATCCGCGCCCCGGTCTCGCCGGCCGTTGGCGGCAGCACCGCGATCCGTCCGTCGTGGGCCGCCACGGCTGACTGGCAGATGGCCAGGCCCAGGCCCATGCCGCCGGGCTTGGTGGTGAAGAAGGCCTCGAAGGCGCGGTCGGCGGCGTCGGGCGGGAAGCCGGGGCCGGTGTCGGCGATCTCGATCACGGCCTCGCCGGCCTCGCGGCGCGAGCGGACGTGCAGGCGGCGGGCCTCGGCGGGGACAGCGGCCATGGCCTGGACGCCGTTGAGCATCAGGTTGACCAGCGCCTGCTGCAGCACGACGCGGTCGCCTTGGACCACGGTGTCGGGCGCCTGCGGATCGAGGACCAGTTCGACGCCGTGCTCGGCGATCTCGCGGCGCACGAAGCCGGCCGAGACGGCCAGCAGGCCGTCGACCGGCAGGGCTGCGCGATCGGCGGGGGTCTGGGCGATCAGGCCGCGGATGCCGCGCACCACCTCGGCGGCGTGGGCGGCGGCGTGGACGACGTCGGCGACGGCCTCCTTGGCCTCGTCGAGGTCGGGCGTCTCGCGGTCGAGCCAGCGCTGGGCCGCGCCGGCGGCGTTGGAGATGGCGGCCAGCGGCTGGTTGACCTCGTGGGCGATCGAGGCCGACAGCACCCCCAGCGTCGCCGCGCGCAGGGCGTGCTCCAGCTCGGCGCGGGCGCGGTCGAGGCGTTCCTGCATCCGCCGCTGCTCGGTCAGGTCGACGATCGAGGCCTGGACGCGGTCGAGGCCTTGCGCGTCGGGCGGGAAGTTCAGGGCGACCATGACCGGGATCATCTCGCCGGTGCGGCTGCGCACGGTGGTCTCGGTCTCGAAGCGCGGCGCGCCGGCGTCGAAGGCGATCAGGAACTGGGCGAAGCTGTCGTCGGTCTCGGGCAGGAGCTCGTCCAGGCGCTGGAAGAAGCCGGCCTTGTCGGCGACGCCCATCATCTTCAGGGCGGTGGCGTTGACGTCGGTGATGCCGACCCTGGCCTTGATCTCGCGGGCGACCTCGGGATTGCGGGCCAGGTGCTCGGCCAGATCCGTGATCCCCTGGGCGCGCAGTTCGTCCAGCGCGGCTTTCACCGGCCGGAAGTCGTGCTCCCAGATCGACACCGCCAGGGTGTTGAAGATGGTGCGGTAGCGGGCCTCGCTGCGGCGCAGGGCCTCGTCGGCGCGGCGCAGGTCGGAGATGTCGGTGTTGCTCTCCAGCAGGGCGTGGGCGCCGGTCTCGTCGCGCTCCAGGATCCACTCGCTGAGCACGGTGAGGATCCCGCCGTCCTTGCGGCGCTGGCCGACCTCGCCCTGCCAGGCGCCGTCGCGGGCCACCAGGGCGGCGATGTCCTCGGAGGGGGCGGGCAGGGTGGTCGCCAGCAGCCGGTGGGCGTCCTGGCCCAGGGCCTCGTCGCGGGTCCAGCCGTAGAGCCGCTCGGCCCCCCGGTTCCAGAAGGTGATGCGGCCCTGCGCATCGCGGATGAAGATCGCGTCGGAGGTGACGTCGAGCAGCCGGGCCTGGGCCTGCAGGATCTCGCGCGCGGCCAGGTTGCGGCCGGTCAGGAAGGCCGCCACGCCCAGGGCCGCCAGGCTGACCATCAGGCGCAGGGTGGGGGCCAGTTCGACGTCTTCCCCATGGGCGAAGGCGAAGCTGATCGTGGCCATGGCGGCGCAGGCCAGGGTGACGACCCACAGCCTGCGGCCGGGCAGCTCCTCGCCGACCAGCAGCAGCACCAGCACGTAGAGCACCGCCACCGCGCTGGAGAGCGGGGTGAAGGTGTCGATGACGAACACGGCCGCCGCGATCAGGGCCGCGCCGGCCAGGCGCAGGCGGCGGCCGACCGCCGAGGGGCGCGACGAGGGGAAGGGCGAAAAGCGCATCAGGCGATTCATAGCGCAAGCCTGGCCCGGATCGGGACCCCCTACCAAGGTCTGGGGCGGCCCAACCAAGTCGATACGTCCGGTCAACGTCCGTTCGGTGTGTTGGATGAGCGACCGTCGCTAGGGTTGCGGTCATTCGAGGCGGCAGGAGGCCGGAGCCATGTTGCAATCCATCGACACCCAGGCGGCCAGGCCGTCTCCCAACGCGCCCCAGGCGATCTGGCTGGTCGAGCAGGCCCGGGCCGCCCTGGACGCCGACCTCGGCTCGGCCCGCGAGATGCTGGACCGGCTGGCGGTGGTGCTGAACACCGCCGTCCAGCGCGAGGAGCGCAGCTTCCTGCCCGGCTCGCGGGTGCGGTCCTCGGGTCCGGCGCGCGGCGGGCTGGCCGGCTGGCAGATCCGGGCCGTGGCGGCCCATGTCGAGGCCCATATCGGTTCGACCGTCTCGGTCGCCGTGCTGGCTGGCCGCGTGGGCCTGTCGGCCAGCTATTTCTGCCGCGCCTTCAAGGTCAGCACCGACGAGACGCCGCACGCCTATATCATGCGCCGGCGCCTGGAGCACGCCCAGGCGATGATGCTGGAGACCGACGAGAGCCTGGCCCATATCGCCGCCGTCTGCGGCCTGGCCGACCAGGCCCACCTGACGCGCCTGTTCCGCCGCCACACCGGCCAGACCCCCAATGTCTGGCGCCGCGAGAACCGTCCGTGGGGCCGGGCCCTGGTGATGGGCTCGCTGCGGCGAGCCTGAGCCGAGCGCGACGGCGCCGACGTTCAAGCCGGCGCGCCTCGCGCCAAGCACGGTCGCCGCCAGACGCGCAAGATGACTCTCAACGGCGCGGCGCTGGACCTCGCCTTCGCAGGAGAAGACTCATGGACACCGAAATCGCCCGCGCCCGGCGCCTGGCCCCGCTGACCACGCCCACGGGCCTGGGCGAAGCCGCCGCCAAGGACATCTCCGCGGCCCTGACCGCGCTGCTGGCCGATGTCTTCGCGCTCTACATCAAGACCAAGAACTTCCACTGGCACGTCTCGGGCCCGCACTTTCGCGACTACCACCTGATGTTCGACGAGCAGGGCGACGAGCTCTACGCCATGACCGACCCGATCGCCGAACGGGTGCGCAAGCTGGGTGGCACGACCCTGCGCTCGATCGGCCACATCGCCCGCGCCCAGCGGGTGCTGGACAACGACGCTGACTACGTCGAGCCGCACGACATGCTGGCCGAACTGCGCGACGACAACGGCGGCCTGGCCGCGGCCATGCGGGCGGTGCACTCGGCCTGCGACGAGCATGGCGATATCGCCACCGCCAGCCTTCTGGAGAACTGGATCGACGAGACCGAAAAGCGCGTCTGGTTCCTGTTCGAGGCCGGTCGCCGCGACCGCGCCTGATCCCCCTCGGGGTCCTGGAACCTCTCCCCCCAGGCCAGGACCCCGCAAGGCCCCGCCCGCTGCACCTCCCCCCCGGCGGCCGGCGGGGCCACCCCCTTTTATCCGACCAAGGGCGTCGCTCGTGAACGGGATCCAGAAACTGGCGCTGAGCGCCGCGACCGCCGCCCTGCTGGCCCTGACGGCCTTCGCCGCCGTGACGCCGCGCGCCGCGCCGGAAGGCGCCGCTGTTTCCGTTCAAGACATCGCTTCCCGGCATTCCGTGAACTAGGGTTCGAAGGACCGCCAGGAGGCCCGCCGTGACCGATACCATCGCCACCAAGCCGCTCGCCGCCGACGACCCCTACGCCCGCACCGCCCAGATCTTCCCCGTGCTGTCGCCCGAGATGACCGAGCGCCTGGCCGGCTATGGCGTCGAGGAAGAGATTGCGAAAGGCCAGGTGCTGTTCCGGCGCGGCGACCGGCGGGCCGACTTCTTCCTGGTGCTGGACGGGCAGGTGGGCATCACCCGCACCGGCGAGGCGGGCGACGACGAGATCCTGACCATCCACCGGGCCGGCCAGTTCAGCGGCGAGCTCGACCAGATCAACGCCCGCGCCCTGCTGGTCGGGGCGCGGGCCCTGACCGATGGCCGGGTGGTGCGGGTGGCCAACAGGAACGTGCCGCGGATGATGGCGGCCGAGCCCGACATCGGCGAGATCGTCATGCGGGCCTTCATCCTGCGCCGCATGGGCTTCCTGCATCACGGCGAGGCGGGGATCGTGCTGATCGGCCGGCCCGACGATCCGGAGACCCTGCGCATCGAGCGCTTCGCCGTGCGCAACGGTTATCCGCTGCGGCTGGTCGACGCGGAGAGCGACGAGGCCGCGTCCGGCTGCATGGGCCGTCATGGCCTGGACGTCGCCGACCTGCCTGCGGTGGTGCTGCCCGACCGCAGCGTGCTGCTCAACCCCGACACCATGGCGCTGGCCGACCGCCTGGGCATGACCGAGGGCTTCGACCCGCAGGCGGTGTTCGACGTGGCGGTGGTGGGCGCGGGGCCGGCGGGCCTGTCGGCGGCGACCTATGCGGCGTCCGAGGGGCTGGCGACGGTGATCCTGGAGGGCCTGGCGCCCGGCGGCCAGGCCGGCGCCAGCTCGAAGATCGAGAACTATCTGGGCTTTCCCACCGGCATATCGGGCCAGGCCCTGGCCGGCCGCGCCCAGGTGCAGGCCCAGAAGTTTGGCGCGCGGCTGGCGGTGTCGCGGGCCGTGGTGGGGGTCGAGTGCGACAAGCGCCCCTACCGCCTGAAGCTGGAGGACGGCCAGACCCTGCTGGCGCGGGTGGTGGTGATCGCCTCGGGCGCCCGCTACCGCAAGCTGGACGTCGAGGGCTATGACCGCTTCGACGGCCAGGCCATCCATTATGCCGCCACGGCCATGGAGTCGGACCTCTGCCGGGGGCAGGCGGTGGTGGTGGTCGGCGGCGGCAACTCGGCCGGCCAGGCGGCGATGTTCCTGTCGCGCACCGTCGGCCACGTGCACATGCTGGTGCGCGGCGAGGGGCTGGCTGCGACGATGTCGGACTATCTGGTCCAGCGCATCGAGGGCTCGGCCCGCATCACCTTGCATCCGTTCAGCGAGGTTTCCCGCCTGGAGGGCGAACGCACCCTGAGGCGGATCGGCTGGACCGACCATCGCAGCGGCGAGGAGACCGTGGTCGACGCCGGGGCGCTGTTCGTGATGATCGGCGCCGAGCCCAACACCGACTGGCTGCGCGGCTGCATCGACCTGGACGAGCGCGGCTTCGTGCTGACCGGCGAGAGCGGCCAGGTCCCCGGCGCCCGCTCGGCCTACGAGACCGAACGGCCGGGCGTCTACGCGGTCGGCGACGTGCGCTCGGGCTCGATCAAGCGCGTGGCGGCCGGGGTGGGCGAGGGCTCGGTGGTGGTCTCGGCCATCCACCGCGACCTGGAGGCGCTGCGGGCGGTGTAGAGCTTTGACGCATTTTCTGACGACGAACCGGAATCCACTGCGTCGGAAAATGCTCTAGAATCGGGCGATCAGGGTGGCTTCGAACCGGCGCTTCAGCGGATCGTCGTCCGACCAGCGGTCGAGCAGGTTGCGCACGCCCAGCCGCAACTCGGTCTCGGACGCGCCGGGCGCCCGAGGCAGTTCGAAGGCCGCGGACAGGTCGATCGTGGTGCGCTCGGGCAGCGCCGTCGCCAGGTCGGCGTCGACATAGCGAACGGTGGCCGAGGCGGCGAAGCGCCGGGTCGACCAGCGGGCGCCCACTGCGCCGCGCCACTTCGGCGTCGCGCCGTCTGGGGTGCGCTTGAAGGCGCCGCTGCCCGGCGGAATGTAGTTCAGCAGGGTCGGCTGCCAGGTCAGGGCGGCGCTGAGCCCGAGGCGTCCGCCCGCCAGGTCCAGGTCGTGCTCGGCGACCACGTCCACCGACTGCATCAGGCTGGAGCCGGTGTTCTCGTTGAGGTCGCGCACCCCGATGATCCGGCCGCCCGTATAGCCCTTGGCGCGGTCGGCGTCGCTGAGCGGCGCCCGGACGACGGCGCCGGGATAGAGATCCTCGTTGAGGATGTAGAGGTCGACGCTCCTGCGCACGGTGACCATCAGGTCGTGGCCTTCGATGCGGGTGTAGTCGATCGACAGGCGCGTGCGCGGGATCAGCGGCGAAGCCAGCACGGCGCCCGCCGAGTAGGTCCGCGTCTGGTCCGGGCGCAGGTTGGCGGGCGCGCCCCAGAGGATGGGGAACCACCCCTCCGCATAGACGGGCTGGCGTGGATCGCGCTTGGGATCGATGACGCTGCTGGTGGCCAGGCTGGCGGTGGCCGCGAGCATGTAGGGCTCGGGCAACTGCGCGCCTTGCGCGTAGGAGGCGCGCAGGACCAGGCCGGGCGCGGGTTCGGCCTTCGCGCCGACCAGTAAGAGATCGGCGGATTTCTCTATCGGCGTGGCGGGCGATCCTTCGGAGATCAGTATCCGGCCGACCTGGCGTCGC
Source organism: Caulobacter sp. FG7 (assembly GCF_057808875.1). Lineage (NCBI taxonomy): Bacteria > Pseudomonadati > Pseudomonadota > Alphaproteobacteria > Caulobacterales > Caulobacteraceae > Caulobacter > Caulobacter sp. FG7. The sequence continues at coordinate 37,626 of NZ_JBMDIW010000009.1, forward strand.
GCCGCCGCCTGCAGTTCCAGGCCTCTGACGCCGAGCACGCCTTCCAGCGGCGCGCGCAGTTCGGCGAAGATCGATCGCGTGCGGCTCGAGAGGTGGTTGGTGCGGTTGGGCGGGAAGGTCGGCATGGCCTCCCACAGCTGCTGGGCGGTCAGCGACAGCGTCAGGTCGCGGCCGCCGATCCGGGCGATCGGTCCGGAGGCGCGCAGCGAGATGTCCTCGAGCCGCGAGGTCGCATAGGGGTCGTTTCCCGCCCAGGGCGCCTTGTAGCGCGCGAGGTCGGCCAGGAACCTGGCCTGGTCGCCGAAGGGGTTGGGTACGGGCCGGCCGTCGGCGGGCGCGATCCCGCTGGCGACCGTCGACCAGGCCAGGCCCTCGTAGCCAATGTCGATGATGGGCTGATTGGCGTGTACGCCGCCCACGGCGTAGTCGACGCCGCCCCGCCAGCGCGCAGGCAGGTCGAACACCAGGCCCGCGGTGTAGCGACGCGAGATGATCCGGGAGGATTCGCTTCCCTGAACGAAGGGGATGGGCGCGACGAGTTCGATCGGGCTCGATCCCGAGAGCATCGAAGCCGTCCCCTGGCCCGGCGTCAGCGTGGTGTAGAAAGCGCCGGTGGCGGTGGCGTAGGTGTCGGAACTGGCGAGATAGATGTAGTCCAGATAGGCCTCGGCGCCGCGCCACAGCTTCTGGCGAAGATTGATCAGGACGGCGTCGGTGCGGCTGTCGTTGGACAGCGGGCGGACGCTATGGGCCGGGGCCAGCCCCGGGGCCGACTTGCCGGCGTTCTGGATCAGCACCGTCTCGATCGGCGTCGAGCCGTCGTAGTCGGCGGGGATGTAGGTCTGCGACATCGAGACGCCGCCGACCGTGAAGGGACCGTTGACCCCGAACAGGGTGATCCCGTTCCCCGGTGACCGGCTGTAGCTCTGGCCGGCCTTGAGCGAAGATCCGTCGAGCGGCGCAAAGGCTTCGGATCGGTCGCCGATCGTGACGCCGTTGAAGCGCTTCTGGCCATAGCGGACCATCACCGCGGTGTTTCCGTCTTCGTTGCTGTAGCCGAGGCGGGCGTCGAAGCGGCTATAGCCGCCGTCGCCGCCCTTGCTGGCGCCGGTGGTGACGGCGACCTCGGCGCCGCGATAGTCGCGGTCGAGCACCAGGTTGACCACGCCGTTCACCGCGCCCAGGCCATAGAGGGCTCCGCTGCTGGAGGCGAGGGTCTCGATACGGCTGATCGCCCCCAGCGGGATCGGCCCCACGTCGGCCTGCGCCAGCCGATTGTAGTTGGGGATGGCGGGCATGCGTCGTCCGTCGACCAGCACCAGGGTCTTTTCCTGGGCGTTGGAGTCGCGAAAGGCGAAGTTGGAGCGCGACGGCGGAATGCCGCGGCCGGGGCGCGGGATGGACTGGCGGCTGTCGCCGTTGCTGGTCAGCCAGGTCTGCAGGAAGTCGTCGGCCGAAAGGGCCTGGGCCGCGCGCAGGGTGCTGCGCTCGAACACGCGATAGGGCTGGATGTCGTCGGGATCGCGCCGCTGGTCGACGTTCTGGGTGCGCACGCCCACCACCAGCAGCTCAGGCAGGGCGGTCGGTCCGAGCTCGGCCTCGGGCGCCGCGCCGCGCCGGGCGCGTACGACATAGGCGCCGGACTCGACGGCCTCGTACTCCAGACCGGTTCCCGCCAGCAGCCGGTCCAGGGCCTCGCTGGGCGTCAGGCGACCACGCAGCGGCGGCGCGCGTCGGTCGCCGACCACGGCCGAGGAGACCAGGATGTCGACCCGCGCCTGGCGGCCCAGCTCGGCCAGGGCGTGGTTCAGCGGCTGGGCAGGCAGGGCCAGCGCAGTCATGCGTTCGGCCGCCAGGGCTGGCCCCGCCAGGGCCCAGGCGCAGGCGATGACCGTCAGTCCACGGAAAAAGTCTTGTCGTTCTCTAGAGGCCACCCCGACCCGCCCTGATGTCGCCCTCGCCGGCCTGTGGGCGAGAGTCGTGAAGATCATCCGGGCAATAGAGCGAACGATGTTTTCCGGACAACACCCGATCGGGTAGCGCTACCCCTCGACCCATCGCTTGATCGGGCGCGGGTGGGGCGTCTTGTAGGCGGTAAGGTCGAACATCACCTCGTCGACATAGCACCAGCCCCAGCCCTCGGGCGGGTCGTAGCCCTCGATGATCGGGTGCTGGGTGGCGGCGAAGTGGGCGCTGGCGTGGCGGCTGGGCGACTGGTCGCAGCAGCCGACGTGGCCGCAGGCGCGGCACAGGCGCAGGTGCACCCACCAGCCGCCCGTCTTGAGGCATTCCTCGCAGCCGTCGGCGCTGGGCGTGACGACGACGATGGTGGACAGGTGGGTGCAGCTCATCGGGTCGGCCTTTCTGCTCGGCGTCGGGACGGTCCGGCGATCATGCCGCCAAACCGTCCGTCGCGCTTGAGCCTGGTGGGCCTTTCTTGGCCGGCCGGACCTATTTCTTCGGCTTGCGGGCGGCCTGGACCTCGATCTCGACCAGCATGCCGTCGGCGACCAGGGCGGTGACTTGGCTGGTGATGCGCGAGGGCTTGTTGGGCTGCTCGGCCGTGCCGAAGAAGGTCTTGTAGCCCTCCATCATGCCGGCGAAGTCCATCTTGCCGTCCTTGGCCGGGTCGCCGACCAGCAGCACGCGCATCATCACCACGTCCGACAGGCTCGCGCCCTGGCTCTTGAGCGCGTCCTCCAGGCGCTTGATGACGCCGATGGTCTGGGTCTTGGTGTCGCCGAACTTGGCCACGCCCGTGGCGTTGGCGTCGACCACCGGCGGGGTCATGCCGCTGACATAGATGGTGTCGTAGCCGGCCGGCACGGTGACGACGCTGGCGATGGCCGACTTCGGATCGCCGCCGCGGACGATCTCCTGGGCCAGGGCGGGCGTGCTGACGGCGGCGGTCGCCGCAAGGGCGAGGGCGAGGCGTTTCATTGGGCGTTTCTCTCCTGGGGAACTCAACTTGGACCGAAACCCTCGTCCTTCGACAGGCTCAGGAAGAGGATTTCTACTGCGGCGTCGAAGTCGCCCTCATCCTGAGCTTGTCGAAGGACGAGGGCGCGGAACTAGTGGGCCTGCAGGCCGCGGGCCTTGGCGCCGGCCTTGGACTGGGCGCGGGCGCTGGAGACGTCGGCGAAGCTGACGGGCTTGCCCTTGTTGCCCCAGGCGGTGCGGACATAGTTCAGCAGGCCCGTCAGTTCGGCGTCGGACAGGTCGTCCTTGAAGGCGGGCATGCCGGCGCGGCCGTTGAGCACGACGCCGGCCATGGTCTTGCCGTCGCCCTGCACCAGCGGCGAGCCGGCCAGGGCCGGGAAGGCGCCCTTGACGCCCTTGCCGGTGACCTGGTGGCAGGCCGAGCAGTTGTCGGCGTAAAGGGTCTGGCCGGGCGGGGCGGCGAGGGCGGACGAGGCGGCGCCGGCGACGAGGCCGAAAGCGGCGAGCGCCGGGAAAGCGTGGCGAAGCATCAGGTCTCCGAGGGCTGGATGGGGGTCGTCACGCGGCGCGGACGCGGGCGTGCAGCTTGGCGATCTGCTGCCAGGCGGACTCGATGGCCCCGGCCTGCCAGCCGCCGAGATAGCTGAGGTGCTCGCCGGCCAGGTAGAGGCGGCCGTCGGGCTCGCACAGCACCGGATAGGCGGTCTTGCGGCCTTCCTCGCCCCACTCGGCCCAGCCGCCCAGATTGTGCTCGGCCAGGTGCCAGCAGAACGAGAAGGCGTTCTCGTAACTGTCGGCGTATTCGGGGAACACCTTCTGGCCGCCGGCCACGGCGAAGGCGGCGCGCTCGGCCGGGCTCTTGGCGCTGATCTTCGCGGCCTCGCCGCCGAACGAGTAGTAGCCCAGCAGCACGCCCTTCTGCGATTGCCAGCCGGTCGAGGGCAGGCTGATCGTGCCGATGCCGGGCATGTCGTTGTAGATGTGGCCGCCGTAGATGAAGTGGTCCTCTTCCCAGAAGCGGCGCTTCATCTGCAGGCCGATCTTGTTGACCGGGGCGTAGGCCACGCCCTCCATCGCTGCCTTGAAAGGCTTGGAGGCCTGCATGTCGACGCTGCGCAGCACGCTGAGCGGGATGGTGCAGATGCAGTAGTCGGCGACGACCTGCGCCTTCTTTCCGGCCGCGTCGCGATAGCCGATCTTCACGCCCTTGGCGTCCTGGCCGATGGTTTCGACCACGCAGGAATAGCTGATCTTGTCGGCGACATTACGCTCGAAGGCCTTGGCCAGCTGGTCCATGCCGCCGATGGGCTGGAGCATGGTGCGCTGCTGCTCGTAGCCGGCGACCGAGGTCAGGGTGCGCCAGGCGCCCGAGTGCAGCACGTCGGCCATGCTGCGCGGGGTCGAGGGCTTGCCGGGACCGGGCGAGACCCCGGCGCCGGGATGGACGTCGAAGCCGCGGCCGTCGGTGCCGGTATAGGCCAGGTCCGTCGGCGACAGCCGGCCCTCGTTGACCATGTAGGCGACGAAGAGGTCGCGATCCTCGGTGGTGAAAGCGCCGTCGAGACCGCCCTTGGAGGCGACCTTGGCCATCAGCTCGGCGGCGTGGCCGCGCGCGTCGGCGGCGATCTCGCCCTTGCGCACGGGCTTGCCCTTCAGCGGGCCCTCGCCCTTCTCGAAATAGACATAGGCCGCGTCGTTGTCGTTGACGAAGCTCTCCAGCGGCACGCCGAACAGCTTGGTGTAGTGCAGCGTCGAGCGGTGGTGGTAGGGGATCCGCCAGGGGCCGTGGTTGATGTAGAGGCCCTCGTCGAACTGGCAGGTCTGGTCGTTGCCCAAGAGGTCGACGTGGCGGAAGCCCTTGCGGGCGGTCTGGCAGCGGCCGCCGGCGAAGTCGCGGGCTTCCAGCACCTGCACCTCGTAGCCGTGCTTGGTCAGTTCATAGGCGGCGGTCAGGCCCGCCAGGCCCGCGCCCAGCACCACCACCTTGATCCCCTTGCCGCCGCCTTCCAGCGGGGGCGGGGCGGCCTGGGCCGAGGCGAAGCCGTAGCCCAGGGCGTCCATGCCGGCCATGGCCAGCGACACCCCGCCATAGGCCGCCAGGCTTTCGAAAAACCGTCGGCGCGTCAGAACCGCGCCAGATGCCGAAGTCGCTCGACCGTCCATACGCCACCCCGTGTTCTTGTCCGCCTGCCGGATGTTTCGGCGGCGCGACCATCTCGAAATCCCCGTCTCGGCGGGGCAATCCCTTTAAGCCGGGCAGGGCGGTCAGCCTGTCGCGGAACGGCGTTGTGCCGCCTGCTTGGGCGCCCTGATCGCGGCTTGTGCGAAGTTGGGGCGCGGCGAGCGCGTCCCGTTGAATCGCCTTCGGAAAAGGGAGCCGGGCGGACGCCCGACTCCCTCGTCGCCGATGCGATGGAAGGGCGACCTAGAAGGTGTAGGTCAGGCGCCCGTAGTAGTAGCCGCCGTTGATCCCGAACGGCGAGAAGGCCGGGTACTGGGTCACGCAGCCGCCGCCGGAGGCGACGCAGGCCGACTGGAAGGCGGCCGAGAACTTGTCCGGATACTCGTTGAACAGGTTGTTGGCGCCGATGGCCGCGATCACCCCGACCGGGAACTTGTAGGAGATCTCCAGGTCGGTGAGGGCGGTGGCGCTGACCACGGTGTTGAGCAGCGGGCCGGTGCCTGGGTCGGCCAGGGCCGAGGCCTTGCCGTAGAAAGTCTCGGTCAGGCTGACGGTGACGGGGCCGAAGCTGTAGAGGCCGTTGATGCCGATCTTATACTTGGGCGCGGCGGTCTCGAGCAGCGAGGCGGCGTTGCCGGCGAACAGCACCTGGCCGGTCGGGAAGGCCGTGCTGGTCACGCCCAGCGCGGCCGGAGCCGACTTCACCCTGGTGATCTTGGTCTTGTTGTAGTTGCCGCTCAGGGTCCAGTCGATGCGGCCATAGTCGCCCAGGTCGGTCGGGTAGGAGACGACCACGTCGACGCCCGTGGTGCGGGTGTCCAGGCCGTTGGAGAAGATGTTGATGCCGGTGCTGGTGACGGTGCTGTCCAGGATGTTGCCGTTGGCGGCGATGGCGGCGTTGACGTTCGGGTTCACCACCACGCCGTTGCGCAGGCCGTAGACCGAACTGGAGCCGAAGATGCGGTCTTCCAGCTTGATGCGGTAGGCGTCGATCGTGGCGGTCAGTTTCGGGATCGGGTGCGCCACGACGCCGAAGCTGTAGTTGGTCGACTTCTCGGGCTTCAGCTTCTCGATGCCCAGCAGCGCGGCCGCCGCCGAGTTCGGGGCCAGCTGCACGAAGGCCGAGGTCGGCGAGACGTTGGTGGCCGAGTAGAACGACTCCGCCAGGGTCGGGGCGCGGAAGCCGGTGCTGACGGTGCCGCGGATGGCGAACATCTCGTTGAAGTCGTAGCGGCTGGTCAGCTTGCCGACCGTGGTGTCGCCGAAGTCGCTGAAGTCCTCGTAGCGCAGGGCCACGTCGACCTTCCAGGGCGTGACCGGCGAGACGGCCAGGTCGGTGTAGAGGGCCCAGCTGGTGCGGCTGTGGCCGCCGGCGTCGGTCTTGGAGAAGCCCGGATAGGACTGCGAGCCTTCCTTGTAGGTCGAGGCCGCGTCGCCTGCGCCGATCGCGTAGGTGTCACGGCGCTGCTCGATGCCCAGGGCGACATCCAGCGGCGTGGCCAGGCCCACGTCGAAGCCGCGGGAGAGGTCCAGATTGTTGGTCCACTGGGTCGTCTGCCAGCTGCCGGCGTGGAACGAGGTGGGGGTGAAGCCCTTGGTCGTGAGGGTCGAGGTGTCGGTGTAGAGGCTGGCGTTGGCCGAGTCCTCGACGCGGACCTCGATGTCGTCCTTGCCGTAGGTGGCGCTGAGGTCGAGGTTCCAGCCGGCGACCACGCCGGACAGGCCCAGGGTCAGGGCGTAGTCGTCCTCGATAATCCGTTCGCGCGGGCTGAAGCCGTTGGGGAAGGGCCGGTCGGCCGCGCCCATCCTGCCCTGGATGCGGTTGTAGCGGCGGTAGTTCTCGTAGGCCGAGGCGTCCTTGTGGCCGTAGGTGCCGAACGAATAGACCTCGAAGTCGCCGGGCAGTTCGACGCCGCCGTTGAAGGCCAGGACGTGCATCCGGTACTCGGCGTCGCCCGAGATCAGGTTCAGGTTCGGATAGCCCTTGATCTGGCTCTCGACGGCGTTGTTGGCGGCCGAGTAGCTGGGGCTGGCCGGGTTGAAGACGCGCTGGTCGGGCAGGCCGCGGTTGGAGAAGCCGTGGTATTTGCTCTCGACCGTGAAGTTCAGATAGCTGTTCTCGGTCGGGGCCGTGCCCAGGTTGGCCGAGAACGAGGCGGTCTTGCCGCCGCCGTCGAAATACTCGCCGCCGGTGGCCGAGACCGCGCCGCCCGACTCCGACTTCTTGAGGATGATGTTGACGACGCCGGCGATGGCGTCGGTGCCGTACTGGGCCGCGGCGCCGTCGGTCAGCACTTCGATCCGACCGATCGAGGCCATCGGGATGAAACCGAGGTCGGCGGCCGCCGCGCCCTGGTAGGGGCCCGACAGGACGGCGAAGTTGCCGGTGGTATGGCGGCGCTTGCCGTTGATCAGCACCAGGGCCTGGTTCGGCGAAAGGCCGCGCAGGCGCGCCGACAGGGTCAGGTTGGCGGTGTCGCCGCCGAAGGCCTGGGCGTTGAACGACGGCACCAGGTTGGCCAGGCCCAGGCGCAGGTCGACCTGGCCGGTGCGCTCGAGGGTGGCGGTGTCGACCACCTGGACCGGGGCCGGGCTGTCGGCGACCCGCAGGCCGGTCTGGCGCGTGCCGGTGACGATGACGGTGTCGAGTTCGACGGAAGGATCAGGTGCGGGCTCGGCCGCATGTGCGATGGTCGAAGTACCGATAGCGATCGACAGAGTCGAAATGCTCGCGGTCAAGATTTTTTTGAGATTATTGTTCACTAGTGCCCCTCTCCGCATAGTCAATGCATGACTGATGGCTCCTTCGTGGGGTCCGCCCTAATCGTGTTCTTATTGTTGGAACGCGAATACTAGACTGAACAGCGGTTTTGGCCGCGGTTCAGCGTTGATCAGGGCGGCGGGTTCGGCAATGGGGGAGGGGGCGCGGAAGGCCTTTGCGGGCCTACTTCGTATACGCACGCCACATTTCAGGGCGCCGGCCAAAGGTTTCCGGAAGGTGCTGATTATCACACCGGCAACTGGGATAACGTTGTTTGATCATGCGCGCACGGCGACGCCGACAGCGGGTTCCAGGATCTGATCGGCGAAGCGCGATCCGGCGGCGCAGCCGCATTTCACACCCGGCGGCCCTGGAGGCCGGCTCGAACGGCGTCTGGTAGAAATTGCCGTTCCAACCCATTTTTTGACGGGGCGGCGGCAAACTTGGTCGCAAGCGGTTCAGAAAATCTCGAATTCAATTCCCATCGATTCGGTGGGAATTGACCGGCGCCGGCAATGATCCGGCACGACCTGTTCGTTTCGTCAGCATCGAGACGACGCGCCGGCATTTCCTGAAATGTGGATTGCGGGCGCGCTGTCGCGGCGGGGAGCGTCGGGTCGCAGTTCTGGAGGGGATACCATGAACACTCGCCTACGCGTCGCCCTGCTGGCGACCACGACTCTCTGCGCCGCCGTCCTGGCCGCGCACGCCAACGCCCAGGAGGGCGAGGCCGCGACCGTCGAGGAAATCACCGTCGTCGGCTCGCAGATCAAGGGGGCCAAGGTCACCGCCGCCCTGCCGGTGACGGTGGTCGGGGAGGACCAGATCCAGGCCACCGCCGCCGTTTCGGGCGACGACCTGTTTCGCGCCATCCCTCAGATGGGCGACGTCAACTTCAATTCGCAGTACCTGCCGGGCACCAGCAACAGCGCCCGCGGCGACGTCGGCTCGGTGAACCTGCGCAACCTGGGCATCGGCAACACCCTGGTGCTGCTGAACGGCCGCCGGGTGGTGACCCACCCGACCAGCCAGGCCAACGACAACCTGGTGCCGGTGCTGACCTACAACTCCAACGCCATTCCGGTGACGGGCCTGCGCCGGCTGGAAGTGCTGCGCGACGGCGCGGCGGCCATCTACGGCGCCGACGCAGTGGCCGGCGTGGTCAACACCGTGCTGCGCGACGACCTGGAGGGTCTGAACGTCGCGGCCCAGTATGGCTTCGCCGAGGGCACGAACCTCAAGGAGTATAATTTCAACGCCTATGGCGGCCACAACTTCGCCGAGGGCCGTGGCAATGTCAGCGCCTTCTTCTCCTATGACGCGCGCACGCACCTGCGTTCCAACGAGCAGGCCTTCACCGCCTCGGCCGACCGCCGCTCGCTGTTCGCGGGCACCCGTTTCGCCGGCGCCACCAGCCTGGACGGCCGCAGCACGACCACGCCCTGGGCCTACCTGCAGACGCCGCAGAGCTTCGGCACGGTGCGCCAGGGCGCGACGGCCCTGACCAGCAGCGCCGGCTATTTCCACATCCAGCCGACCACCTTCTCGGGCTGCCAGCTGAACATCGGCAACGGGCTGTGCATCGACGACGGGGCCCTGGCGACCTCGGGCGTCGATCGCGACCTGCGCTTCGACGCCGCCTCGCTGGGCACGACGGTGATCCCGTCGGTCAAGCGCGCCAACCTGTTCGCCACCGGCAAGTACGAGATCAACGACAGCGTCACCGCCTTCGGTGAGCTGGGCATCTATCACGCCAAGACCAACGCGGGTCAGGCGCCGATCCAGACCCTGTCGTCGGGGGTGATCACCATCCCGGTCAGCAACTACTGGAACCCGTTCGGCCCGACCGTCTTCGCCAACGGCTCGGTCAATCCCAACCGCTTGCCCAACCTGAACGTCCCGGCCGCGGGCCTGCCGGTCACGCTGCGCGGCTACACCTTCGCCGACCTCGGCCTCACCCAGGTGGACGTCACCAACAAGCAGTACCGCGTGCTGGGCGGTCTGCGCGGCGAGAAGTTCGGCTTCGACTGGGAGTCGGCGGTCGTCTACTCCGAGGCCACCGCCGAAGACGTGGCCGACAACATCTCGACCACCAAGCTCTACGCCCAGCTCGCCCTGTCGACGCCCGACGCCTACAACGTCTTCAACGGCTCGGACCTGCTCTACACCAGCGGCCCCGACAACACCCGCAACAGCCAGGCGGCCATCGACGCCATCCGCGTCAAGACCATCCGCCGCACCAAGAGCACCCTGGCGCTGTGGGACTTCAAGGTCTCGCGCCCGGATCTCCTGACCCTGCCGGGCGGCGACCTGGGCGTCGCCTCGGGCGTCGAGTTCCGCCGCGAAACCCAGCTGGACGACCGCGACAGCCGCATCGACGGCACGACCACCTTCACCGACCCGATCAGCGGGGCGGTGCTGAGCGACCTGATCAACTCCAGCATCAACCCCGACACCAAGGGCCACCGCACGGTGGGTTCGGCCTATCTGGAACTGGCCGTGCCGCTGGTCTCGCCGGAGATGTCGATCCCGCTGGTCCACCGCCTGGAAGGCCAGCTGGCCGGCCGCTACGAGCGCTACAGCGACTTTGGCAATACCGCGAAACCCAAGGTCGCCCTGGCCTGGGACGTGATCGACGGCGTGCGCTTCCGCGGCTCGTGGGCCCAGGGCTTCCGCGCCCCGAACCTGGAGCAGATCAACGCCTCGATCATCTCGCGCTCGAACACCCGCACCGACTACGCCTTCTGCGAGGCCGACCTGCGGGCCGGGCGGATCGGCGCCTTCTCGTCGTGCTCGCGCTCGCAGCTGACGACGGCGCGGCGGGCGGGCAACCCCGACCTGGAGCCCGAAGAGTCCGAAACCCTGTCGTACGGCGTGGTCTTCGAGCCGAAGTTCGTGCCCGAGGCCTTCGGTCGCCTGACCTTCACCGCCGACTACTGGAAGGTGAAGCAAACGGGCCTGATCGGCGTGTTCGGCGAGGGCAACGCCCTGATCCTCGACTACCTGCTGCGCCAGCAGGGCTCGAGCAACCCGAACGTGGTGCGCGCCGCCCCGACGGCCGACGACGTCGCCGCCTTCGCCGGCACCGGCCTGACGGCCGCCGGCCAGGTGCTGTACGTCAACGACAAATACACCAACCTCCAGCCGCAGGTGGTCGAGGGACTGGACTTCGGCTTCCTGTGGAAGCTGGGCACCGACCGGTTCGGCGACTTCGACCTGAACGTCAACGTCGCCCACCTGCTGAAATACTACCAGTCGCCGTCGCCGGGCATCGCCGAACTCCTGAAGGCGCGCTCGGACGGGGTTATCAACGCTGGCACCACCATCACCGGCGGCGGTAATCTGCTGCGCCAGAACGGCAAGCCGGAATGGAAGTGGTCGGCGGCCCTGACCTGGCGCTACGACCGCTTCACGGTCGGCGGCTTCACCCAGTATATCGGCGACTACGACGACACCGCGCTGATCGACGCCTCGGGCCAGCCCTGGGTGGTAGACTCGACCCTGACCGGCAACCTCTATGGCGAGGTCGACGTCGCCGAGATCGGGACCAAGCTGCGGCTGGGCGTGCGCAACGTCACCGACGAGCAGCCGCCGCTGAGCGCGGCCGGCTACGACGGCACGGTCTACACCCCGTACGGCCGCTACTGGTACTTCAACGTCAAGAAGCGGTTCTAGCCGCTCGAGCGAGCCCCGGGCCGTCGTGTGCGGCCCGGGCGTCTTCCTTCCAAGAATTAGGCCAAGAACCAGGGGAAATCCCATGACATCGCGTTCCGCCCGCATCCTGCTCGGCGGCCTGTGCGCCGCGGCGCTCTCGACCTCCCTGGCGGTCGCCCAGACCAAGCCGCTGGCGGTGGTCAACGCCGAGATCTTCGACGCCACCGGCGCCGCGCCCTATCGCGGGACGCTGGTGGTCAAGGACGGGCGGATCCTGGCGATCGGACCCAAGGTCAAGACCCCCAGGGGCGCCAGCATCGTCGACGCCAAGGGCGCGGCGTTGATCCCGGGCCTGTTCGACGTTCACACCCACTGGACCCCGGCGGGCGCGCCGGCCGTGACCCCGCAGATCGCCGACGCCTACCTGGCCTCGGGCGTGACGACGGTGAACGACTTCCACCAGCAGCCCGAGAGCTTCGCGCCGCGCCGGGCGTGGCTGGGAACCCTGACTGCGCCGCACGTCAATTTCGTCGCCCGGATGAGCACGCCGGGCGGCCACGGCGCCGACTGGGCCGACCAGGCCACCACCCGCTGGGTCGACACGCCCGAGAGCGCGCGCCTGGCGGTCGAGGAGATCGCCGCCTACAAGCCCGACGCCATCAAGGCCTTCACCGACGGTTGGCGCTATGGCAGCGCGCCCGACAACACCAGCATGGACGCCTGGACGCTGAAGGCCCTGACCGAGGCGGCGCACAAGCACAATCTCAAGGTCCTGACCCACACCGTCACCGTCGAGCGCGGCAAGGTGGCGGCGACCAGCGGCGTCGACGTCATCGCCCACAGCCTGCAGGACGAGCCGGTCGATGCGGACACCATCGCCGCGATCAAGGCCTCGGGCCTGTTCTACGCCCCGACCCTGGCGGTCTATGAACCGGTCAAGCCAGGCGCCAAGCCGCCGACCGATCCCGACAGTCCGCGCAACGTCCAGGCGCGCCGCAAGTTCGGCTACGCCCTTTCCAACGTGAAGAGCCTGTTCGACGCCGGCGTTCCGGTGGCCTTGGGCACCGACGCGGGCATGCTCGGCACGCCGCACGGCCCCTCGACCCTGCGCGAACTGGAGCTTTTGGTGCAGGCCGGCCTGACGCCGAGCCAGGCCCTCATGGCCGGCACCGCGACGAGCGCCCGGGCCATGAACCTGCTGGCCGATCGCGGCACGCTGGAGGTCGGCAAGCGCGCCGATTTCGTGCTGGTGGCCGGCAAGCCCTGGGAGACCATCACGGACGTCCGCAGGACCGAGCAGGTGTTCCTCGACGGCCAGGCGGTGTTTGGCCCCGGCGCCGTGCGCGCGCCTGCCAACGACAAGCTGACGCCGCCGGCGGTGAAGGCGACCGCGCTGATCGACGACTTCGAGCGCCCCGACGGCCGCACCAGCCTCGACACCCTGCGGCTGGACGACTTCGACGGCGGCCGTGATCGCAGCCTGGAAGTCTCGCAGGTCATCACCCGCGAGGGCGGCGGCAAGGTGCTGAGCGTCGGCGCCCGCATGGCCACCAAGGACGACGCCTCAGCCGGGGTGCTGCTGCCGCTGACCCGCGGCTCGGTGGTTCCGGCCGACGCCACCGCCTTCAAGGGGCTCAAGTTCGCCGTCCGCGGCGACGGCGGTCCCTATGTCGTGACCCTGGTCGGCGCGGCCGGCCGCTGGACGACCAAGGTCGAGGCCAGCCCGCAGTGGAAGAGCATCGAGCTGCCGTTCACCGCCTTCAAGCCGGTCGCGTCGCGCGGCGAGGCCCCGGCCTTCACGGGGACCGACCTGCTGCAGGTGGGCGTCGAGGGCGAGCGCGCGGCGGGGACCAAGCTGTGGTTCGAGCTCGACGACGTGGCGTTCTACTGAGGGCGTGGCGCCTGGTCCTCGCCCTTCGACAGGCTCAGGGTCAGGACCACTGCTGAGCGTGGGTTAGAAAACCTCGTCCTGAGCTTGTCGAAGGACGAGGTTTTCGCTGCTTGGGCGCGGACAGTGATCTGCGGGCCAACCGTCCCTGTCGCCGGACCGTCATGGAGGGGCGCTAGAGGGGCGCTTTTCCGATCCGCCAGCGCCCGGTTCCGCCATGATGAAGACGCGTCTTTCGCTCCTGCTCGCCGCCGGCGTCCTGGCGCTCGCCCTGCCGGCCGCGGCCGCGCCGCCGATCCCGCCCCTGACCCAGAACGGCGGGACCTGGGCCTCGGGCCACGTGCAGGGCGTCGCCGTCGACCTGAAGGGCGGCTACGTCTACTACTCGTTCACGAACCTGCTGGCGAAGTACGACTTCGAGGGCAGGCTGGTGGGGACCCTGGTCGGCTGGACCGGGCACCTGGGGGACCTCGACTTCAACCCCGAGGACGGCAGGCTGTACGGCTCGCTGGAATACAAGAAGGACCAGGCCTTCTACATCGCCGTGATCGACGTTTCCCGGCTGGACAAGGTGGGCGTCGAGGCGGCCAGGAGCGATCTCTTCCGCACTGTCTATCTGCCCGAGGTGGCCAAGGACTACGCCGCCGACCTGAACGGCGACGGCAGGTTCGACGGCGACACGGCCAGGACGGCCGACCATCGCTACGGCTGCTCGGGCATCGACGGCGTGAGCTTCGGCCCGGCCTTCGGGCGCAGCGACGGCCCGCGCTACCTGACGGTGGCCTACGGAATCTACGGCGACGAGGGCCGGACCGACAACGACCACCAGGTGCTGCTGCAATACGACGTCGCCGGCTGGGCGAAGCTGGCCCGGCCGCTGTCGGAGGCCGCGCCGCACCACGAGGGCCCGGCCGCGCCGCGCGACAAGGTGTTCGTGCGTACCGGCAACACCCGCTTCGGCGTGCAGACCCTGGCCTATGACGAGACCCTGAAGCGCTGGTTCATGGGCGTCTATCAGGGCGCCAAGCCGGCCTTTCCCAACTATCTGCTGTTCGCGGTCGACGCGGAAACAGCGCCGGCGGCGGGCGACCTGATGGGCGTGCCGGGAGCGGACGGTCAGGGCTGGGAGCAGGGCAGGGTGCTGCCACTGGCCGCGGACGGCCTGAAGCACGAGGCCAGCGGCGTGCGCGGCTGGAACCAGAAGGCCGACGTCGGCTTCCAGCCGATCGGCGGCGGCCTGGTCTATGTGGCGGCCAATTCCAAGGTCGACGGCCGGCAGACCGCCGACCTGACCTTGATGCGCTGGACGGGCGACGCGGCGCGCCCGCTGGTTCCCGCGACAGCGGCGGACCTGCACTCGCCCGAAACGAGCGGCCGGGACTGACTGTCACAAACCGCGTCTAGGCAAGGTGCCGACTCGCTGCGGGGAAAGTCCGGTCCCGGACCGCTCCCCGCGCCAGCGCAACGTCCAGCCAGCGGATCAGGATGACCGGCGCCGACAGGGAAAGACAGCGATGGTTCGTGCGCAACGTGCTGCCGCACGAGCCGGCCCTGCGCGGTTGGCTGTCGCGCAGCACGCCGGCGGGCGTCGATCCCGAGGACGTCATCCAGGAGGCCTACACCATCCTGGCCGAGCTGGAGACGGTGGAGACCATCCGCTATCCCCGGGCCTATCTCTTCCAGGTCGCGCGCTCGGTGATCATGCGGCACGTGCGGCGGGCCAGGATCGTCTCGATCCAGGCGGTGGGCGACCTGGAGCGGCTGGACCACCCCGACGACGCCGCCTCGCCCGAGCAGCACGCGCTGGACCGGGACGAGCTGCGGCAGCTGGCCCGGGCGATTGCAGCAATGCCAGCCAAGGTACGCGAGGCCTTCGTGTTGCGGCGGGTGGACGGGCTGTCGCAGCGCCAGATCGCCGAGCGGATGCGGATTTCGGAGAACACGGTCGAGACCCACATATCGCGCGGCGTTTCGTTCTTGATTGATTGGTTCGGCCGTAGCGGAAACAAGCGGTCCCAAACCTCTATTGCAGTGGATGCGGAGATCGCCTCGCCAGATGGCCGAACGAGACACCAGTCGAGACATTGACGAAGCGGCGTCCAACTGGACGGCGCGGCTGGATCGTGGGCCGCTGACTCCGGAGGAAGACCAGGCTTTTCAGAGCTGGCTGAAGGGGGATTCCCGCAGCCGGGGCGCGCTGCTGCGCGCCCAGTCGCTGTTCATGATGAGCGAGTCCGCCCGGGCTCTGGGCGCGCAATACGACCCGGCGGACTTCCAGGAGCCGGCGGCGCCGAGGCCGCGCGGGTTGTCGCGTCGCGCGGCGCTGTGGGCGGGCGGCGCCGGGGCGGCCGCGTCGCTGGCGGCCCTGGCCGTGGGCGTGCCGGCGGCCGGCGCGGTGACCAGCACCCGGCGCGGCGAGATCCGCCTGGTCCCGCTGAAGGACGGCTCGACCGTGCTGCTCAACACCGACAGCCGCATCCGCGTGCGCTATGGCCAGAACGAGCGGTTCGTCGCCCTGCTGAAGGGCGAGGCCTATTTCTCGGTGGCGCACGACGAGCGGCCGTTCGTGGTCGAGGTTGACGGCCGGCGGCTGCGCACCAGCCAGGCGGGCTTTAGGGTGCGCAAGCTGGCTGCCGATCCCGTGGACCTGCTGGTGCAGCAGGGGCGCGTCGACGTGACGATCCCCCGGCTGACCGCGCCCACGACCAACCTGGCCTTGGACGGCAACACCCGGCTGGTGATGGCCGACCTCGTCCCGCGCCCACAGCCGATCACCCCGGCGGTGGTCACGCGCGAACTGGCCTGGCGCGAGGGCAAGCTGGCTTTCGAGGGCGAGAGCCTGAAGGAGGCCGCCGACGCCTTCGCCCGCTACAGCGACACCCGTATCGCGATCCCCGACCCAGCCCTGGCGCGCGAGCCGGTGGCGGGTCTGTTCGCCGCCAACGACCCCGTCGGCTTCAGCCGCGCCATCGCCCGGGTGTTCGACGCCCGGCTGGACCAGAAGGGCGACCTGGTCGTCCTGAGCCGGGCTCCGGCCCCGACGAGCGCCTCGGACTGAGAATTTTTTGTGACCGGTCACGGAAGCCCGCGGCCGGCGGCTCTCAACCCGCGACGTCGCGATCTGGGCGACGATTGGGGGCTGACTGCCGATGACTTCCCGCTACTCCATCCTCGCCTGCGGCGTCGCCGCCGTGGCGCTCGCCGTCGCCTCGCAAGCCCAGGCGCAGGACCGCGACTTCGACATTCCGGCCCAGCCGGCCGTGCGCGCCATCCCCGAACTGGCCCGCCAAGGGCAGGTGCAGATCGTGGCCCCGGCCCGGCTGCTGGACGGCGTGCGCACCCCGGCCGTGAAGGGCCGCATGGACGTGCGCACGGCGCTGTCGCGGCTGATCGCCGGCACGCCGCTGCGCATCGACAGTGACGACGGCCAGGTCATCACCCTGAAGTCGGCCGCTCCGGCCGGCGCTCGCCCGTCGGCGGCGGCGGGCTCGGGCGTGGTGCGCGGCAAGGTGCTGAACACCGCCACCGGCCAGTACGTGCGCAACGCCGAGATCCGCGTCGAGGGCACGACCATCGTGGCCTTCTCCGAAGACGGCGGCGACTTTCGCCTGACCGGCGTGCCGGCCGGCGAGGTGGCCGTGGTGGCCAAGTACGCGGGTCTGGAGACCGCCCGCACCGTGGTGACGGTGGAGCCCGGCCAGACCGCGGCGGTGACCTTCGACCTGACGGCCTACGCCGCCGCCGGCGGCGACGCGGTCGAGGCGGTGACGATCACCGCCGCCCGCGACGGCCAGGCCGCCGCCATCATGGAGCGCCGCGCCTCGACCAACGCCAAGAACGTGGTGGCCGCCGACAACTTCGGCGCCCTGACCATGGGCGACGTCGGCGAGTTCATGAAGAACATGCCCGGCGTGTCGCTGGACTACACCGAGGTCGACGCCACGGCCGTTCGCATCGGCGGCCTGGATCCGAAATACTCGACCTTCACCACCGATGGCGCGCGCATGGCCACGGCCACGTCGAACAACAATTCGGGTCGCCAGAACTCGTTCGAGCAGATGTCGATCACCGGCATCGACTCCATCGAGCTGAACAACACCCTGCAGGCCAGCATGGACGCCGACAGCCCCGGCGGCTCGATCAACCTGCGCAGCAAGTACGCCTTCCAGCGCAGGAGCCGCCTGCTGCGCTTCCAGATCGGCGGCGTGGGCACCTCGGACTCCACCCTGTCGCGGCAGTACCTGCCCGACGACAAGAAGCACATGACGATCTACCCTTCGGCGCAGATCGGCTATGGCGACGTGTTCCTGGACGGCCGCCTGGGCGTGGCGTTCAACGCCAGCTACAACGCCAACTTCGTCCAGCAGGACCGGGTCCAGACCGACTGGTCCTACCTCGCCGACGGCCGGGTCATGCCCTACCAGGTGATGTGGCGTCCGGGTCCGAAGCTGACCAGCCGCAAGGCCGCCAACCTCAGCGTCGACTACAAGATCACCGACAAGCTGGCGCTGTCCCTGCGCAGCACCTACTCGTTCTACGACGTCGAATACTTCAACCAATATACCTACCTGATCTTCGGCACCGCGACGACGTCGCGGGCGACGGCGGACTCCACGCCGACCCACATCGTCGTGAACCCCAGCGGGACCAATACCCGCCTGCACACCCAGTATTCGCACCGCTACGCCGGCACGCCGGCCTGGGTGTTCGCGCCCAAGCTGGAATATCGCGGCGACACCTTCGAGGCCTTGCTGCGCGCGAACTATTCCAGCTCGCAGTTCAATTTCGAGGACAACGACCAGGGCTTCTTCGTCCGCACCGACAGCTACCTGACCCGTATCGGCTTCACGCTTGACCGGGCGTCGGAGGACAGCAACGCGTGGACGCTGAAGCAGACGGCCGGCCGTTCGTGGAGCGACCCGGCCAACTTCAACCGCGACGACGACATCGCCAACAACATCCGCTCGTCGCAGTCGAACGCCAACAACCAGATGTATGGCGTCAATCTCGACCTGAAGAAGCTGTTGTCCATCGGCGACGTGCAGCTGAAGCTGCTGGGCGGGGCGGCCTTCCGCACCAACATGTGGAAGACCAACGAAGGCTCGTACAAGCAGTTCCAGTATGTCGGTCCGACCGGCGACCCGACCCAGAAGGCGCCTGAGGCGGTCATTCCCTGGACCCAGAACTACCAGTTCAAGATCCACGGTTTCGACGCCGGCAACATGAACGAGCAGGGCTGGCGCGCCGACAACAACTACGCCGTCTACGACATCTACCAGGCCCATCCCGAATACTTCGTGCCCGACACCGTGGGCAACCTGAAGCGCCAGCTGGATAACAACAAGAAGATCGGCGAGGAGGTCAGTGCGGCCTATGTCGAGGCCCAGCCGCGCCTGGGCAAGGCCCAGTTCGACCTTGGCCTGCGCTACGAGAAGACCAAGACCCAGGCGCGCGTCGCCGACATCCGTCCGGCCAAGGACGTGACCGCCGCGGGCCTGTCGACCAGCACGGTCGAGGGCCTGATGTACCAATATCGCAACGGGACCTACACGACCCGTGAGGGCGAGTACGACGACTGGTTTCTGAGCGGCGGCGTGAAGTACGACTTCAACAAGCGTCTGGTGGGCCAGCTGGCCTTCAGCCAGTCGATCCTGCGCCCCGACTACGGCAACCTGGGCGGCGTGGTGGCGGTGGACGAAACCAACATGGTCGTCACCGTGCCCAACCCGCTGCTCAAGCCCGAGCACTCGACCAAATACTACGCCAGCCTGCTCTACTATCTGGAGCCGTCGGGCGTGGTGGGGATCTCGGCCTACCAGCTGGACGTCAAGGACATGCAGGTCACTGGCATGACGGTCGATCCCGAGGACGTCGGCTATGATCCGGACGACTACAACGGCTACACCTTCCGCAGCGCCCAGAACATGCCGGGGACCAGCACCAACAAGGGGATCACGCTTGAGTACGACCAGCAGCTGGTCTTCCTGCCAGGGGCGCTGCGCGGCCTTGGCCTGCGGGCCTCGGTCACCAAGATCGATCCCGACGGCGAGCGCGTGAACCTGCCCAAGGCCTCGGCCAACTGGGGTCTGCGCTACAGCTACGGCAAGTTCGACGTCCAGCTGACCGGCAACTGGCAGGATTCCTACCGCACCAGCGCCCTCACGATTTCTCCGACGGCGGCCAACCGGGTTCTCTACCGGGCCGAGCGGCAGCTGTGGAACGTCAGCGCCAGCTACAAGATCAACAAGCGCTTCGAGGTCATGCTGGCCGGCCGCAACATCTTCAACGAGCCGGACATCGTCTACTCCGAGGTCCGCAGCCGGGTGCAGCAATACAGCATCTACGGCTCGATGTGGAACGTGGGCCTGAAAGGCGTCTTCTAAGGCGCTTTCGGCTCCCCGGCGGCCGCGTTCCTCCCCTTCGCGCGGCCGCCGCCCCCCTTCTTTCTCCCGTCATTCCTTCGTTCTGATCGAAGAGGTCTTTCGTGGTTCTGCACATCGATCGCCGCGGCCTGGTGCTGGGCGGCTTGGGCCTTGGAGCCCTGGTCATGCCGGCCGGTCGCGCGGCCGCCCGGCAGTTGCTGGGCGCCAGCGGCTTCACCCACAACGTGGCCAGCGGCGAGCCGGGGCCGGACGCCATGCTGCTGTGGACCCGCTATGTCCCGCCGGCCGGCGACGCCGGCGTCGTCACTTTGCAGGCCGAACTGGCGCTGGACCAGGCCTTCGCCAAGGTGGTCGCCGGCGGCGTGGTCCGCACCGGCGCCTATCGCGACTGGACCGCCAAGCTGACGGTCGACGGCCTGAAGCCCGGCACGGTTTACTGGTACCGCTTCGTGGCCCCGGACGGTTCGAAGTCGCCGGTCGGCCGCACCAAGACCCTGCCGGTCGGGCCCGTGTCGCGCTTCGGCCTGGCGGTGTTCTCGTGCTCGAACCTGCCCAACGGCTACTTCAACGCCTATGGCCACGCCGCCGCACGCCAGGACCTGGACCTGTGGCTGCACACCGGCGACTACATCTACGAGTACGGCGTCGGCTCGACCCGCGAGGGCGACTGGGCGCAGGGCCGCAAGGAACAGCTGCTGCCGGTCAACGAGATCCTGGCCATCGCCGACTATCGCCTGCGCTACGCCAGCTACCGCGCCGATCCCGACCTGCAGCGCCTGCACCAGATGGCTCCGATGGTGGCGCTGTGGGACGACCACGAGTCGGCCAACGACAGCTGGGAGGGCGGGGCCCAGAACCACCAGCCCGACAAGGAGGGCGACTGGAACGTCCGCCGCGCCGCGGCCATGCAGGTCTATCGCGAGTGGATGCCGGTGTCGGACGAGCCGTGGAAGGCCTATCCGATCGGCGCCCTGGCCACGCTGTATCGCACCGAGTCCCGCCTGCTGGGCCGCACGAAGCCCGCCGACCTGGGCGCGGCGTTCAAGGCGGCCGATCCCGACGCGGCGCTGAAGGCGTTCCGCGACGGGGCCTGGCGCGACCCGTCGGCCACCATGCTGGGCTCGACCCAGGAAAGCTGGCTGGCCCATGAGTTCAAGGCTTCGTCGAAGGCCTGGCAGCTGGTCGGCATGGGCACGATCCTGGGCCGCACCGTGATGCCCAGGGACGCCGTCGACTGGCTACGCCCCGAGGTCGCCGACAAGAAGGTCGCCGGCTATCGCAACAACATCCGCGCCGCCCAGCAGGGCGTGCCGATGTGGATGGACCGCTGGGACGGCTATCCGGCCGCCCGCTCGCGCCTGCTGAAGGCCGCCCAGGCGGCTGACACGGACCTCGTCATGCTGTCGGGCGACAGCCACAACGCCTGGGCCTATGGCCTGGTGGAGGACGGCCGCCCGGCCGGGGTGGAGTTCGCCGGCCAGGCGGTGACCTCCAACGGCATGGAAGGCGACATGGGCGCTGATCCGAAGGTCGTGGCCCAGGGCTTCATGGCCGCCAATCCCGAGCTGAAGTGGGCCGACACCAGCCGCCGCGGCTACATGATGATCGAGGTGACGCCCAGGAGCGTCGCCGGCGAATGGCTGTTCCTGAAGACCATCAAGGCCCGCTCGACCGAGCTGGCCGGCAGCCACCGGATGCGGGTCGACCGCGGCCGGCGGGCGTTCAGCGCCTAGAGGAGCGTGCGCATCATCCGGTCGACCCGGGCGGCCAGGTCCGACACCGCGAAGGGCTTGGTCAGCACCTCCATGCCCGGCTGGATATGGCCGTGGTTGAGGGCGGCGTTCTCGGCGTAGCCGGTGATGAACATCACCTTCAGCCCGGGCCTCAGCGCCCGGGCGGCGTCGGCGACCTGGCGGCCGTTGAGGCCGCCGGGCAGGCCGACGTCGGTGATCAAAAGGTCGAAGCGGGCGTTCGACTGCAGCAGGCGCAGACCGGCCGGGCCGTCGGCGGCCTCGGCGCAGGCGTAACCCAGCTCCTGCAGCGCATCGACGATCAGCATGCGGACGGTCGGCTCGTCGTCGACCACCAGCACCGTCTCGCCGGCCGCCGCCGGGGCGGGCAGCACGGCGTGGACGTCGGTCTCGGGGGCGGTCTCCTCGCCGAAGTGGCGCGGCAGGTAGATGCAGACCATCGTGCCTTGGCCGACCTCGGAATAGATCCGCACGTGGCCGTGCGACTGGCGGGCGAAGCCGTAGACCATCGACAGGCCAAGGCCGGTGCCTTCGCCCATCGGCTTGGTGGTGAAGAACGGGTCGAACACCCGGTCCTGGATCGACTTGTCCATGCCCACGCCGGTGTCGCTGACGCAGACGGTGACGTATTGGCCAGGTTCCATGCCGCGCTCGTCGGCCGAGCGGCGGTCGAGCCACTTGTTGCCGGTCTCGATGGTGATGCGACCGCCGTCGGGCATGGCGTCGCGGGCGTTGATGCAGAGGTTGAGGAGGGCGTTCTCCAGCTGGTTGTCGTCTACCAGGGTGGGCCACAGCCCGGCGGCGGCCACGGTCTCGACCTTGATCGACGGGCCCACCGTGCGGCGCACCAGTTCCACGAAGTCGGCCATCAGCCGGTTGATGACGATGGGCCTGGGCGACAGGGTCTGGCGGCGCGAGAAGGCCAGCAGGCGATGGGTGAGGGCGGCCGCCCGCCGGGCCGCGCCCTGGCCGGCGGACAGGTATTTCTCGACGTCGCGCGAGCGGCCTTGCGACAGCCGCGTGCCGATCATCTCGAACGAGCCGGAAATGCCCGACAGCAGGTTGTTGAAGTCGTGGGCCAGGCCCCCGGTCAGCTGGCCGACGGCCTCCATCTTCTGGGCCTGGCGCAGGGCCTCCTCGGCCTCGCGCAGGCGTTCCTGTTCCTCCAGCCGCTCGGTGACGTCGTAGACGAACTGGTAGGCGCCGGCCTGCAGGCCCATGTCGTCGCGCAGCACGCCGAAGCGCATCTCGTAGAAGCGGCGGTAGCCTCCCGGATCGCCATAGGCCTCGACCTTGACGAACTCCTCGCCGGCCAGGGCGCGCGACCAGACCGAGCGCACCTGGGCCTGGTGCTCGGGCTGATCGGACAGAAGGTCGAGCATGCGCTCGCCGACGCGGGGCGTGACGCCGAACACCTGCTCGAACTCGCGCACGGCCGCGCCGTTGACGGCCAGCCAGCGGAAGTCGTTGTCGACCACCTGCACCAGGGCGGCCGTGCCCTCGACGATGTCGGCCAGCACCCGGCGCTCGGCCAGGGCCGAGGCCACGCGCTGCTCCAGCGTCTCGTTCAGCCGGCGCAGGGCCAGCTCGGCGCGGCGGCGCTCGGTGATGTCCTGGAACAGCACCGCCACCTGCTTGCGCTCGGGCGGCTCGATGCGGAACGACGACAGCGACAGATAGCGGCCGGTGGCCACCAGCTCCTGCTCGAAGCGGATCGGCTCGCCGGTGCGCAGCACGTGGCCGTAGCGCGCCACCCAGGCGTCGGCCTCGTCGGGCACCATCTCGCGCAGCTTCTGGCCGACGACGTCGGGAATGCCGGCGTGGCGGGCGTAGGCGGCATTGGCGTCGATGTGGAGGTAGTCGCTGTCGGGCCCGTGCGGACCGTCGAGGAACTCGATGATGCAGAAGCCCTCGTCCATCGAGTCGAAGAGGGTGCGGTACTTGCGCTCGCTGTCGGCGCTGGCCTGTAGCGACAGGCGCAGGTCGAGCTGGCTCATCACCTGGCGGGCCAGCACCTGCAAGGTGCGTTGCTGGAGGGGCGACAGGTCCTTGGGCGCGGTGTCGAGCACGCACAGCGTGCCGATCGGCAGGCCCTCGGCCGTCTTCAGCAACGCGCCGGCGTAGAAGCGCAGGTGCGGATCGCCGGTGACCAGGGGATTGCAGTCGAACCGGTGGTCGCGCGTGGCGTCGGGGACCAGCAGGAAGTCGTCCTCGAGGATCGCCTTGGCGCAGAACGAACTCTCCAGCGGCGTCTCGCGCACGCCCAGGCCCACCTCGGCCTTGAAGAACTGCCGGTGCTCGTCGATCAGGTTGACGACCGCGATGGGCGCGCCGCAGATCTCGGCGGCCAGGGCGACGATCTCGTCGAAGGCGGCCTCGCGCGGAGTGTCCAGGATGTCGTAACGGCGGAGCGCCGCGAGGCGGCGAGCCTCGCGTTCCGACGCGGCAGCGGCGTTCATGCTGGTTGCGGCCCCCCGGTCCCCGCGTGTCGACTCGCCGACGAAGGCCGGCGCGGTCCCTTAGACGCTTGGCGCGACCAAGGGTTCCACGCAAGTATGGTTAAGCTGTCTAGCCCCAGCCTTCCGACACGCCGGCGCGACGGGCCATGGGCGTGATGGCCGACGGCTTCTGCGAGGGCTGCGGCTGGTCGGCCGGCTTGCCGTAGAGCCAGCCCTGGGCGAAGTCGACGCCGGCCTTGCGGACCACGTCCTCGACCTCGGCGGTCTCGACCATCTCGGCGACGGTGCGGACGTTGAGGTCGCGGCACAGCTCCACCAGGCGGCGGACCATGGCCCCGTCGCGGCTGTTGCCGGCCAGTTCGCGCACGTAGCGGCCGTCGATCTTGACGATGTCGAGCGTCAGTTCCTGCAGGTAGGCGAACGAGGCCGCGCCGGCCCCGAAGTCGTCCAGGCAGACCAGCGAGCCCAGGCCGCGCAGGGCCTGGATGTGGCGGTTGGCGCGCGGCAGGTCGTCGATGGCGCTGGTCTCGGTGACCTCGAAGATCAGCTTGCCCTTGGCGGCCGGGGTGGCGGCCAGCAGGCGGCTGATGTGGTCGACGAAGGTCTCGCTGACGATGGTGCGGCCCGAGACGTTGACGGCGAGCTTCACCCCGCCGCTGCGGTCGGCGGCGATCCGGCGCACCGCCTGCTCGGCGATGGCGTGGTCCAGCTCCTCGATGATGTCGAACTCCTCGGCCATGCGGATCAGGGCGAAGGGGCTGGCCCCGTCCTCGAAGCGCACCAGCGCCTCGTGGTGATGGGCCTGGCCGCTCGAGAGGTCGACGACGGGCTGGTAGGCGAGGGTGAAGCGGCGCTGGCTGACGGCCGCGCCCAGGGCGCCGGCGCGGGCCAGGGTGCGCTTGACCGATCGGTTCATCGCCTCCGCCAGGGTCATCGGCGGGGTGTCTTTCAAGCCTTCGCGCAGGAAATCGTCGAGGGCGTAGCGCAGGGCGCGCAGGCCGCGCGAGGAGGCTCCGCCGTCCAGCGGCACCACGTGGGCGCTGGCGTCGAGCGTGGCGATCTTGGTCAGTCGCGCGGCCAGGGCCTCGGGGCGGTCGTCCTTGGCTCGCAGCAGGGCGAAGCGTTCGGGCGAGACCTGGGTGGCCATGGCTCCGGCGTGGCTCTCGGCGCGGACGGCGCCGGCGATCTTCATGTCGAGGGCGTGGGCCTCGGGGGCGGCCAGGCCGTCGCGCAGGGCGGCCAGGCCGGCGAACTCGACCATGGCCAGTTCCAGCTCGAGCCCGGTGACGCGCGCGGCTTCAAACAGGCCCTTGGCGATTTCCTCGAAGTTCTCGCGCGGGCGCAGGCCGGCGGCGTCCAACCCTCCGGCGGGCGCACGGGCGGCGGTAATCGCCACGGAGGTACGTCCGAAATTGTCGGGGAGGGCGCGCAGAGTGACTCCGACGAAACGTTCCGGCTCGCCGGCGACGCGGACGGTGACTGGACCCCGGCGCTGGCCTTCGTCGAGAGCGTTGAGCGTCGCGTCCATCAGCGGGCGGTCGGCGGGGGTGAACAGGTCGCGCCAGACGCGGCCCATCAGGGAGACTTCGGACTTGCCCATGATCTTCTGCGCCGCGCCCAGGGCGAGGCTGACGCGATCGCCCTCGAGTTCGAGAAGCAGGTCGGCGCTGGCGAAGGCCAGACCGAGGAGACGGCGTGGATCGATAGACAAGGATGAAGGCTCCCCCAGAGGGCCTCATCCTACGCCCTCTTAGCTTAAGGACCCGTGCATGGGGCGCGGCCTGGGAGCACGGCGAGCGGGGTGCGGCGGCCGGTCGCGGAATGGGTCGGGCGAAGCGAAAAGAACATCTTGCGAACATAGAACAAAATGTGTACGCATTAATCATTCCACAGGCGGTGGGCGTAGCGGCGCCCGAACTTCCGGCCCAGCGGTCGGAATCATGGAATAAGGCGATCATCCAATGACCAGTCAGGCGGCTTTGAAACTCGTGGGCAAGGAAGAAGGCGACAAGGCGCGGGCGCTAGAAGCGGCTCTGGCGCAGATCGATCGGGCCTTCGGCAAGGGCTCGGTGATGAAGCTGGGCGAAAAGGGCAAGGTCGAGATCGAGTCGGTCTCCACCGGCTCGCTCGGTCTCGACATCGCGCTCGGCATCGGCGGCCTGCCCAAGGGCCGGGTGATCGAGGTCTATGGCCCGGAAAGCTCGGGCAAGACGACCCTGGCCC
This sequence comes from Caulobacter sp. FG7, assembly GCF_057808875.1. Taxonomy (NCBI): domain Bacteria; kingdom Pseudomonadati; phylum Pseudomonadota; class Alphaproteobacteria; order Caulobacterales; family Caulobacteraceae; genus Caulobacter; species Caulobacter sp. FG7. Next base: position 63,867 of record NZ_JBMDIW010000009.1, read on the forward strand.
TGCACGTGGTGGCGGAAGTCCAGAAGGCCGGCGGCACCGCCGCCTTCGTCGACGCCGAGCACGCGCTGGATCCGTCCTACGCCCACAAGCTGGGCGTCAATCTCGACAATCTTCTGGTCTCCCAGCCTGACAACGGCGAGCAGGCCCTGGAGATCACCGACACCCTGGTGCGCTCGGGCGCCGTCGACATCGTCGTGGTCGACTCCGTGGCCGCCCTGACCCCCAAGGCCGAAATCGAAGGCGAGATGGGCGACAGCCTGCCCGGCCTTCAGGCCCGCCTGATGAGCCAGGCGCTGCGCAAGCTGACCGGCTCGATCAACAAGGCCAACACCATCGTCATCTTCATCAACCAGATCCGTCACAAGATCGGGGTGATGTACGGCAGCCCGGAAACCACCACGGGCGGCAACGCCCTGAAGTTCTACGCCTCGGTGCGCCTGGACATCCGCCGCACCGGCTCGGTCAAGAACCGCGACGAGATCATCGGCAACAACGTCCGCGTCAAGGTGGTGAAGAACAAGGTGGCCCCGCCGTTCCGCGAGGTCGAGTTCGACATCATGTACGGCGAGGGCATCTCCAAGCTCGGCGAGATCATCGACCTGGGCGTCAAGGGCGGCATCATCGACAAGGCCGGCTCCTGGTTCTCGTACAACAGCCAGCGCATCGGCCAGGGCCGCGACAACGTCCGCGAGTTCCTGAAGAACAACAAGGATCTGGCCAACGAGATCGAGACCGCGGTGCGCCGCGCCTCGCAGAAGATCGAGGAAGAACTGCTGGTCGGCGGCCCCGAGGAGGGCGACGAAGACTAGGCCTTGAGTTTCGGCGCGCGCCTGCGCCGAACATCGCGGCCGCCGCCCGCCGAGGGCGACCCCGCCTTATAGCCCGCGGCGGCACGACACCGCCGTCGACGGCCGCGATCCCCGGACGCCTGGACCCCATGCCAGGCGTCCGATTTCGTTTGTCCTCCCCCGTATAACGGGGGAGGCAGTGCGGCGTCACGGAGGGGGCGGCCGTCGCAAGGCCGATCGGCCAAGAGCAGGGCAAGGTTGTCCAGGGCGGGACCGGGCCGTTGCGAGCGCGGGATCAGTCGAGCGGCCGAAGCGCCGACGCCAAGATCCTCCCCCTCTGGGGGAGGTGGCGCGAAGCGCCGGAGGGGGGGCGTTTTCAGCTTCCGAGACGCCTGCGGGTTTGACCGCAAGACCCCACAGCCAGGCCTGACTTGCCCTGGCGGAAGGGCCTGGAGCCCGCCCAGAGACTGCGCCCCGCCTATTCCCCCATTCGAAACACCGCCCGCTGCACACAGCGTGGCTGGCCTTCGAAGATCGCCACCCGGGCGGCAGCGGGCGGCGCCCAGTAGACTACGGCCTCGGGCGTCTGCACCGCCAGGGCGCCGGGGCCGGTGAAGTCGCAGACCTGGGCCTCGCGCTTGCGGCCGTCCAGGCGATAGAGGTGGCAGTGAGCACTGCGCGTGGCCGATCCGGCGCGACAGGCGCGTGTCGTCGAAATCAGTGGTCATCGGCGCTCGGCGGGAGACGGCCGCGAAGTCGGCCGCCGAGATGACGGGGCAGGGGTCTCCGTCCAGGCTCCAGCGGACGGCTTCCTCCGCCTGGGCCTCGACGCCGGCCTTGTGTTCGGCGCGGTACCAGGAGCTGGCCAGGGGCGAGACGACGGCCGCGGCGAACAACAGGCGCAGCGGCCAGGGCGGCAGGCGCTTGCCCTCCACGCGGACCTCGCCGGCATGGCGTGAAGGACGCCGGCGCTGCGGGCCAAGATTCCGTTCGAACATCCCCGTTCCCCCGGGCCGTGATCCCGATTCAATAGCCTCGCAGGGCCGATCATCGCCAGGGCGCAGCTTTGGAAAGCCGACCATTCCTGAGGTTGGATTTCCACAAAGCTTGAAACCGCGCTATGCAGCGCCGACCTCCGGCAGCCACCGGACCTTTCGAGATTCCCGAGACGACGATGCCTAGCCTCAACGAGATCCGCAGCACCTTCCTCGACTACTTCGGCAAGGCCGACCACGCCGTCACGCCGTCCGCGCCGCTGGTGCCGCAGAACGATCCGACCCTGCTGTTCGTCAATGCGGGCATGGTGCCGTTCAAGAACGTCTTCACCGGCGCCGAGACGCCCGCGCACCCGCGCGCGACCAGCTCGCAGAAGTGCGTCCGCGCCGGCGGCAAGCACAACGACCTGGACAATGTCGGCTACACCGCTCGCCACCACACCTTCTTCGAGATGCTGGGCAACTTCTCGTTCGGCGACTACTTCAAGGAACAGGCGATCCACCACGCCTGGACCCTGCTGACCGGCGAGTTCAAGCTGCCCAAGGAAAAGCTGCTGGTCACGGTGTACCACACCGACGACGAGGCGGCCGATCTGTGGAAGAAGATCGCCGGCCTGTCCGACGACAAGATCATCCGCATCCCGACCAGCGACAACTTCTGGTCCATGGGCGACACCGGCCCTTGCGGCCCGTGCTCGGAAATCTTCTACGACCACGGCGAAGGCATCTTCGGCGGCCCTCCGGGCAGCCCCGATGAAGACGGCGACCGCTTCATCGAGATCTGGAACCTGGTGTTCATGCAGTTCGAGCAGATCGCCGGCGGCGAGCGCCTGGCGCTGCCCAAGCCCTCGATCGACACCGGCATGGGCCTGGAGCGCATCGCCGCCGTGCTGCAGGGCGTGCACGACAACTACGACATCGACCTGTTCAAGGCGCTGATCGCGGCCTCGGTCGAGCTGACCGGCGTCAAGGCCGAGGGCGACCAGGCCCCGTCGCACCGCGTCATCGCCGACCACCTGCGCTCGTCGTCGTTCCTGCTGGCCGACGGCGTCACCCCGTCGAACGAAGGCCGCGGCTACGTGCTGCGCCGGATCATGCGCCGGGCCATGCGCCACGCCTACCTGTTGGGCGCGAACGAGCCCCTGATGCACCGCCTGGCCCCGACCCTGGTGGCCGAGATGGGCCAGGCCTATCCGGAACTGCGCCGCGCCGAGGCCTCGATCGTCGAGACCCTGCGCCAGGAAGAAGAGCGCTTCCGCACCACGCTGGGCCGCGGCATGGGCCTGCTCGACGAAGCCACGGCCAATCTTTCGACCGGTGACGTGCTGGACGGCGAGACCGCCTTCAAGCTCTACGACACCTATGGCTTCCCGCTCGACCTGACCCAGGACGCCGTGCGCGCCAAGGGCCTGACCGTCGACACCGACGGCTTCGACGCGGCCATGCAGAAGCAGCGCGAGATGGCGCGCGCCAACTGGGCCGGCTCGGGCCAGCAGGGCGCGGCGGCCGCCTGGTTCTCGATCAAGGAAAAGGCCGGCGCCACCGACTTCGTCGGCTACGAGACCACCGAGACCACCGGCGTGGTCAAGGCCATCGTCGTCGACGGCGCCGAGGTCGAGGCCGCTTCGGCCGGCCAGACCGTCGACGTGCTGCTGGACCGCACCAGCTTCTACGCCGAAAGCGGCGGCCAGGCCGGCGACACCGGCGTGATCGAAGCCAATGGCGCGGAAAGCCGCGTGCTCGACACCCAGAAGCAGGCGGGCGAACTGCACGTGCACCGCGTCGAGCTGACCGGTCCGCTGAAGGTCGGCGACAAGGTCGTGGCCTCGGTGGACGCCGATCGCCGCCACACCACCCGCTCCAACCACTCCGCCGCGCACCTGGTGCATGCGGCCCTGCACCATGTGCTCGGTCCGCACGTCGCCCAGAAGGGCCAGATGGTCGACGGCGAGCGCATGCGCTTCGACTTCAGCCACGGTGGTCCGCTGTCGGCCGACGAAATCGAGCGCATCGAGGCCGAGGTCAACGCGGTCATCCGCCAGAACGTGGCGGCCCGGACCGAGGAGATGGCTCCGGAAGCGGCCATCGAGGCCGGCGCCGTGGCGCTGTTCGGCGAGAAGTACGGCGACAGCGTGCGCGTGCTGACCCTCGGTGACTCGCTGACCGACGCCGGCAAGGCCTATTCGGTGGAACTGTGCGGCGGCACCCACGTGGCCCGCACCGGCGACATCGCGCTGTTCAAGATCGTCTCGGAACAGGGCGTCGCCGCCGGCGTGCGCCGCATCGAGGCCCTGACCGGCGAGGCGGCCCGCCGCTTCCTGCTCGACCAGGCCGGCGTCGCCAAGGCCCTGGCCGACCAGTTCAAGACCCCGGTCGCCGAGGTCCTGGCCCGCGTCGACGCCCTGGTCGCCGAGCGCAAGAAGCTGGAGAAGGAACTGGCCGAGGCCAAGAAGCAGCTGGCCCTGGGCGGTGGCGGCGCGGCCTCGGGTCCGGAAGACGTGAACGGCACCGCCCTGATCGCCCGCGTCCTCGACGGCGTCGGCGGCAAGGAGCTGCGCGGCGTGGCCGAGGAGTTCAAGAAGCAGCTGGCCTCGGGCGTCGTGGCCCTGGTCGGCACGACCGACGGCAAGGCCGCCGTCACCGTCGCCGTGACCGCCGATCTCGTCGGCAAGTTCAGCGCCGCCGACCTGGCCAAGGCCGCCGTGATCGCCATGGGCGGCCAGGGCGCGGGCGGCAAGCCCGACTTCGCCCAGGGCGGCGCGCCCGACGCGACCAAGGCCGACGACGGCCTGGCGGCGATCAAGACCGTGCTGGCCGGCTGACGCGACTTAAGGAGCCGGGGCGGCGTCGTCGCCCCGGATCTCCGTTTCGACGACACGCCACGCGCTCTCGCGGCGTGGGGAGCTACTGAGGGCTCGTCGCCATCTCGTGCGCGAGAGCCATTTCCTCAAACTGCCGGATGGCCTCCTCGTAGGTCATGCCTAGCGCCTTCATCTGCCGCGCCATCAGCGGCTTGAGGTCGCTCGAGCGGATCGCGGCGTTGTCGAGCGGGGACTTCGCCACCGTCACGGCGACGGCGCCGTCGACGCACGACCCCAGGATCGAATTTCGGCTCAGGTCCATGATCCAGGCGATCACGTCGAACTGGACATTCGCGCCTTTCAGTGTGGCTAGCACGTATTGACGGCTCTGCTCCCGATCTCGGCCCGTCACGATCATGCGGACGAGGGTCCGGGCGATCATGGGGTAGGTTTCCAGCCCTTGGATGGCCAAGGTGTTGGCTACAGCCTCTCGCGCTGCCGTCAGGTCGCCATACAGATCCCCGTCCGGCCGTTCGCGATCATCGCTGTCGAGATCCTCGGCCGGTTCATCAACCAGGTTCTTGAACAAGAAAGCGCCGGCGGTGAATCGCAGCATCGAGAGGGCAGGGGCGCGGGCGGCCGTCTGGCTCGGCTTGTCGAGTTCCGCCCGCTGAAGCTCCAGGCGGGCGCTGACCGTTTCGGCCAAGAGAGCCAGCGCGCCGCCTTCGGCAGAGGTGTCCTGGTGTCGAGTCCGATAGTCACTCAGGCTGACAAACAGCGCCATGTCGTCTCCGATGCGGCAAGGTTCGCGCGCGGCGAGACCTTCGTGCAACGGGAGTGTCCGGGAGCTTAACCGGCCCCTAAGGCTCCAGCTGGACTTGGCCCTTGCCCAGCTCCAGCCAGTCGGTGAAGGGCCGGTGGTAATAGAGGTCGAAGACCTCGGCCTGCAGCTTGAAGGGCAGGCTGCTTTCGCTGTTCCACAGCATCACGACGCCGGTCTTCTTGGCCGGATCGAACATCATGGTGGCGCGGTAGCCGTCGACGGCGCCGCTGTGGCCGGCCAGGCGGTGGCCCTGGTAGCCGAAGCTGCGCATGGCCAGGCCGTAGCCGGGCTTTTCCAGCGTCCGGCCCAGCGGCGAGTTGCCGTAGGGCTTGCCGGTGTTGACGCGCGGCCGCTGGATCTCTTCCAGCACCCCCGCGGGCAGCACGGCCGGCGCCAGGCCCATCTGGGCCTGCATCCAGCGGGCCAGGTCGACGATGTTGGAGTTCACGCCGGCGGCGGCGGGGGTCAGGTAATAGGCCTCGGCCAGGGTCAGGCGACGGCCGTAGCGCGACGGGCGCGCCCAGTGCTTGGCGTCGCTGATCTCGCCCATGCCGATCGTGGCGCTGCTCATGCCCAGCGGCAGGAACAGGCGCTGGCGTACCTCCTCGGCGTAGGGGCGGTGGGTGGTGGTCTCGACCACCTCGCGGATCGTGTCGAAGGCGACGTTCTGGTAGGTGTGGCAGGTGGCCGGCGGGCACTGGGGCGGCACGTCGCCCAGGGCCTGGCGGATCATCTTGGGCGCGCGGCCGCCTTCCAGCCAGCCGTCATAGGCGTTGCGCGGCAGGCCCGTGCGCTGCGACAGCAACTGCTCGATCGTCAGGGTTTCCTGGGCTCCGGCCGGCAGGCGCAGGCTGGTGTGGAACTTGCCCAGCGGGTCGGTCAGCGCGAAGGCGCCGTCCTGGGCCAGGCGCGCGCTCAGCGAGCCGGCGACGGTCTTGGACAACGAGGCCCAGCGGAACACCGTGTCGGCGCCCACCGCCTCGCCGTCGTCGGGCGCGGTGACGCCGTAGCCCTTCACGAACGACAGCCGGCCGCCCTCGACCACGGCCACGACCAGCCCGGTCATCGAGCGGTCTTGCATCATCGCCTGGATGCGGGCGTCGAGGGCGCGGTAGTCGATCTCGCCGCGCCAGTCCTGCGGTTTCAGCGGCAGGACGACGGGCGTGGCCGCGGCGGCGATCGCCTTGTCGTCGACGGCGCCCGGCGCGCGGGTGCAGCGCGAGACGCCGAACACCACGCCGCCCAGCAGGACGACGCCGACGGCGGCGGCCGCCGCGATCCGTCGGCCGGTCCAGAGACGACGGCGGAAGGTGAACTGCGAGGTCTTGAGGAACTTGGTCAGGCTGTCCGTCCGTACGCAGGAAAGCAGCGGCAAGACGCCGGCAGCCCCCCGGCGTCGCAACCGCGACACATGAAACACGAAGCGTCCGTCCTAGCGTTTTGGCGGAAGGTCACAACCCCATTTGAGCCGCGGGTCCGGGATTGTCGGGCCGCCGCTGCGCGAGCACCTTGCCGGGCGCCACCGGGGCGATAACATCACCGCATGAAGCGTCTCGCCAGCATCGTCGCCGCCGTGCTCCTGGTCTTTGGCCCCGTCGCCACGTGGCAGGCCAAGGCGCAGATCCACGAGCGGGTCTATCCGGCCCCGAAGGCGCCTCTGGATCTCGCGGGCCTGCCGTCGGCCGCCGCGATGATCACGGTCACGACCGCCGACGGCCTGGCCCTTCGCGGCGTCGAGGTCGCGCCGCGCGACGGCAAGCCGACCTTCCTGATCTTCCACGGCAACGGATCGACCGCCAACAACTCGGTGCGCTGGCTCTCGCCGCTGATCGCCGAGGGCTACGGCGTGGTGGCGGCCGAGTACCGCGAGTATAGCGGCAATCCCGGCCGGGCCAGCGAGAAGGGCCTGGCGGCCGACGCCGACGCCTTCTTCGACAGGGCGCAAGTTGTCGCCGGCGCCGGGCCCCTGATCGTCGTCGGCCACAGCCTGGGCGGCGGCGTCGCCTTCGGCCTGGCCAGCCGGCGCAAGCTGGACGCCCTGGTCACCATCGGGACCTTCACGCGCCTGTCGGCCATGGCCCCAGCCATAGCCCGCCCGCTGCTGACCGACCGCTACGACAACAGGGGCGCGATCGCGTCGCTGGACGAGCCTCTGTTCCTGATCCACGGCGACGCCGACCCGGTCATTCCCTACGCCCACGGGGAGGCGCTGCGGGCGCAAGCGGTCGCCGCCCATCGCCAGGGGGCGCTGTTCACGGTGCGCGGGGCTGGCCACGGCCCGGATTCGGCGACTTTGGCGATGGTGCTCAGGGCGATCGTCGCCAAGGTCGAGAGCGGCGCGGCGACGGCGAAGGTCACCCTGCCGGCCCATGTGCGGCTGGCGCCCTTCTAGGCGCTCCGATGGCCCGCTTGGCCAAAACGCAGGGGGACTGAACAAGACTGTTTTTGTCGGCGTCGACACATTCCGCGGACTTCTTCCACTCCGCATCCAAGGACAAAGTCGATGCCGATCAAGGCCACCCCGACCCCCGGCCCGCAGCTGCTGACGCCGACCGACCACACCCTGATCATGATCGACTTCCAGTCGCAGATGGCCTTTGCGACCCACTCGATCGACGCGATCACCCTGCGCAACAACGCCGGCCTGGTGGCCAGCGCCGCCGCCGGCTTCGGCGTCTCGACCATCCTGACCACGGTCGCCGAAAAGAGCTTCTCGGGCCCGATGTTCGCCGAGGTCACCGCGCCGTTCCCGGGCAAGACCCTGCTGGACCGCACCTCGATGAACACCTGGGAAGACGCCCCGGTGATCGAGGAAGTCAACAAGATCGGCAAGGACCGCATCGTGCTGGCCGGCCTCTGGACCAGTGTCTGCATCGTCGGCCCGGCGCTGTCGGCCCTCGCTCAGGGTTACGAGGTCTACGTGATCACCGACGCCTGCGGCGACGTCTCGGCCGAGGCTCACGAGCGCGCCGTCGAGCGCATGATCCAGGCCGGCGCCCGCCCGATCACCGCGCTTCAGTACCTGCTGGAAATGCAGCGCGACTGGGCCCGCACCGAGACCTACGACATGACCACGGGCATCGCCAAGGTGCACGGCGGCGGTTACGGCCTGGGCATCATCTACGCCAAGTCGATGTTCAACGCCCACGAAGGCTAACCAGCCCGTCCGCGCCGGCTCGTTTCCGGGCCGGCGCGGCGCGTCCCCGCAAGGCGTCCCCATGATGAAGATCTACATCCTGTCGCTCGCCGCCGGCCTCGCGGTCGGCGTGTTCTACGGCCTCTTGCAGGTGCGCTCGCCGGCGCCGCCGGTGGTGGCCCTGGTCGGCCTGTTCGGCATACTGCTCGGCGAGCAGGTCCCGCCGCTGGTCAAGGGCTGGATGGCGCGCAAGCCGGCCGCCGTCTCGTGGCTGAAGCACCAGGTGGGCCCGCACATGTTCGGCCCTTTGCCCTGCGGCCAGAAGCCCACCGAGCTGGCCGAGAACGAGCCGCCCGCCGCGCCCAAGGCCTGAAGTCGAGTCCCGCCAGTTCGCTGGCCCCCAAAGTTTCCCCCGGAGTTTCGCCCATGACCTCGCCTGACCTGATCCTGCGCAACGGCCGCTTCACCACCCTGGACCGCAGCAATCCGAACGCCGAGGCCGTGGCCGTCATCGACGGACGCTTCGCCGCCGTAGGAACCGAGACCGAGGTCATGGCCCTGGCTGGCCCGACCACCAAGGTCGTCGACCTGAAGGGCCGCCGGGTGCTGCCGGGCCTGATCGACAATCACCTGCACATCATCCGCGGCGGCCTGAACTTCAACATGGAGCTGCGCTGGGACGGCGTGCGCTCGCTGGCCGACGCCATGAACATGCTCAAGCGCCAGGTGGCCATCACCCCGCCGCCGCAGTGGGTGCGGGTGGTCGGCGGCTTCACCGAGCACCAGTTCGTCGAAAAGCGCCTGCCGACCATCGAGGAGCTGAACGCCGTCGCGCCCGACACGCCGGTGTTCATCCTGCACCTCTATGACCGCGCGCTGCTGAACCAGGCGGCCCTGCGCGTCATCGGCTACGACCGCGACACCCCCGAACCGCCCGGCGGCCAGATCATCCGTGACAGCCAGGGCAACCCTACCGGCCTGCTGCTGGCCAAGCCCAACGCCCAGATCCTCTACGCCACCCTGGCCAAGGGGCCGAAGCTGCCCTTCGACTACCAGGTCAATTCGACCCGCCACTTCATGCGCGAGCTGAACCGCCTGGGCGTGACCGGGGCGATCGACGCCGGCGGCGGCTTCCAGAACTATCCGGACGACTACGAGGTCATCCAGAAGCTGGCCGACGAAAACCAGCTGACCATTCGCCTCGCCTACAACCTCTTCACCCAGAAGCCCAAGGGCGAGAAGGACGACTTCCTGAACTGGACGAAGACGTCGAAATACAAGCAGGGCGACGACTATTTCCGCCACAACGGCGCGGGCGAGATGCTGGTGTTCTCGGCCGCCGACTTCGAGGACTTCCGTCAGCCGCGCCCCGACATGCCGCCGCAGATGGAGGGTGAGCTCGAAGAGGTCGTGACCATCCTGGCCCAGAACCGCTGGCCCTGGCGGATGCACGCCACCTATGACGAGACCATCGATCGGGCGCTGGACGTGTTCGAGAAGGTCAACAAGGACGTCCCGCTGGAAGGCCTGAACTGGTTCTTCGACCACGCCGAGACGATCTCGGAGAAGTCGATCGACCGCATCGCCGCGCTCGGCGGCGGCGTCGCCGTGCAGCACCGCATGGCCTATCAGGGCGAATACTTCCTCGAGCGCTACGGTCCGGCCGCCGCCGAGGCGACGCCGCCGATCGCCAAGATGCTTGAGAAGGGCCTGAAGGTCTCGGCCGGCACGGATGCGACGCGCGTGGCTTCGTACAATCCGTGGGTCTCGCTGGCCTGGATGATCACCGGCAAGACCGTCGGCGGCACGCGCCTCTATTCGCAGCGCAACTGCCTGGACCGGGAGAGCGCGCTTCGCATGTGGACCGAGAACGTCACCTGGTTCTCCAACGAGGAGGGCAAGAAGGGCCGGATCGTGGAAGGCCAGCTGGCCGACCTGATCGTGCCCGACCGCGACTTCTTCGGCGTGCCGGAAGACGAGATCGCCGACATGACCTCTGACCTGACCATGGTCGGCGGCAAGATCGTCTACGGCGCCGGCGACTTCTCCAAGCTGGACGAGAACGAGGTGCCGCCGGCCATGCCCGACTGGTCGCCGGTGCGCGTCTTCGGCGGCTACGCCGCCTGGGCCGAGCCGCAGGCCGACAAGGCCCTGCAACGCCAGGCCGCCGCCTCGTGCGGCTGCGCCAGCAGCTGCAACGTGCACGGCCACGACCACGCCACCGCCTGGACCAAGAGCCTGCCGATCGCCGACCTGAAATCGTTCTGGGGCGCGCTCGGCTGCGCGTGCTGGGCGGTCTGATGAGCACGCCCGTCCAACGCCTGCGTGGGGCCTTCCTCGCGCCGGCGGTGCGCTGGACCGCGCTTGCGGGCCTTTGCGCCGCCTACATCCAGGGCGGCCTGACCAAGGCCTTCGATTTCCCGGGCGCGCTGGCCGAGATGAACCATTTCGGCCTGTCGCCCGCAGCGTTCTTCGCGGTGCTGGTGATCGTGCTGGAGATCGTCGCTTCGCTGATGATCCTCTCCGGCCGGCTGCGCTGGCTGGGGGCGCTGGCCCTGGCGGCCTTCACCCTGGGGGCGACCTTCATGGCCAACCGCTTCTGGGAGATGGGCCCGCCCGAGCGTTTCGGCGCGACCAACAGCTTCTTCGAGCACCTGGGCCTGATCGGCGGCTTCCTGCTGGTGGCCTGGCACGACCTGCAACCAAGAGCGAGGTCATGAGAACGCTGGCGGCCGCGGCGCTCGTTCTCGTCGCGGTCCCGGCTATGGCGGCCGAGCGTCCGGCGATCAAGGTCAACCGCTGGCAGGAGGATCGCCCCGACACGTCGCTGAGCCTCGGCCTCACCCTGCGCCAGCGGATAGAGACGGGGGACGCGGCCAGCTTCGGCGGCGAGCCTTCCGACACCAGCCTGTCGCAGCGCCTGCAGGTCCACGCCGACGCCCGCAAGGGCGGCTGGCAGGGTTTCGTGCAGATCGAGGACGTGCGCGCCTTCGGCCGCCGCGACATCGGCCCCGCCGACCAGAACCGCCTGGACCTGCGCCTGGCCTTCGTCGGCTACGAAAGCGAGATCCTGGGCGGCAAGGCCAATGTGCGGGTCGGTCGCCAGGACTTCCCGATCGACCAGCAGCGGTTCCTGTCGGCCCGTGACGGTCCCGGCGTGCGCCAGTCGTTCGACGCGGTCTGGGTCGACTGGTCGCGCGGCGGCTGGAAGCTGGCGGGCTTCGTCAGCCAGCCGGTGCAGTATCACGACGGCGAGGCCTTCGATGACACCTCCAGCGGCAATGTGCGGCTCGACCTGATCCGGGTCGAGCGCAAGGCGCCCGGCGGCGCGGTCTCGGCCTATGCCGCCCGGTTCGCCCGCTCGACCGCCCGCTATGTCGACGCGGTCGGCGAGGAGGACCGCCAGGCCTACGACCTGCGCTACCTCGGCGCGGCCGGGGCGCTGGACTGGGACCTGGAGGCCATGGTCCAGCGCGGCGACGTGGGCGCCAGCGACGCCCGAGCCTGGGCCGCCGGCGGCCGGATCGGCTGGACGCTCAAGGCGCTGGCCTGGAAGCCGCGCCTGGGTTTCCAGGTCGATACGGCCAGCGGCGATGCGCGTCCGGGCGACGGGCGGGTGGGGACCTTCGACCCGCTCTATCCCAACGCCGCCTATTTCACCCGCGCGGCCTACACCGGCTACGCCAACCTCGTGCACGTCAAGCCGTCGGTGACCGTGACGCCCGCCAAGGGCCTGGCGGTCACCGCCGCCCTGGCGGGCCAGTGGCGTCGCGAGACGACCGACGCGATCTACGCCCAGCCCTTCATCCCCCTGTCCGGCACGGCCGGGCGCGGCGGACGCTGGACCGGGGCCTACGCCCACCTTCGGGCCGACTACGCTTTCAACCCGAGCCTGACCGGGACCATCGAGGCCGTCCACTACGAAGCCGGAAGCGCCTTGCGCGCCTCGGGTCGGGACGACAGCGACTATCTCGGCGTCGAGCTCAAGTACGGATGGTGACCATGAGATTCCCGAGCCTTTCCCAGCTGATGAGCTTCAACGGCGGCTATCTCGACACGGTCGGCTTCCTGGCGTTGCAGGGCGTGTTCGTCGCCCACGTGACCGGCAACTTCGTCACCTTCGGCGCGGCCATGATCCATGGCGCGGACGGGGCGATCGCCAAGCTGCTGGTCTTGCCGGTGTTCTGCGCGGCGGTGGTCATCAGCCGACTGGTCACCTTCAAGCTGGCAGCGGCCAACCTGCCGACCTTGCGGATCATGCTGGCGGTCAAGACCGTGCTGCTGATCGCCGGCTCGGTCGCCGCCGTCGTGCTGGCGCCGTTCGCCAAGGGCGACAGCTGGCAGCTGATCCTGGTGGCGGTGCTGTTCGTCTGCGCCATGGCCATCCAGAACGCCGCCCACCGGGTGCACATCCCGACCGCGCCGCCGACCACCCTGATGACCGGCTCGACCACCCAGATCATGCTCGACGTCGCCGAACTGATCCGCGGCGGCGGACCGGACCGGGGCGCCTCGGTGGCGCGGATCAGGAAGCTGTCGGCGGCCGTGGGCCTGTTCGCGGCCGGCTGCGGCCTGGGCGCGTTGGCCTTCGCGTTCGGCGGGACGTGGGCGTTCTCGGTCTCGGCCGTGCTGGCCTTCCTGTCGCTGTTCTCCGCCGAGGCCCGCAGCCAGCGCGGGTAACGCTCCCATTCGGGCCTGCGGCTTCACCCTCCTGGGTAGGCGAGGTTCACCCGGGCGGGAATGGCGGCAGGGCTCCCCTTGGTTGAACTTCGCTACACGCCGTCCTCGCGCCGGCGCGCCGAAGACCAGCCGAAGAGAGCGACGATGCAACTCCAGACCGTGTCGACCCGCGTTTCCGAACCGGCCCCAGTACCCGGCCCAGACCTCGCCCCGGAGCCCGCCAGGGACCAGATCCGCCTGCTGCTGATGCAGGCGCGTCACGCCCTGACCACCGATCCGGCCGACGCGGAGCGCTGCATCGCCGTTGCCGTGCGCCTGCTGCCGCAGATCGACGCGGCGCCGGCGTCCGAGCCCAAGGCCTTCGCCGCGCCGGTGATGCAGCGCGGGGGGCTGGCGCCCTGGCAGGTGCTGCGGATCAAGGCCCTGGTCGAGGCGCGCCTGGCCGGCCGGATCTCCAGCGCCGAGATGGCGGCGGCCGCCCGGCTCAGCCCCAGCCACTTCTCGCGCGCCTTCCGCATCAGCTTCGGCGACGCGCCCAAGGCCTATGTGAACCGCCGCCGCATCGCCCGCTCCAAGACCATGATGCTGGAGAGCGGCGATTCCCTGGCCGCCATCGCCCTGGCCTGCGGCCTGTCGGACCAGGCTCATTTCTGCCGGATGTTCCGCCGCTTCGAGGGGATGTCGCCCAGCGTCTGGCGCCGCTTGAGCGGCGGGGCGTCCGAGGCCGTCGAGACCGAGGCCGAGTGGCCGACGGCCGCCGTCGGCTGAACGGAGAGACAAGACCAGTGACCGCCGCCGTCATGCTTATCCACGGCGCCTGGCTGACGCCGCGCGCCTGGGACCGTTTCAAGACCCGCTACGAGGCGCGGGGGCTGACGGTGGTCGCGCCGGCCTGGCCGATGCTGGACGCGCCTGTCGATGAGCTACGCGGCCTGTCGCCCCGCCTGCTGGGCCGCCTGACGCTCGACGCCGTGGTCGAAGCCCATGCCGCCCACGCGGTGGCCATGGTCGAGCCGCCGATCCTGATCGGCCACGGCCTGGGCGGGCTGATCGTGCAGCGCCTGCTCGACGGGGGCTGCGGCGCCTGCGGGGTGGCCATCGCCTCGACGCCGCCGCTGGGCCTGCTGGCCCGTCCGCGCGCGGCCTGGGCGCTGCGGCGCCTGCTGGCGCGCTGGAGTGGTGCGACACCGCTTTCGCCGGAGGGCTTCGCCGAGCTCTTCGCCCCGACCCTGGCCGAGGCCGAGCGCCGCCAGGCCTATGCCGAGCACGTCGTTCCGGCCCCCGCCCGCGTGGTGCGCCAGGCCCTGCTGGGACCGGGGAGCAGCGCGACGCGGGCCGCCCGCCGCCGTCCGCCGCTGCTGCTGATCGCCGGCGACCAGGACCGCATGGCCCCGCCGGCCATGGTCGCCGCCGCAGCCCGCCACCAGCGCCGCGCCGCCTCGCGCACCGACCTGCAGTGCTTCTCGGGCCGGTCGCACTGGCTGTGCAACGAGCCGGGCTGGGAGGACGTCGCCGACTTCGCCCTCGACTGGGCCCTGGCCAACGGACGGGCGGCCCTTTCGGGTCAAGCCCCGAAAGGGTAATCGTGCGCCGCTTTCGTGTATGGTCTCGGCTTGCGGAACAGGCCAACTGTACGAGTCCCATGCGCAAGGACCGGTCCCCGGACGTCGCCGAATGAACCAACACCCCGCCAGCATCGAGGCCGGCGACGACCGTATCCGCGTGCTGATCGCCGACGACCACCCCATGCTGCGCGAGGGGGTGATCGCGGTGCTTGAAACCCAGTCAGACATGGTGGTGGTGGGCGAGGCGGCCACCGGCGACGAGGCGATCGCCGGCTGGGAGCGGCTGCGCCCCGACATCACCCTGATGGACCTGCAGATGCCCGGCAACGGCGTCGTGGCCATCGAGACCATCCGTCGCGCGCACCCCGAGGCGCGGATCATCGTGCTGACCACCTTCACCGGCGACGCCCAGGCCCTGCACGCGCTGCGGGCCGGGGCGGCGGGCTATCTCTTGAAGAGCAGCCTGCGCCGCGACCTGCTGGACGCCATTCGCGGCGTCCACGCCGGCCGTCGCCACCTGCAGGCCGAGGTGGCCGAACGCATCGCCATCCACGCCATCGACGAGTCGCTGAACGCCCGCGAGATCACCGTCCTGCAGCTGATCGCCAACGGCAATTCCAACAAGCATATCGCCCGCGAGCTGAACCTGTCGGAAGACACCATCAAGTCGAACATCAAGAGCATCTTCGCCAAGCTCTATGTGAACGACCGGACCCACGCGGTGACCGTCGCCGCCAAGCGCGGCATCATCGACCTTTGAGCCGGGCGGGGGGGCTCCGGAGCGAACTGGCGGGGGCGGCGCTCGCCCTGGCGCTGGCCGGCACGGCGGCGGCCGCGCCGGCGCTCGAGCCCCTGGCCGAATACAAGCGCGTCAGCTGGTCGATCGAGGGCGGCGCCCCCAGCCGGGTCAACACCATCGGCCAGTCGAAGGACGGCTATCTGTGGATCGGCAGCGTCGATGGCCTGTTCCGCTTCGACGGCGTGGGCTTCGAGCCCATCCAGCGCGACGGGCCCAAGCCCGGGCGGCTGAACGTCTCGCAGGTGCTGGGCGCGCGTTCGGGCGCGCTGTGGGTGGGCCTTGGCCGCAGCGGCGGGGTGGCGGTCTATCGCGACGGACGGCTGATCGACGCCCGCATGCCCGATCCCTCGCGCGAGGTCACGAGCCTGGCCGAGGACCGCGAGGGAGGAATCTGGGTCGCCCGGGGCGGTCGCAAGCGCGCCACGCTGGCCCGCTGGCATGACGGCCGCTGGCAGGAATTCGGCCCCGAAGCGGGTCTTCCCGAGCAGGAGATCTGGCAGGTCTTCTTCGATCGCGACGGCGTGCAGTGGCTGGTGCTGACCAGCACCGTGCTGCGCCGCGCGCCGGGCGAGACGCGCTTTTCGCCGACCGGGGCCAAGATCGCCCGCCGGGCCAGCCTGGCCGAGGACGCCCTGGGGCGGCTTTGGCTGTCGGACACCGTCAGCACGCGCCTGATGCGCGGCGAGGCCCCGGCGGCCTCGTCCCTGACCCGGGCCTATCCGCGCCGCGACGAGGTGGGCGCCTCGCGGATCCTGTTCGACCGCAAGGGCGACCTGTGGGGCGCGACCTGGACCGACGGCGTCGTGCATATCCCGGCGCCGGGCGTGGCGGCCCGCAGCGCCGACGCCGGCGCCCTGCGCATCCAGTCCTACAAGGCCGTGCACGGCCTGACTTCCGACCAGACCCACGCGGTGTTCGAGGACCGCGAGGGCAATATCTGGTTCGGCACCGAACTGGGCCTGGACATGATGCGGCCGGCGGCGGTGACCGTCGAACAGGCCATCCCGGCCAATTCCGCGCGCGGCTATCGGATGACGTCGACGGCCGACGGCAAGGTGTGGATCGCCGACGCCCACACCCTCTACGCCATCTCGCCGGGCCAGGCGCCCAAGCCCGTCCTGAAGACCGACTGGTCGGCGGGCTCGCTGTGCGCGGCGGCGGGTGACGCGGTCTGGGTGACGCTGCGCGACACCGTGCTGCGGGTGCGTGGCGGCAAGGTCGAGACCTTCGCCAAGCCCGCCGAGGCCAGCGCCTATGGCTGCGCCGAGGACGAGGACGGCCGCCTGTGGATGGCCGCCCTCGACAAAGGCCTCTACTGGCGCGAGGGCGGCGCCTGGAACCGCTGGCCTGGCGATGTCGGCATCGCCTCCAACGCCGCGCTCCAGGCCGACGGCCGGGCGGCGATCCTGTTCCGCAACGCCCCGACGCTGCGGGGGCCTGCGCCGTTCGAGCCGATCCACAAGGCGCGCTTTGCGATCGGCGAGATCGAGGGCCTGCTGCCGGGCCGGGAGGCGCTCTATCTCAGCGGCGGCCAGGGCCTGGCCCGGCTTCGCGGCGGGGCCACCGCGAGCCTCGACGCCGAACGCTATCCGTGGCTGGCGTCGGTCAACGGCCTGGTCCAGACCTCGGCCGGCGACACCTGGACGATCGGCGACGCGGGCGTGGTGCGCATGCGCTCGTCCGATCTCGACCGGGCCCTGGACCGACCTGGCGCGCCCTTGCCGCGACGGGTGTTCGACTTCCGTGACGGCCTCAACAGCTTCGTCCAGAAGTCGCCGGGCCAGCAGATCACCGCCGGCGGCGACGGCCGGATCTGGATCCTG
The DNA here is from genome assembly GCF_057808875.1 of Caulobacter sp. FG7. NCBI lineage: Bacteria > Pseudomonadati > Pseudomonadota > Alphaproteobacteria > Caulobacterales > Caulobacteraceae > Caulobacter > Caulobacter sp. FG7. The sequence continues at coordinate 81,277 of NZ_JBMDIW010000009.1, forward strand.
ACCCGCCGCAACGTCGTGGTCGTCGATCCCGCGCGGCTGAGCGTCAACACCTTGCCGCCGCCGGTGGCGATCCGCGCGGTCATGGTCGGCGACCAGCATTTCCGCGATCCCAGCGTCCTGCGGCTGCCGGCCGGCACGCGCGGCCTGCGCATCCACTACACGGCGCTCAGCTTCCCCGCGCCCGACCGCGTGCGCTTTCAGTACCGGCTGGAGGGCGTCGACAGGGACTGGGTCGAGGCGGGCGACCGGCGCGAGGTGATCTACGACAACCTGCACCCGGGGACTTTCCATTTCCGGGTGAAGGCGGCCAACAGCGACGGCGTGTGGAACGAGCAGGGCGCGACCCTGACCGTCGAGATCCCGCCGACACTGGTGGAGACCTGGTGGTTCCGCGCCGCCTGCGTGCTGGCCGTGGCCCTGGCGCTGTGGGGTGTCTATGCCCTGCGCCTGCGGCGGGTCGCCGCCCAGATCAAGGACCGCCTGGAGCAACGCGCGGCCGAGCGCGAGCGCATCGCCCGCGAACTGCACGACACCCTGCTGCAGAGCGTGCAGGGGCTGATCATGCGGTTCCAGTCGGTGGCCTACCAGATCCCCGACGACCTGCCGGCCAAGGACGTGATCAACCAGGCCCTCGATCGCGCCGACCAGATGCTGGTCGAGGGGCGCGACCGGGTGCGCGACCTGCGCGGGGCCGAGGTGCGGCGGCTCGACATCGTGCTACGCGAGCTGATGGCCGAGCAGCCGTTCGAGACCGGGGTGAAGGTCGAGCTGGTCGCGGAGGGGACGCCGCGTCCGGTGCAGCCGCTGGTGCAGGAAGAGATCGTCCGCATCGCCGGCGAGGCGCTGTTCAACGCCGCCCGCCACGCCAAGGCCAATCAGGTGCTGGTCAAGGTCTCGTACGGGGTGCGGCAGTTGCAGGTGACGATCCGCGACGACGGGGTGGGCATCGGTGCCAACCGCATGGCCTGGGCCAGCCGCGAGGGTCACTACGGTCTGCTCGGCATGCACGAACGGGCCGGCAAGATGGGCGCCCAGCTGGCCATCGAGAGCGCCTCGGGCAAGGGCACGACCATAGCCCTCAGCGTCGCCGGCTCGATCGCCTATCCGACCCAGCCATGGCTGGCGCGGCTGGGGCGGCGAAACAGTCGCGGCGCGCCAAGCTAAGCCGTGGACGCGGATGAACATGTTCTCTAGGTTGCGCCCGCAATTTCGTGCAGCCTGGAGATCGTAAATGAAGTTCCCCGGTATCGCCGCCTTTCTGGCAGCCATGGCGATGGCCTCGAGCGCGTCGGCGAGCAACGCCACGGCCGGCTCGATCTCCAACATCGCCATCAATGGCGCGGGGATCGTCAGCTTCCATCATTCGGGCGGCCGCGAGGCGCCGCCGGCCTGCCAGACCCAGGCCAGCACGGTCTGGGTGTTCTCGGCCGCGACGCCGCAGGGGCAGGCTAAGCTGTCGTTCCTGCTGACCGCCTACTCGCTGGGCAAGCAGGTCACGATCCTGGGCACGTCCGACTGCGCCGAATGGGGCGACACCGAGACGGCCAACGTCATGTTCATGGTGGGCTGACGGGCGTTCAGGCCTTCAGCCACACCGCCACGGCCGACAGGGTGATGCAGGCGATGGCGGTGGTGAGCGCGACGGTGCGGGCGCCGCCGCGGGCGAAGACGCCGTAGGCGCGGGTCTGGATGAAGACGTTGACCGCCGTCGGGGTCGCCGCCAGCAGGGTGGCGGCCAGGTGGAAGGTTGCGGGCGCAGGCGTCAGTCCGACCACGAACCAGACCAGGATCGGCAGCACCAGCAGCTTGGCGATCGCGGCGAGCGCCACCGGGCTCCAGCGCGGCGGGGCCGCGTCGGCCTCGGCCGGCAGGCCCAGCACCACGCCCAGCGCCACAAGGGCCACCGGGCTGCCCGAGGCGGCGGCCGCGCCCACCGCGCGGTCGAGCACGCCGGGCAGCTGCAGGCCCAGCAGGGCCAGGGCCGTGCCGAACAGGGCGGCGGCGACGATCGGGTTGCGGAACGCCTGCATCGTCGAGCGCCACACCGAGCGTCCGCCGGCCCAGCCCAGCAGGGCCACGCCAAGGGCGGTGGCCAGCACGAAGTCGATGGCGACCATGCCGGCGCCGACGCGGGCGACCTCCGGTCCGAACACGGCCGCCGCCACGGGCAGGCCCAGGAACGCGCTGTTGCCGACGCCGGCGGCCATGGCCGCGCCGGCGCGCTCGCCCCGGTTCCAGCGCAGGACGAGGCCGACGCCGACCATCAGCGCCATGATCGCCACGAGGCAGCCGGCATAGGCGGCCAGGCCCAGGGTCAGGTCGTGATCGGGCCGGCCCATCCGCGAGAGGGAATGCACCAGCAGGGCCGGAAAGCCGATCCAGTAGACATAGGCCGACAGCCCCTGCGCCATGCGGCCGTCCAGCAGCATCAGCCGCGCCAGGGTCACGCCCGCGCCGACCAGCAGGAAGAACGGCAGGGCGCGCGCCAGCACCTCCAGCGTCAGGGCGATCACGCCGGATACGCCTTGGCGGGCGGAGGAAGGGTCATGCGCAGGGGCCTTAGCGAAAAACGCGGGTCGCTGGATAGCACCGCCTTCGCGCCGGGGTCAAAAGCGGCGCTGGGCGGCGAGGTCGGCCGGAAGGGTCAGGCGGTAGACCAGCACCAGGCTGTCGTTGTCGGCGCCCGGCGCGCCTTCGGGCGTCTTGGGGGCGGCGTCGAAGGCCATCTCGCCGACCTGGCCCCGGGCGGTCTGGAAGTCGTTGTCGCTGCCGACCAGCAGGAAGACGTCGTTGGGCGTGGCCGGGTCGAGGACCGGGACGATGGCCATGGATTCCAGCTTCTCGGGCAGGGTGGCCGCGTTGGGCGTCGCATTGTCGAGGTTGACGCCGACGCGGGCCAGGTCCGGGCGGTCGGCGAGGTTGACGAGCTGGGCCTGGCTGGCGGGGACCACGCCCTGGGCCAGCACGCCGCCGGGGGCGATGGCCGCGCCCGCCGCGTCGTTCCCGGCGCCGGCGAGGTTGGTGGCGAGGGCGGTGTCGACCAGCAGCACCGAGCGATAGACGGTGGGCCTGGCCGAGCCGGATCCCAGGCCCGCGCCGTCGCGGGCCAGAACCAGGAACTGGTGGTCGGAAAGCGCCAGCAGCTCGGACTGGGCGGCCACCTTGTCAGGCGCGCCTCCGTCGCCCTTGGTCCGCAGCACCGGTAGTTCGAGCGCGTATTCGGCGATCGGGGCGGCGGGCGTCGGATCCTTCTCGATGTCGTAGACGAACAGGCGGCTGACGGCGCGCTCGGCGTCGCCGTCGCCGCTGTCCTGCACGGCTGCGCTCTGCAGCAGGGCGAAGAGGCGCTTGCCGTCGGGCGAGACCGCCACGCCCTCGAAGCCCTGGTTCGGACGGCGGCCGGACTGGGGCTTGACCTCGCTGGACAGGGCCGGTCGGCCGTCCTTGCGGGGCGACACGGCCGCCACCGGCGCGATGACGCCTCTCAGGGCGCCGTGGGCGTCAAAGCGGTAGATGTTGGCCGCGTATTCGTCGCCGACATAGAAGCCGCCGTCCGCCAGCCGGGCCAGGGCTTCGCCGTCGAGACTGATGCGGAAGCCGCCGGGGCCGGTCAGGGCGCTGGGGCAGGCGGCCTGGTCGCAGAACACGACGCCGTCGCCCGGATCCATGCCGGTGAAGGCGTGGCCCTTGTCGTCCTTCAGCAGGAAGCCGCCGGTCGGCGTCAGGGTCAGTTGCTCGGCGCCGCCCGAGGCCCCGTCGGTCAGCGGCCGGAAGACCAGGTCGAAGGCATGGACGCGATTGTCGTAAGGCGTGGTGCCGGCCACTGTGCCGACCCCGTTGGGGCCGCGGTCGGGCAGGGTCAGAAGCTTGCCTGCATAGGCCCCGTCGGCAGTACGGCGCCATTCGGTCACGGCCATGCCCGAGAACGAGCCGAGGGTGTCGCCCCGGAAGTCGCGGGTGTTGGCCGCCAGCCGGCCGGCGCCGACCAGGCCGTGGTTGACGAAGCTGGCCCCGCCGAGGGTTACCGCCTTCGGGCTGGCCGTGTCGGGCGTCAGGTAGACGGCGGGCGCGGCGAAGGCCGGCGCGGCGAGCGACAGGGCCAGCAGCGAGGCGGCGCAGGCGAACGATTTCATGACGGCTTCCCCCAGACCATCCGGAACGTGGCTGACGCCAAGCCGCTCCGGGCGATGGCCGGTGCCTAGCAGCGGTCTTTGAAGGTTCGGTGACAGCGTTGCGCGCCCGGCTCGGGCCATCCATGCACACCAGGTCGAGCTGATCGGCAAGAACTACGGCTACGGCCGGCCGGGCGTCGAGGCGAAGCCGTGGGGCGACGTGCTGCAGGTGCACGACCCCTTCGACAACCGCATCCGCTTCTGCGAGGAGCGGGCTAGAGGCCGCCGCGGATCTTCTACTTACATAACTTTCAGTTGCGGCCGTCCCAAGCATGCGGTTGAAGTGACGCTTCATTGCAAGTGAGGGTCGTTTCCATGCTGCATCGTCGTCGCCTGCTCACCCTCGCCGCCGTGGCCGGCAGCGCGCCGTCGGCGGCGCTGGCCCGGCAGATCATGGCCCTGCCGACGGTCGATCCCGCCGCGGTGCTGACCGAGACGGGCGCGCCAGCGGTGGCGGGCCTGGTCACCGATCCGGAAAAGGTGATCGTGCAGAAGCAGGCCGGGGTGCGGCGTGTGGGCGAGCCCGACCTCGTCGAGAGCTCGGACCCCTGGCACATCGGTTCCAACACCAAGGCCATGACCGCCGCCGTCTATGCCCGTCTGGTCGAGGCCGGCAAGGCCAAGTGGGGGACGAGTCTTGGTTCGCTGTTTCCGGGCGTGAAGCTGGACCCTGCATGGAGCGAGACCACGGTCGAGCGGCTGATGAGCCACGTCTCGGGGATCAGCGACAAGCCGGTGATGGCCGGCGGCTGGCTGGCGCGCGCCCATGCCGACAAGCGGCCGCTGCCCGTGCAGCGGGCCGAGCTGGCCGCTCAGATCCTGGCCGCGCCGCCCGCCGCCAAGCCCGGGAAGTACGAATATTCCAACCTCAACTACATGCTTGTCGGCTCCGCGATCGAGACGATCACCGGCAAGCCCTGGGAGCAGGTGATCGACGCCCAGCTCTTCAAGCCCCTGGGGATCACCACGGCTGGGTTCGGCGCGCCGAAGGGCGCCGCGCCTTGGGGCCATCTGCCCAAGCCGGGCGGCGGACTCACGCCGGTCGATCCGGCCGGTCCGTCCGACAATCCGCTCGCCATGGGGCCGGCCGGCACGGTGCACATGAGCCTTGCCGACCACGCCCGCTTCGCGCGGCTGTTCCTGAAGGACAACGCCTTCCTCAGCGCCGACAGCATCAAGCACATGACCACGCCGGTCGGCGACGCGATCTATGCGCTGGGTTGGCTGGTCGTGCCCAGCCAGCCGTGGAGCCGTGGGCCGCTGCTGGTCCATGAGGGCTCCAACACCATGTGGCACGAGGTGATCATGCTGGCGCCGGGACGCGGGACAGCGATCATCACGGCCAGCAACGCCGGTCCCGAGGCGTCGAAGGGGGCGGCCAACAAGCTGCTGCACCAGCTGCGTGGCGCGTACGTGGGCTGAGGTCTCGGGGTCCTACCGCTCGTCGGCCGGGAGGCGGATGTGCACCAGCTTCCAGACGAACAGCTCGCGGCGCTGGAAGGTGAAGATCGTGGCCTTGGTCTTGTCGCCGGGGCGGCGCACGGCGATGCGTACGCGGTTGGGGTCCCAGTAGGCGATGGTCGGGTAGGGACCGCGCACGACGGCCTGCATGCGGCCCAGCGCCGTCTCGGGCCGGACGGCCGGCGGCGGGGCCGCGCCAGGGGCGTAGCCGCGGGTCAGGGCCGACAGGCCCTGTACGGTGAGGTAGCGGTCGACCTTGGGTTCGGGCGGGGCGATCGGCTCGATGGCGCGCTTGAAGACGCCCATCGGGTTGGTCCACAGCGACGGGGCCTCGGGCTTGGCGGCGGGGGCTTCCTCGTCCAGCTGGCCGGTCAGGCTGCGGCGGACGACCGGAAAGTCGACCAGTTCGCCCAGCGCCTGCACGTCTTCGTACTGGGCCGCGGCCTTCAGGGCGCGGAAGGCGAACCAGGGCGCTGTGGCGAAGGCGGCGGCGAATATGAAGATCGCCAGGACCAGCAGGTCCCAGATCCGCTTCTGCAAAGTCATTGCGCCCCCGCACGGTTAACGCCGCCTAGAATGGGCATTCATGCCCCCACTGCAAGGGCGTTCGCGCGCCAAGGGTTCCACGAGTGGAATCCGCTTTCCCGGAGGGCTTGGCCGCTTTAAGGGGTCGCCGCTTACGGCGCGGCCTTAAGCCTTCGCCGCCCCTGAGGAATTCCCGGAGCGCCCATGGCCGGCTCGCGCATCGCCGATCTTTTCCGCTGCAAGCCCGTGGGGGCGATCGCGGCCGAGGGCGACGACAATCCCAACGAGCTGCCGCACGAACTTGAGCGCTCGATCGGTCTGTTCCAGCTGACCATGCTGGGCGTCGGCGCCACCATCGGCACCGGCATCTTCGTGGCCCTGACCACGGCCGTGCCCCTGGCCGGTCCGGCGGTCATCGTCTCGTTCGTCATCGCCGGGATCACCGCGGCCCTGACGGCGCTGTGCTACGCCGAACTGGGCTCGACCATCCCGGTCTCCGGCTCCTCCTATTCCTACGCCTACGCAACGCTGGGCGAGTTCGTGGCCTTCCTCGTCGGCGCCTGCCTGCTGCTCGAGTACGCCGTCTCGGCCTCGGCGATCGCCGTGGGCTGGGGCCAGTACCTGAACGAGCTGTTCGTCGACCTGTTCAGCTGGCACCTGCCCGACGCCCTGGCCAAGCCGCCTGGCGCGGGCGGCGTGTTCAACCTGCCGGCCGTGGTGCTGGTGGGCTCGTGCATGGTGCTGCTGCTGCGCGGGGCCAAGGAGTCGACCACGATCAACGCCGTGCTGGTGGTGGCCAAGCTCTTGGTGCTGCTGTTCTTCGTGGTCATCGCCTTCACCGGCTTCAACTCCGAGAACCTGACGCCGTTCGCCCCGATGGGCGTGGCCGGCATCGGGGCTGCGGCCTCTTCGATCTTCTTCTCCTACATCGGCATCGACGCGGTCTCGACCGCCGGCGACGAGGTCAAGAACCCGCGCCGCAACCTGCCGCTGGGCGTGGTGCTGAGCCTGCTGATCGTCACCGCCGTCTATGTGCTGGTGGCGATCGCCGCCGTCGGCGCTCAGCCCTGGACCGCCTTCGCGGGCCAGGAGGCGGGCCTGGCGGTGATCCTGCGCAACCTGACCGGCGCGGGCTGGACCTCGCTGGTGCTGTGCCTGGGCGCGATCATCTCGATCTTCAGCGTCACGCTGGTGGTCATGTACGGCCAGACCCGGATCCTGTTCGCCATGAGCCGCGACGGCCTCTTGCCACGTATCTTCCAGAAGACCGACCCGCGCACTCGGGTCCCCACCTGGAACACCGCCATCGTCGCGGCCTTCATCGCCTTTCTGGCCGCCTTCGTGCCGCTGGACGTGCTGGTCAACCTGACCAGCATGGGCACGCTGATCGCCTTCGCCATCGTCTCGGCCGGGGTGATCGTCCTGCGCCGCACCCGGCCCGACCTGCCGCGCGGCTACAAGGTTCCGCTCTATCCGGTGCTGCCGATCGCCAGCGTGGCCTTCTGCGGCTACCTGATCATCGGCCTGCCGTGGGACACCTTCGCCCTGTTCGGCGTCTGGGCGGCGGCCGCCTGCGTGATCTATTTCGGCTATTCGCGGAAACACTCGAAGCTGGCTTGAACGGCCTTGGCCGACCCATTCTGGGTCAGGATTGAACACCGAGCCGCCTTCCTGGGGACGGAAGCGGGCTCACGTCTTGCCCGGTCTTCGCGACGCCCCCTAGGGTCTCCCGCGACGTCCCGTGCACGATTGCGCGGCCGTTTGGCCCGAGTCGGGTTTAGGATCGCCGCGATGACCCAGATCGAAGTCCAGGGAATGGAAAAGCGCGCCTACCGACGCTATCCCGCCTCTCGCAAAGCCTACCTCGTGGTGGGCGGCGAGCCCCTGCGTTGCCGGCTGATCGACATCGCCAAGGGCGGGGCGCGCATCGCCGCGCCGGAGTTCGCCACGCCGCCTGAGATCCTGCACCTGGTCGATCCGGCCCGCCGCATGATCCATCTGACCCGCATGGTCTGGCAGGGCGACGGCCAGATGGGCCTGCAGTTCATCGATTCGCGCGCCTTCACCGAGCCGCTGGGCGGCGCCGAGGGCGCGGGCCGGGTGGTCGAGATGGTCGGTCCCTGGCCGAAGCCAGCGCAGGGGAACTAGGCCGTCTCGTGGCGCATGGCCTCGGCGGCCAGCGCCGCGTGTTCGGCGATGCGGCCGCCGGCCTTGCGCTCGCTGTAGCGGTCGACGAGGTAGTCGGCGCGGTCGCGGGTCAGCAGGGTGAACTTCACCAGTTCTTCCATGACGTCGACGACCCGGTCGTAATAGCTGGACGGCTTCATGCGATCGTTCTCGTCGAACTCCTTGTAGGCCATGGCGACCGACGATTGGTTGGGGATCGTGATCATCCGCATCCAGCGGCCCAGCAGGCGCAGGGTGTTGACCGCGTTGAACGACTGGGAGCCGCCGCTGACCTGCATGACCGCCAGGGTCTTGCCCTGGGTGGGGCGCACGCTGCCGATCTCCAGCGGAATCCAGTCGATCTGCGACTTGAACACCCCGGTGATCGCCCCATGCCTCTCGGGGCTGCACCAGACCTGGCCTTCCGACCATTCCGACAGGGTGCGCAGTTCCTGGACCTTGGGGTGATCGGGGCCCGTGGCGTCGGGCAGGGGCAGGTCGCGCGGGTCGAAGATGCGGGTCTCGCAACCCAGGGCCTGCAGGATGCGGGCGGCCTCCTCGACCAGCAGCCGGCTGAACGAGCGTTCCCGCAGTGATCCGTAGAGCAGCAGGATGCGCGGCGGATGCAACGCGTGACCTGACGGTTCCAGGCGACCGGCGTCGATCCTGGAAAGGAACGGGGCGTCGAGGGCGGGGAACTTTGTCACGGGCGTCTCCAGGGGCTTTTCAAAATCTTATATTTCGAGAATAATGGAAATATGGAATCTATGTCCGCTGTCAACATGCTCTCGGCCCTGGGCCACGACGGGCGCCTGGCGATTTTCCGCCTGCTGGTGAAGGCCGGACCGCAGGGCGTGGCGGCCGGCCAGATCGCGCGGGCGCTGGACGTGCTGCCCAACAGCCTGTCGGCCAATCTGAACATCCTGGCGCATGCCGGCCTGATCGTGTCGCGGCGCGAGGGGCGCTCGATCATCTACTCGGCCGACTACGGCGCGATGAGCGGCCTGCTGGGCTTCCTGATGGAGGACTGCTGCAACGGCGCGCCTGAGATCTGTTCGCCCCTGACCGCCGTCCTGGCCCGCGTCGAGGGCTGCGGCCCGGCCTGCGCGCCGAAATGACCATGGTCGGTTTCGACCTGCGCCGTCGCCTCGTCGCCGAAGGGCTGGGCTCTGCCCTGCTGCTGGCTGTAGTGGTCGGCTCGGGGATCATGGGCGCGCGGCTGGCGGGCGGCAACGTCGCCATCGCGCTGCTCGGCAACACCCTGTCCACGGGCGCTGCGCTGGTCGTGCTGATCGGCGTGTTCGGCCCGATCTCGGGCGCGCACTTCAACCCAGTCGTCACCCTGGTGGCGGCGCTGCGGCGGGAACTGTCCTGGCGGGATGCGGCCCTGTACCCGCTGGTGCAGGTCATCGGCGCGGTTCTGGGCGTCTGGGCGGCGCACGCCATGTTCGGCGAGGCGATCATCCAGGTCTCGACCAGGGCGCGGACCGGCCTGGACCAGGCGTTCGCAGAGCTGGTGGCGACCTTCGGCCTGCTGGCCACGATCCTCGGGACCGTCCGGTTCAAGCCGGAGAGCACGCCGATAGCGGTGGGGCTCTACATCACCGCCGCCTACTGGTTCACAGCCTCGACTTCGTTCGCCAACCCGGCCGTGACGCTGGCTCGCGCGATGACCGACACCTTCGCCGGCATCGCGCCCGCTGGCGCGCCCGCCTTCATCCTGGCCCAGATCGTCGGCGCGCTGCTGGCGGCGGGGGTGTTCGGATGGCTGCTGAAACCGGAGGCCGCATCATGACCGACTTTCCGATCACCATCTTCCACAATCCGGCCTGCGGCACCTCGCGCAACGTCGTGGCCATGGTCGAGGCGGCCGGCTACGCGCCAACGGTGGTCGAATATCTGCAAGCCGGGTGGACGCGGGAGCAGTTGGTTGACCTCGCCAAGCAGGCCGGCCTGCCGTTGCGGGACCTGATCCGCGACAAGGGAACGCCGGCGCAGGCGTTGGGCCTACTGGCCGCGGACGTGTCCGACGAGCGCATCCTCGAGGCCATGGTCGCCGATCCGATCCTGGTGAACCGGCCGATCGTGGCCACGCCCAAGGGCGTTGCCCTGTGCCGGCCGTCCGAGGTGGTGCTGGGCCTGCTGGATCAACGTCCCGCCGGCTTTACCAAGGAAGACGGCGAGGTCGTCATCCCCTAGAGGGCGGCCTTGTCCCCGGCGCGAACAGCAGGTCCGACCAGCGCCAGGAGGCGTCGCCCAGGGCCAGGCGTGGGGCGCCGGGGCCGTCGGCGAGGCTGACGACGACGAGGCCGCGCATCGGGTCGGCGCGGCAGGCGGCCGGCGCGAAGCCGACCTCCATGATGATCGCCTCGCGAACGCCGGCCAGGCCGCGGCCGACCTGGTTGGGGCTCTGCAGCCACTTGCCGTTCCAGATCAGCACCGCCTTGCCGGAGGCGGCGGCCTCGCCGTGGGCCGAGGCCAGGGCGCTGCGGACGCGGGGATTGCGGCGCAGCGCCGCCTGCAGCCGGCGGACCATGTCGCAGCTGGCGCCGTCGCCCGAGCCGTTCCCCGATCCCGTGCCGACCGTGGTGGCGCCGGCCAGTTCGGCCTCGCCCAGCTCGGCGGCCATCATCGTGGTGTCGGCGGGCGTGGCGGGCAGGGGCTCGACGTCGGGCGGGCGCACGGCCGGGCGGGCGGTGCGGGTCGGCGGTTTCGGGTCGGGCTTCGGCGGGGCGGGCGAGGGCGGTCGCGCGGGCTTGGAATCCGGCTTCGGTTCCGGCGCGGGCGGCTTGGGTTCCGGCGGCGGGGGAGGCGGAGGCGGGGGCTGGACGAGGTCGACCGCGAACGGCTCGGGTTCGGGCGGGCGCGGCTCGCCCTGGGACAGCATCACGGCCGCGAGCACGGCCGCGTGGGCCCCGACGCTGAACAGGCCGGCCGCCAGCTTCGTCGCGCGCGAGGGGCGGCGTCGCGGAGGGGCGATCAGCGGTCGTGGCATCGGGCGTCCGTCACGGGCGCCGGGACGCCGGCGCAGCGTGCAGGTGAGCACTTCAGCGCGTCAGGATCGTGGCGGGCGCCGCCCCGATGCGGCCACGAGCGCTAACGGGGCGGCGTCGGCGTCAACCGGCGACGACTTCAATGCCGAGCGGGGCGCCGCCCTCGGCGATGGCGATCAGGCGATCGACATTGGGGTGGGCGCCCGGGTTTTCGCGGGCGTCGGCCGTGTGTTCGGCGAAGACGGCCAGGCCGTGCTCGGCGGCCTTGGCGTCGAGGGCGCCGAAGGTCTGTTTCAGGTACTGGTAGACGGCGACCGAGCCCTTCTTGCCCGGCTGGTTCTCGATGCTGGCGACCACGGTCCCTTCGGCGTCGACGAGGTCGACGCGCGCCACGCCGTCGATGGCCGGCAGTTGCTGAAGGTTGTCCTTGAAGGTCGCGCTGGGCTGGATCATCGCCGGCTTTCCTGAGTTCGAGAGTGGGGCGGGCCTTTAGCACCCCGCTCCGCGGTCGGGCCAAAGAAAAAGGCCCTCCCGCGGGGGAGGGCCTTCGTCCTTACCGGAAGGTTGGTCGCCTTAGGCGGCCATGGCCTTCTGCAGGTTCTCGTCGATCTTGTCGAGGAAGCCTTCGGTGGTCAGCCAGCCTTGCTTGTCGCCGACGAGCAGGGCCAGGTCCTTGGTCATGAAGCCGCTTTCGACGGTGTCGATGCAGACCTTTTCCAGGGTGGCGGCGAACTTGGCCAGCTCGGCGTTGTCGTCGAGCTTGGCGCGGTGGGCCAGGCCACGGGTCCAGGCGAAGATCGAAGCGATCGAGTTGGTCGAGGTCGACTCGCCCTTCTGGTGCTGGCGGTAGTGACGGGTCACCGTGCCGTGGGCGGCTTCGGCTTCCACGGTCTTGCCGTCCGGCGTCATCAGCACCGAGGTCATCAGGCCCAGCGAGCCGAAGCCTTGAGCCACGATGTCCGACTGCACGTCGCCGTCGTAGTTCTTGCAGGCCCAGACGTAGCCGCCCGACCACTTCAGCGCCGAGGCGACCATGTCGTCGATCAGGCGGTGTTCGTAGTGGATGCCCAGGGCCTTGAACTGCTCGGCGTAGTGCTCGTCGTAGACCTCTTGGAACAGGTCCTTGAAGCGGCCGTCATAGGCCTTGAGGATCGTGTTCTTGGTCGACAGGTAGACCGGGTACTTGCGGTTCAGGCCGTAGGCGAACGAGGCGTGGGCGAACTCGCGGATCGACTCGTCGATGTTATACATGGCCATGGCCACGCCCGAACCCGGAGCCTTGTAGACTTCGTGCTCGATGGTCTCGCCGTCTTCGCCGACGAACTTGATCGTCAGGGTGCCCTTGCCGGGGAACTTGAAGTCGGTGGCGCGGTATTGGTCGCCGAAGGCGTGACGGCCGACGATGATCGGCTGGGTCCAGCCCGGCACCAGGCGCGGCACGTTCTGGCAGATGATCGGCTCACGGAAGATCACGCCGCCCAGGATGTTGCGGATCGTGCCGTTCGGCGACTTCCACATCTTCTTGAGGTTGAATTCGGTGACGCGCTGCTCGTCGGGGGTGATGGTGGCGCACTTCACGGCCACGCCGTGCTTCTTGGTGGCCTCGGCGGCGTCGATCGTCACCTGGTCGTTGGTGGCGTCGCGGTTCTCGACCGACAGGTCGTAGTAGTCCAGTTCCAGGTCCAGATACGGGAAGATCAGCTTATCCTTGATGAGCTTCCAGATGATCCGGGTCATTTCGTCGCCGTCCATGTCGACGACGGGATTGGCGACTTTGATCTTGGCCATTGCGGGGTCTTCCTCTCGCGGTGGCGCGCTCTGACGCTCGGCGCACAGGGCCGAAACGTGGCGCGGACGGCGAGCCCTATAGACTGTTGCGGCCGTTGGGGAAAGGCTGCGTGGTGCGACGTCCGATGGTCGAGCGCGGCATTCCACCGCAGGCGACATGGACCCCGCAGCGCCCTAATGGGTTGTGGCTGTGCTGGACGTCCCAAGTGGGGGCGAGAGTGGGGAGCGGCTTGAACGGTCTGTGGCGTCATACGGACGTGATGTCGCCCTTGGCGCGGCGGTTGCTGGCCTTCGCCGCCCTGGTGTCGATCGCCGTGACCGGCCTCGTCACGGCCGTGACCTTCTACTTCGTCCAGCAGAGCGCCGCCGAGACCCAGATGCGGCATCTGGCCGAGTATGTCGGCGAGCGGGTCAAGACCGAGGACCGATTGTTCTCCGACCTCGTGAAGGTGCACGACGCCGCCAGCCTGGCCCTGATGCGCCGACTGCGCGAGATCGAGCCCGACATCGACGGCCAGTTCGACCTGTTGTTTCCCGAGTTCGGCGACGGCACCCGGCGCACGGCCTCGCGCCTCTATGACGGCGGCCGCACGGGCAATCACTACGTCTACGGCATCGGCGGTTTCGTGCCCCAGGCCCGGGAGCTGACCCGCGAGGACAAGGCGCTGATGGTGGCGGCCATGGAGGTGGTCGCCAACGCCGGCGAGACCGAGATCGGCCACTACGACAACTTCTATTTCTTCACGCCGCAGACCCGGCTGGTGATGTTCGGGCCCAAGCGCAAGGACCGGCTGCTCTATTACCGCCAGGAGGCCCCGCCGAGCCTGGACATCGCCAAGGAGGAGATGAGCCAACTCACCCTGCCGGCCAACAATCGGCAGCGGGTGATGAAGTGCACCAAGCTGCGCAAGCTGATCTCCAATCCCAGCGGCCGCGGGCTGAACGCGGCCTGCGTCACCCCGTTCGACATCGGTGAGCGGCATGTCGGGGCCTGGGGCACCAGCCTGTCGCTGGATTCCTTCCTGCTGCGGGCGGTCGGCGACGCGCTGCCGGGCGGGCAGAACATGATCGTCTCGTCCGACGGCGAGCTGATCGCCGCGCCGGGCCTGGCCGCCGACGGGGTGGTCGACGCGGCCCAACTGGCGAAGGTGCAGTCGCGCGAGCGGGTGGCCGACCTGGTCGCCCAGATCCGCAAGCACGGCGGCGACGTCGGGGCCCTGCGCGACCGCAGCGGCGACCGCGTGGTGGCCTACGGCCGGATGAAGGAGCCCGACTGGTACTTCCTGATGACCTTCCGTTCGGACCAGATCGTCTGGAACGCGGTCAAGACGGCGTCGTGGGTGCTGCTGTTCGGCGTGGTCGGGGTCGTCGCCCAGCTTTTCCTGCTCTACCGCCTGATGGCCCGCGAGGTCGTGGCGCCCCTGCGCGGCCTGGGCGAGGCCCACCGCGCCGACGACGGCGAGGCGGCCGCCCGCATCGAGGCCCGCGGCGACGAGATCGGCGCCCTGGCCCGCGCGCTTCGCAAGCAGCGGGAGGTGCACGAGGACCTGCTGCGCTCGCTGGAGGTGCGCGTCGCCGAGCGCACCCGCGAACTGGAAAAGGCCAACCAGGCCAAGTCGGTGTTCCTGGCCAACATGAGCCACGAGCTGCGCACGCCGCTGAACGGGGTCATCGCCGTCGGCGACCGCCTGGCCGAGGAGAATGATCCGGCCCGCCGGCGCGAACTGGCGGCGCTGGTGGCTTCGTCGGGCCGACTGCTCGAGCAGGTGCTGGGCGACATCCTCGATGTCTCCAAGATCGAGGCCGGCGAGTTCCAGCTGACCTTCGCGCCCTTCGACCTGGAGGGGCTGGTGGCCGGCATGGCCGAGCTGCACCGCGCCTCGGCCGAGGCCAAGGGCCTGGCCTTCTCGTGGTCGGTCGCGCCGGACGCCGTCGGCCGCTACGACGGCGACGCCGGCCGCATCAGCCAGATCCTGTCGAACCTCTTGGGCAACGCGGTGAAGTTCACCAGCGTCGGCGGTGTCGACCTGTCGGTGGAGAAGGTGGGCGAACTGGTGCGCTTCAGCATCAGCGACACCGGCGTCGGCTTCGACGACGCGGTGCGCGAGCGATTGTTCAAGCGCTTCGTCCAGGCCGATCAGTCGATCACCCGTCAGTTCGGCGGCACTGGGCTGGGGCTTTCGATCTGCGCGGCCCTGGCCGAGATGATGGGCGGATCGATCGACGCGCGGGCGGTGGTCGGACGCGGGGCGACCTTCATCGTCGAGCTGCCGCTGCAGCCCTCGACCGAGAGCCTCGACCACGATCATGCCGACGACGAGGGCCCGGTGTCGCTGGAGGGCATGCGGGTTCTGGTGGCCGAGGACCATCCGGGCAACCGCAAGGTGGTCGAGATCGTGCTGGAGCCGTTCGGGGTCGACCTGACCATGGTCGAGGACGGCGAGGCGGCGCTGCGGGCCTTGGAAGCCCAGCCGTTCGACGCGGTGCTGATGGACATGCAGATGCCGGTGATGGACGGCCTGACCGCCACCCGGGAATTGCGCGCCCGCGAGACGGCGGCCGACGCCGACCCGATCCTGGTCATCATGCTGACCGCCAACGCCATGGACGAGCACGTCGCCGCGGCCCATGCCGCCGGGGCCGACCTGCACGTGGCCAAGCCGCTCAATCCGGGCCTGCTGGTCCAGGCCCTGGCCTCGGCGCGACATCGCGCCGCCGCCCACGAGGTCGCTTCCAGGCTTGAAGGCTGAGGCGGCGGGGACTATCTCACCGGCCACAACCGAGCGAGGCCACGTCCTCCACCGCCTATCGAGGCGGGTTTAAGTCCGGGACGGCCCGGCGTTCTTGCAAGGGGACGCCGTCATGGCTTGGATATTCCTCATCATCGCTGGCCTGTTGGAAGTGGTCTGGGCCTTCTTCATGAAGGCCTCGGAAGGCTTCTCGAAGCCGTGGCCGAGCATCGCCACGATCGTCTTCATGATCGCCAGCTTCGGCTTGCTGTCGCTGTCGATGAAATCGCTGCCGCTGGGCACGGCCTACACCATCTGGACCGGCATCGGCGCGGTCGGCGCCTTCGTGGTCGGCGTGGCGGTGCTGGGCGAGCAGCTCAGCGTCATGCGCGTGGTCGCCGCCGTGCTGATCGTCAGCGGCCTCGTCCTGATGAAGCTGTCTTCGTCGCACTGAGCGGTGCGTGGTCCTCGTCCTTCGACAAGCTCAGGATGAGGACCAGGGAGCGCGATCGAGTAGAAAACCTCACCCTGAGCCTGTCGAAGGGCGGGGTTTTCGCTTGGCGCCTATCTCGCCTTCTCGGCCGCCTGCAGCACCGTCCGCATGACATCCAGCATCAGGGCGTCGCGGTCGGCTTCCTCCAGCGGCGAGGCCTTGAGCAGGATCGCTAGGGCGAAGCGTCGGCCGTCTTTCAGGCGGATCATGGCCAGCACGTTGTCGGCCGCGGTCTGGCCGAGGTCCCACGGTGTGGCCGAGATGATCGCAGCCAGCCGCGCGCCGGCCGGCAGGGCAGGGCGCAGGCGCTCGCCGGCCGCGGCCTCCATCATCCGCAGCAGTCGGCGGCGGTTTTCCTGGCTGGTCAGTTCGCCCTGGTTCAGGGCCTCGAGGAAGCGCACGGCGGCCAGGGGCGTCGTGGAGTCGTGCGGGTCTGCCAGATAGTCACGCCAGGCTCTGCGGCGGCTCGTCTCGGGCGTGGCCAGCACCGCCTTGCGCCAGGCCTGGCCGCGCCATTCGGCCCGGAAGGACTGCGTGCCCGTCTGTTCGGGCAGCAGCTGGCGGGCGTAGCGGTCGACCCGCAGGTTCTCGACCTTCTTCAGGTCCAGCCAGGCGGTGACCGCGCCGGGACCGCCGATGCGCTTCATCAGCACGTCGGCGGCGGTGTTGTCGCCGCCCGCCACGGCGTGCTTCAGCAGTTCCTCGACCGTCCAGCGTCGGCGGCCGGGCCAGGCGTCGGCGACGCCGCTGGGCGGCGGCGACAGGTCGACGTCCTCAATCGTGATCGTCTCGCGCAGCGACAGGGCCTTGGCCTCGACCTCGGCCAGCACCGCGGCCCCCAGCGCCGCCGTCCAGATCCCGGCCAGCGGGAACAGGTGATCGCCGGCCACCGTGGCCCGCTGGGCGGTGGTCAGGTCCTGCACCGCCACGCCCAGGTCGCCGGGGCGGGCGCGTTCGGCGATGGCGGTTAGCTTGTGGCTCATCGTCTCGTGGTCGAAGGTGGGGTCCTCCTGGCCGGCCAGCGGCGGCTCGCGGCAGGCCGACAGCGCCGCCGGCAGGGCGGGCATGGCGAGGGCGGCGAGCAGGGCGCGGCGATGCATCGGGTTCGAAAGCCTCCAAGCGTGAGTGGAGGCTAAACGCGCCAGATGACGGTTCGGACTTGCGTCAAAGTGTGGCTCGACGGCAAAGGGACGCCATGACCGCCGACACGACCTCCCCCAGCCCCTCGGGCGAAATCGTCCGCACGCCGCCTTGCGTGATCCTCAACGCCCCGCAACTGGCCGAGAACATCGGCTCGGTCGCCCGGGTCATGGCCAATTTCGGTCTCTACGAGCTGCGGCTGGTCAATCCGCGCGACGGCTGGCCGCAGGAGCGGGCCTGGGCCAGCGCCTCGGGCGCCAGCTGGCCGCTGGACGACGCCAAGGTGTTCGACACGCTGGCCGAGGCGATCGCCGACCTGCATCTGGTCTACGCCACCACGGCCCGCCCCCGCGAGACGCGCCTGCCGGTCTACACCCCACGCGAGTCCGCCGGCCACCTGGCCGAGGAAGTCGAGCAGGGCCGCAAGGTCGGCCTGCTGTTCGGCGGCGAGCGCGCCGGGCTGGAGACCGACGACATCGCCCTGTGCCAGGCCATCGTCTCGATCCCCATCGACGAGCGCTTCCGTTCGCTCAATCTCGCCCAGGCCGTGTCGATCAACGCCTACGAATGGAAGATGACGGTCGACGACCGTCCCTGGAAGAAGTTCGAGCTGAACGTCGAAGGGCCGGCCGACCAGGCCGCGATGATGGGTCTCTACGAGCATCTGGAAGGCGAGCTCGACAAGGCCGGCTTCTACCATCCACCGGAAAAGCGGCCCTCGATGGTGCGCAACCTGCGCGTCCCGCTGGCCCGCGCCCGCCTGACCGACCAGGAGGTCCGCACCTTCCGCGGCGTGATCACCGCCCTGTCGAAGGGGCGCGGCCGGGTGCTGGCCAAGCTGGCGAAGAAGGCGGCGGACCAGGGCGAGGACTGAGGCGCGTCCTCACCTTGCGCAAGGCGTCGTCCAGTCTCGTCGCAGTAACCGGTTTCCCACCTTACGCCGCTTTAATTTCCGCCCTGGCGCAAACGCCGCTATCCAGCCAAAATCTGCAACCATGGTCCAGGTTGTGGGATAGTCGGCGGTTGAACGCCGGGGCTTTAGGGTAGGGGGCGTGGCGATGGCGCTTGGTGGCGTGCTTCTGCAGGGTTTCGCCGCGGCTGTGGCGGTCGGGACGGCGCCGCCGTCCGAGGCCAAGCCGTCCGAGATCAAGGCTCTTGAGGTCAAGGCCTCCGATGCGAAAGCCCCTGACCTCAAGCCCGCCCTCATTCCCGTCGTCGAGGCCGAGGACGCCGTCGTCGAGGGCGTGACCGTGCAGTCGGCGCCGCGCGGCAAGACCGAGGGCCCGGTCGAGCCGGACATCTCGCTCGACGAGGAAGCCATCAAGGCCTATGGCGCGGGCAGCGTCGCCGAGCTGATGACCCTGCTGGAACCCCTGACCGTGAGCTCACGCGGACGCGGCGGCGAGGGGCCGGTGACGCTGGTCAACGGCCAGCGCATCTCGGGCTTTCAGGAGATCGCGGGCCTGCCGCCCGAGGCGGTCCAACGCTTGGACATCCTGCGTGAGGAAGCCGCGCTGGCCTATGGCTACCGGGCCGACCAGCGGGTGGTGAACCTGATCCTGAAGAAGAACTTCCGCTCGCTGAACCTGGAGGAGGAGTTCCGCTTCGCCACCGAGGGCGGGCGCACCTTCAACGAGCAGAAGGCCAACGTCTTCAAAGTCGACGCCGACGCCCGCTGGACCGTCAACGTCCGCTATCGCCGCGAAACGCCGCTTTACGAGTCCGAGCGCGACATCGTCCGCACCAGCAGCACCCCCTACGACATCCAGGGCAATATCGGTACGCCGACCGGCCCGGAGCTGGATCCGGCCTTGTCGGCCCTCGTGGGTTCGGTGGTGACGGTGGCGTCCGTGCCGGCCCTGGCGGCGGGCGCCGCGCCCAGCCTGGCCGACTTCGTGGCCGGCGCCGGGACGGCGGCGACCGACGACCTGACCGCCTCGCGCACCCTGCTGGCCCGCGGCGAGGAGGGCGCGATCCAGGGCGCCTACACCCGCAACCTGATGCTGGGCGCGCTGGGCAACGTGACCACGACCTTCAGCGGCAATGTCGAGAGCACCAACCGCGTCAGCTTCAACGGCCTGACCGGCGTGAACCTGGCGCTGAAGGCCGACAGCCCCTACTCGCCGTTCGACCGGGACGTGTCGCTCTATCGCTATCTCGACGTGCCCGACGGCCTGCGCCGCAAGACCGACACCGACAAGTTCGAGGCGGGGATGACGGCGCTGGGCATGATGGCCGGCTGGCGCTGGACCTTCACCGGCAATTACGACCTGACCGACAGCGCCACCCGCACCGGCCGGGGGCTCGACACCACGGCCTATCGCGCCGCCGTGGCGGCCAGCGATCCGCAGGTCAATCCGTTCGGCCCGATCCCGCGCAGCCTGCTGCGCTACGCCGCCCAGGACACCGCCGACTCCATCACCACCAACGCCAAGGCCGAGTTGACCATGAACGGCACGGTGGCGGAGCTGCCGGCCGGCCGTCTGCGCGCCACGGTCAAGGGCGGCCTCGACAGCCGCAAGGTCGAGTCCGAGAGCGTGCGGTCGGGCGTCTTCACCCAGCGCACCCTGACCCGCGACCGGGCCACGATCCAGGCCAGCGCCGACGCGCCGATCGCCGAGCGCGACGGCGTGCTGGGCTTCCTGGGCGGCGTGTCGCTGAACGGCAACGTGCTCTACGAGCAGTTCTCCGACATCGGCGGCCTGGTGACGGCCGGCGGCGGCCTGTCGTGGTCGCCGGTCAAGCGCATGAACCTGTCGCTGAACTACAGCACCGAGGAGGGCGAGCCCTCGCCCCAGCAGGTCAACGATCCCGTGCTGCTGACGCCCAACGTGGCGATGTACGACTTCGCCACCAGCCAGACGGTCAACGTGACCCGCATCGAGGGCGGCAACCCCAACCTGAGCGCCGACAGCCGCCAGGTCGTGAAGCTGGGCTTCAACTACCGGCCGTTCGAGAAGCGCGAGCTGTCGCTGTGGGGCAACTACACGGCCAGCCGCGTCGAGGACCAGATCGCCAGCTTCCCGGCCGTGTCGCCGGAGCTGGAGGCGGCCTTCCCCAGCCGCTTCGTGCGCGACGCCACGGGCCGCCTGACCTCGGTCGACACCCGGCCGGTGAACTTCGCCCATGCCGACCGCCAGGAACTGCGCTGGGGCCTGAACTACAATCTGCGCTGGGGCGGCCCGCCCCCCGCCGCGCCCGGCGCCCGGCCGGCAGGCGCGCCGCGTCCCGGCGGTGGCGGGATGCAGGTCAGCGGTCCGGGCGGCTTGCTTCGATCGGGCGGCCCGCCGGGACAGGCGATCTTCAACGTTTCGCTGAACCACCTGTGGCGATTGCAGGACGAGGTGGTGATCCGCGACGGCATGACCCCGCTCGACCTGCTGGACGGCGCCTCGCTGGGGCGTCGCGGCGGCACGCCGCGCCACGAGGTCAACCTGCAGGCCAATCTCGCCAAGGACGGCGTCGGCTGCGGCCTGCGCAGCGCCTGGCGCTCGGCCACCTGGGTCGACGGCGGCCCGCGCGGCGACGACCTGTTCTTCGCCGACATCCCCACGGTCAGCCTGTCGGGCTTTGCGGATCTGGGGCAGCGCAAGGACCTGGTGAAGCGCTACGACTGGCTGAAGGGCTCGCGCGTGACGCTGGCGGTCGACAACCTCTTTGACGAGAAGCAGCAGGTCCGCGACGACCAGGGCCGCACGCCCCAGGCCTATCAGGAGGACTACATGGACGCCATGGGACGGACCGTGCGCCTGAGCCTGCGCAAGCTGCTGTAGTCGAAACTGGAGACCTCTCCCCCTTGATGGGGGAGGGGCAGGGGTGGGGGTGAATGCGGCGGTGGACGTCATGCACGGCGTCCGGCTCAGCTGCCACCCCCATCCCCGACTTTCCCCCATCAAGGGGGAAGGGAGGTTATCCGAGGTTGCCTTCCAGATGCTCCACCAGCAGCCGCACCTTGGCCGGCAGCAGGCGCAGATGCGGATAGACGGCCCAGACCCCCTCGTCCGCGGGATTGGCGTGCTCCAGCAGCGGAACCAGCCGGCCGTCGGCTATGGCCGGGTCGACGTAGAAGTTGGGCAGCTGGCAGATCCCCAGGCCCTGCAGGGTGGCGTCCAGCACCGCCTGGCCGCTGTTGCAGCGAAAGCGCCCCTGGGGCTTGAACGCGATCTCGCGCTCGCCCTCCCGGAACGGCCAGGTATCGGCCGCGCCCAGCACGCCGGCGTGGGTTTCGAGGTCGGCGATGGCGGCCGGGGTACCGGCCCCCGCCAGGTAGTCGGGCGAGGCGCACAGGCGGCGGGTGCGCGAGGCCAGGCGCTTGGCGATCAGGCGGCTGTCGGTCAGGCGGCCGAAGCGGATGGCGAGATCGAAGCCCTCGCTGACGATGTCGCGCACGGTGTCGTCCAACTCGATGTGCAGCGACAGCTTGGGGTGGGCCAGGGCGAAGGCGTTGACCGCCGGCACGACGTAGCGCTCGCCATAGGCCGACGAACAGGTCATGCGCAGCAGACCCTTGACCTCGCCGTCCTCCTCGCCGACCGCGGCTAGGGCCTCGTCGCGGTCGTGGATCAGGTCGCGGCAGCGGGCCAGGAAGGCCCGGCCGGCGTCGGTCAGGCTGACCCGGCGGGTGGTGCGATAGAGCAGGCGGGTCTGTAGCCGCTCCTCCAGCCGGGCCACCTCGCGGCTGACCCCGGACGTCGAAAGCCCCAGCCGCCGCGCGGCCTGCGAGAAGCTTTCGGCCTCGGCCGTGGCCACGAACTCGTCGATCCCGTCCCAGCGGCTCATGGCGCGGTGGTGCGCTCATTGTCCCTATATGGCAACAATGTTTTGCCTTGTGAGGGATTATCGCCGGGCGCGCATCGGCGTACCACAGGGACCGAGAACCCATCGGAGCCTGCCATGAAGACCCGCGCCGCCGTCGCTTTCGAAGCCAAGAAGCCGCTGGAGATCGTCGAGGTCGACCTGGAAGGCCCCAAGGCCGGCGAGGTCCTGATCGAGATCAAGGCCACCGGCGTCTGCCACACCGACGCCTACACCCTGGACGGCCTCGACAGCGAAGGCCTGTTCCCGTCGATCCTGGGCCACGAAGGCGCGGGCGTGGTGGTCGAGGTCGGCCCGGGCGTCACCAGCCTGGCGGTCGGCGACCACGTGATCCCGCTCTACACGCCCGAATGCCGCCAGTGCAAAAGCTGTCTCTCGGGCAAGACCAACCTCTGCACGGCCATCCGCGCCACGCAAGGCAAGGGCCTGATGCCGGACGGCACCAGCCGCTTCTCCTACAAGGGCCAGACCATCCACCACTACATGGGCTGCTCGACCTTCTCGAACTACACCGTGCTGCCCGAGATCGCCGTGGCCCGCATCCGCAAGGACGCCCCGTTCAAGACCGCCTGCTACTGCGGCTGCGGCGTGACGACGGGCGTGGGCGCGGTGACCAACACCGCCAAGGTCGAGCCGGGCGCCAACGCCATCGTCTTCGGCCTGGGCGGCATCGGCCTCAACGTCATCCAGGGCCTGAAGCTGGTGGGCGCCAACATGATCGTCGGCGTCGACCTGAACCCGGACCGCGAGGAATGGGGCCGCAAATTCGGCATGACCCACTTCGTCAATCCCAAGGACGTCTCGGGAGATCTGGTCGCCCACCTGGTGGCCCTGACCGACGGCGGCGCCGACTACACCTTCGACGCCACGGGCAACACCACGGTCATGCGGCAGGCGCTGGAAGCCTGCCACCGCGGCTGGGGTGAAAGCATCATCATCGGCGTGGCCGAGGCCGGCAAGGAGATCGCCACCCGTCCGTTCCAGCTGGTCACCGGCCGGGTCTGGAAGGGCACCGCCTTCGGGGGCGCTCGCGGCCGTACCGACACGCCCAAGATCGTCGACTGGTACATGGACGGGAAGATCCAGATCGACCCGATGATTACCCACGTCCTGCCGCTGGAACGCATCAACGAGGCCTTCGACCTGATGCACAAGGGCGAAAGCATCCGGACGGTGGTGACGTTCTGATTTGATCCTTTCCCCCTTGCGGGGAAAGGTGGCCGCGAAGCGGTCGGATAGGGGGGCGGCTCGGTGTTGGACGCCTGCGCCGCTCCCCCACCCCCAGCCCCTCCCCGCAAGGGGAGGGGAGGAGTTGAAGATGGTCGAAACGCTCGCCACCCACCGCACCCAAGGCGGGACCCTGCGCTACTGCCGGCACGACAGCGCCAGCACCGGCACGCCGATGAAGTTCAGCGTCTGGGTTCCGGACGGCGAGGGGCCTTTCCCCTATCTCGTCTGGCTGTCGGGCCTGACCTGCACGGAAGACAACTTCACCACCAAGGCCGGGGCCTATGCCTGGGCCGCCAGGCACGGCGTGGCCATCGTCGCGCCCGACACCAGCCCGCGCGGTGAAGGCGTCGCCGACGATCCGGCCTACGACCTGGGCCAGGGCGCGGGCTTCTATGTCGACGCCACGCAAGAGCCGTGGGCGCCGCATTTCAACATGTATTCCTACGTCACCAAGGACCTGCTGGAAGCCGTCGACGGCGCCTTCCCGCTGGATCCGGCGCGGCGGGGGATCTTCGGCCACTCGATGGGCGGCCACGGCGCCCTGACCATCGCCCTGCGCAATCCGCAGCTCTTCAAGTCGGTCAGCGCCTTTTCGCCGATCGTCTCGCCGCTGAACTGCCCGTGGGGCGACAAGGCCCTGACGGCCTATCTCGGTCCTGACCGCGCCAAGTGGCGGGCCCACGACGCCTGCGCCCTGATCGAGGACGGTTTCGGCGAAAGCTTCGACGAGATCCTGGTCGACCAGGGCCTGGCCGACAATTTCCTGGAAAACCAGCTCAAGCCCGAATTGCTAGAAGAGGCCGGCGCCGAGGCCCGGCTGAAGGTCACCGTCCGCCGCCAGGAGGGCTACGACCACAGCTACTTCTTCATCGCCAGCTTCATCGGCGACCATATCGACTGGCACGCCGAAAGGTTGTAACCTTGGCCGTATGGAAGAGGTTTGGCCTGGCCTGATCGACGCCCTGGTCGAGGAGGCGCCAAAACGGCGAGCTCGACTGCTGTGGACCACCCTGGCCTGGGTCAACATCCCGTGGATTGCTGGCTCGGCGTTCGTGGCGCTGGATCCTGATGGCCAGGAACAGTCCTATCGGTTGGCCGTCTTCCTGGCCTGCGCCGCCTACACCCTGGTTCCGTCGCTATTGTTCGTGCTGGCCTATGGGCTGTGGCTTGCGATGGGGCGACGGCGGCGCGTTGCGCCTCGGTCGCCGTTGCAACTGAACGGTTAGCGTCCGGATGGACGTCAGCGATCACATCGAGCGCGTGGCGCAGGACCGGCCGGGACTGCGCTGGCGCGACGCCCTGATGGCCGCCTTGGCCGTCACAGGCGTGGCCGCGCCGGGCACAGCGATGGTGGTCGGGATGCGGCTGCAAGGCTCGCCGCTCAGCTTGGCCGAATGGATCGGAACAGGCGTCTTCATGCTGGCGCCGGCGGCGATCTTCCTCGCCGGGTTCGCGCTGTGGCGGCGGGGCAATCGGCGCAGGCGGCCCGCGCCGCGCCGGCCGACCGTGCTCGACGCCGCCTAGAACTGGCCGGTGAAGTCGAACAGCTGGCCGTTGATCCAGCCCTTGCGGAAGGCCAGGGCGCCCTTGCGGTTCATCACCACGCCCCGCGCCTTGGCGGTGCTGAGCGAGGCGCGCAGGTAGCTGAGCACGAACAGTTCCAGGTCGGCGGCCGCCACCTTGTCGCGCCATAGGCCGGCGTTCTTGATGCAGTCGACGCGGCCCCACCAGGCCGCCGGCGCGGCCAGCAGCCAGTCGCAGACCACGTCGTCGGCCTTGCCCGGCGTCGAGGTCTTGATGAACTGCTTGACGTCGTCATGGTCGACGCCCTTGAGGCTGCCGTTCTGGGTGACGAGGTCGAAGAACCAGATCAGCTCCTGCAGGCTGCGCGCGGCCCGGCCGGCCGCCAGGGCCCAGGTCGTGGCCAGCGCATCGGCCTTGTTGGCCACCGTGCGGATGCGGGCCAGCTGCTGGGCCTTCATCTCGGGCGAGCCCATCAGGTTGGCCAGTTCCTTCTTCGGCGTGGCCTTGAGCTGGCTGCCGGTCTGCCACTGGCGCACGATCGTCAGGCCCTGGGAGACACCGCCGTTGCTCGCCTGCCAGAGCTGGGCCCCGATCGTCGGCGCCTCGCGCAGCACCACCGGCTTGCCAACGGCCAGCACCATGGGCTGAAGCGAGGCCGAGCCGATATTCCACTGCAGGAAGCCGCAGGAAATGCCCATGCCGTCGAAATCGCCGGTGACCCCGCGCCAGGGATCGCCGGCGTTCTCGAAGCGACCCGTGACGGCCACGGCCGCGTTGATCTCGGCGTCGGTGACGGCCATGTCGCGATCTCCCCCTGGGCGATAACTCAAAAATACACGCATAGGGAGATTTTGTCATCCTGAGGCGTTTTGCGTGCAGCGCGCTCCGGTTGTGAACTTTCGGTAATTCATCCCGGGTTCAGCCGCCGGCCGCTCCTCTGCGCCAAGGTCAAGTTCGACCGCTGAGGGGTGTTCAAACATGCAGAAGAAACTGGCCGTCCTGGCCCTGGTCGTCGCCGCGGGCCTGTCGACCTCGGCCTGCGTCATCATCGACGCCGACGACGGCGGCAAGCGCGACGTCTCGGTGAAGATCAATGACGGCAATGATACGCTCGAGCCCCTGTACGGCGTGGCTCTGGAGAAGGGCGAACTGGTGGCCCGCGTATCGTCGAACGGCTGCACCAAGGCCGAGGATTTCAAGGTCACGGCCGATCGACGGGAAAGCGGCGTCGCCGTCACCCTGACCCGCGAGCGTCCGGACCTGTGCCGCGCCCTCGTTCCAGAAGGCAAGGAACTGCGCTTCGACCTCGACGCCATGGGCGTGCAGCGCACCGACAAGGTGCGCGTGCGCAATCCGCTGCAGCGGGCCTGATCGCGGCGCCAAGCCGGCGGGCGTGTCTTGGCGACGCGCCCGCGCCGGTTGTAGGATGTCGGCATGACGACGTCGACGCCGCCATCGAAACCTTCCCTGGGAATGAGGTGTCTGCGCCTTGGCGAAGCCGTCGTTTGGCCGGCCCTGGCCGCGGCGCTGCCCAACTGGCCCGACCTCGCGACGCCGCTCTGCGTCCTTTTCTTCTGCGCCTCGATCTCCGGAACGATGCGTGGGCCGCCTATCGACAGTGTTCCACGCCTGATCCGCAACCTTGCCGTCACGACGCTGGGCATCGGGCTGCTGGTCAGGTTCCTGCCGGGCGACGGGGGGAACGGCCGTGCGCTCGTGGCGGTGGGGCTGCTCATCGCCTCGGCCCGGCTCGGCGGGTTTCGGTTGGAGCCCCGCCCGCGCTGGCCGTGGATCGCGGCGACCTTCGTCGCGGCCTTCGTCGTACTGGCGCTGGATCACCAGCGCGTCGTCGCCGCCGAGGCTGGAGACCTGGTCCGCTATGGCGACATGCTGACGACTCTCGGGCCGGAAATGAGCCCCGCGTCGCGCTCGGCGCTGGAACGCACGGTCGAGAACCTGCGTCACCCCGATCGTTTCTGGTGGGGCCCGCTCGCGGTGTTCGCCGTCCTGCTGCCGCTGTCGCACGTCCTGATCCCGCGCGGCATGGCCCTGATCCGTCGCCGCGACGTCGGCCGGTCCCGCAAGGCCTGGTTCCGCCATCCGGCCAACCTGTCGTCGGAGTGAGGGATGGTGGAAGCGCGCATCGACACCCGCCGGCCCCTGGCGGCGCCCAGTCTGACGCCGCTGATCGGCGTGCTGATGGTGCTGTTCACGGCGTTCATGGCGGTTTCCGGAGCCGGAACGCCTAAGGCGAGCAACGATCTCCAGATCCCTCCCGCTCTGGCGCCGATTCACTGGATGTCGGCCACGCCGGAGCTTCATTTGTCCATACATGGCGGGCGTTACTTCCTGGGCGATGAAGTCGTGGAGCCGGACCAACTGCCCGCGCGCCTGCGCGATCTCGCTCAGGGCGAACGCCAAGGCGAGGGATTCAGCCGCAGACGCATTCGCGTGAGGGCTGATGCTGATGTTCCCTATGCCGACTTCGCCGGCGTGGTCACAGCCGCGGAGGAGGCCGGACTGGCGGTTATGCTGGTGACCGAAGATCTGCACTACCGCACCGTCCGTTGACTCTCCGCCCCCCCTCCGTCATAAACCGCGCCTTCACGCCGCCGGCTCGCCGCGCGGCGCGATAGCTTCATGACGGATTGACCCGAAGCCGCCGTTGAGATCGTCCTCCTTCCGGAGGTCCGGCCCGGATCGACATAAAGAGTGACCTATGTCCAAGCGCCATAGCGCCAAGTACAAGATCGATCGCCGTATGGGCGAGAACCTCTGGGGCCGGCCCAAGTCGCCGGTCAACCAGCGGTCCTACGGCCCCGGCCAGCACGGCCAACGCCGCAAGCAGAAGGTTTCGGACTTCGGCCTGCAGCTGCGCGCCAAGCAAAAGCTGAAGGGCTACTACGGCAACCTGACCGAGAAGCAATTCTCGCGCACCTACGAGGAAGCCGCCCGCCGCAAGGGCAACACCTCGGAAAACCTGATCGCGCTGCTCGAGTCGCGTCTGGACGCCATCGTCTACCGCGCCAAGTTCGTGCCGACCGTGTTCGCCGCCCGCCAGTTCGTGAACCACGGCCACGTGACCGTGAACGGCAAGCGCGTGAACATCCCGTCGTACCGCTGCAAGCCGGGCGACGTGATCGCGGTCCGCGAAAAGTCGCGCAACATGGCTCTGGTGCTGGAAGCCGTCGCCTCGAACGAGCGTGACTTCGCCGAGTACGTCTCGGTCGACGCCAAGGGCCTGTCGGCCACCTTCGTCCGCGCTCCGGAACTCTCGGAAGTTCCGTATCCGGTGAAGATGGAACCGAACCTCGTCGTCGAATTCTACGCCTCGTAAGACGCGTCGAACTCGCAAGAGACACGGAAAAGGCCCCGGAGCGATCCGGGGCCTTTTTTGTTTCGGGGTCCCTCTCCCTGTGGGAGAGGTGTCGGCGAAGCCGGCGGAGCGGGGATTGGCCACGAAATCGGCCCGCGTCGCGGCGGCTGAAAACGGCCCCCCTCCGGCCCTTCGGGCCACCTCCCCCAGAGGGGGAGGATTTTATGCGCCAGGATGCTTCCCTTCTGGGGGAGCTGTCGCGAAGCGACTGAGGGGGCTTGAAACCCCCAGAACCCCTCCTATCTCCAATAAGCGGGCCGGGCCCCTCTGGCGCAGCGTCTTCACCTCCCCTCTGAAGGACGCGCGTGATGTCGGACCGCATCGGGTGTTCTCGATGTCTGGGTCCGGGTGTCCCTCCCCCTCGTGCCGGATCCGACATCGGGAACCCCGTCTCCATTCTTGGACCAGGGACCCGAACGACCCATGCCTCTTCTGATGTGCCCCAACTGTGATGGCTCCATGCAGGCCGTGCAGCGCGCCGGCGTCGAGTTCGACATGTGCCCCAAGTGCCGGGGCGTGTGGCTCGATCGCGGTGAGCTGGAAAAGCTGATGGCGATGGAGCGCGAGGACGCGCAAGGCGCCGCGCCCCAGCCGTCCGGTCCGTCGCCCTTCGGCCGTCCGCAGCCCGCCTATGAACAGCGGCCGGAGCCACGCCGCTACGACGACAGCTGGCGCGGCGACCACAAGCGTCACGACGACCGCAAGCCCTACGACCGCGACGACGACTATCGCCGTCACGGTCACCACAAGAAGAAGCGCTTCGATCTGTTCGACATCTTCGACTGACGATCTCGCGCAAGAGGACCATGAACCACTTCAAGACCTTCGCCCTGCTGGCCGGCCTGACGGCCCTGTTCGTCGGGGCCGGCTACATGATCGGCGGCCCGACCGGCATGCTGATCGCCTTCGTGCTGGCCGCCGGCATGAACGTCTTCTCGTACTGGAACGCCGACAAGGTCGTGCTCAGAGCCTATGGCGCGGTCGAGGTCGACGAGAGCCATCCCGAGCCTTTGGTGCGCAACTACGCCCGCGACGTGGCCGATCTGGCGCAGCGAGCGGGCCTGCCGATGCCGCGGGTCTGCATCATCGAAAGCGACCAGCCCAACGCTTTCGCAACCGGCCGTAACCCCGAGAACGCGGCTGTCGCCGCCACCACGGGCCTGCTGGCCATGCTCGACCGTGACGAGATCCGCGGCGTCATGGCCCACGAGCTGGCCCACGTGAAGAACCGCGACACCCTGACCATGACCGTGACGGCCACCATCGCCGGCGCGATCTCGGCCCTGGCCAACTTTGCGTTCTTCTTCGGCGGCTCGCGCGAGGACGACGAGCGTCCGGGCGGGATCATCGGCGCGATCGCCCTGGCCATCCTGGCCCCGATCGCGGCCATGCTGGTGCAGATGGCCATCAGCCGCTCGCGCGAGTACGAAGCCGACCGGGTCGGCGCGCAGATCGCCGGCGACAACCGTGGCCTGGCCCGCGCGCTGGAGAAGATCGATGCCTATGCCCGCGGCGGCGTGGTCAACCACGAGGCCGAGCGCAATCCGGCCACGGCCCACATGTTCATCATCAACCCTCTGGCCGGTCGCGGCGCCGACAACCTGTTCTCTACCCACCCGGCCACCCACAACCGCATCGAGGCCCTGATGAAGCTGGCGATCGGGCAGGGGGCGCGCCAGCGGCTGCAGACGGCCGTGCCGACCAGTGGTCCGAGCCGCCGGCCTGGGCCCTGGAGCTAGAAACGAAGAAGGCGGAGGCATCCCTCTTGAGCCGGAACCTCGCCCTTCGACAGGCTCAGGGTGAGGTTTCTACTGATCCGCGGCGCGTGAAATGGTCCTCATCCTGAGCTTGTCGAAGGACGAGGACCACGTACGGCTTTCAACTACCGCGCCGCCGCCGGGGCGGTTCCGTGCGCCGGTTCTTCGTCCTCGTCCTCGTTGAGGGCGCCGAGCTCGCCGCTCAGTCGCGCCTTGCGGCCATAGACGATCTCGAACAGCGGGCTGGCCATCAGCGTGGTGACGATGGCCATGACCACCAGCATCGAGAACAGGGCCGGGCCGATGATGCCCTTCTGCAGGCCGATGTTGATGATGATCAGCTCCATCAGGCCGCGGGCGTTCATCAGTGCGCCGATGCCCATGGCCGTGGCGTTGTCCTGGCCGGTGAGGCGGGCGGCGGCCCAGCAGGCCAGGCCCTTGGCGGCGATCGAGCCGGCCAGGATGACCAGGGCGACGCCGGCCAGGGCCCAGCTGTTGACCACGGTCAGCTGGGTGTTGAGCCCCGAGAAGGTGAAGAACATCGGCACCAGCAGGGCCAGGGCGAAGGGCTCCAGCTGCTTCTTCAGCTCGCGCGTCAAGAGGCCTCGCGGCATGGCCGCGCCGAGGATGAAGCCGCCGAACACCGAGTGCAGGCCGGCCGCGTCCATGGCCCAGGCGCTGAGCATGAACAGCACCACGATCACGCCCAGCAGGGTGGGGGTGACCTTGCCCTCGCGCTCGGCCCAGCGGCCGAGGGGCGCCAGGAGCTTGGGGCCCAGGGTCAGCATGAACAGGGCGAACAGGCCGCCGCCGATGATCGCCTTCAGGGCCACGGCCGCGCCGCCGCCCAGGCTGGCCAGCACGATGGCCAGCACCGTCCAGGCGCCGGCGTCGTCGATCGCGCCCGCCGACAGCGACAGCGAGCCGAGCGGCGTCCGGGTCAGGCCGCGCTCCTGTATGATCCGCGCCAGCACCGGGAAGGCGGTGATCGAGATCGCCGCGCCCATGAACAGCGTGGCCTGGAAAGGCTGCACGCCCTTGCCGAACAGGTTCAGGCTCATCAGCCAGGGCGTCAGCAGGATCGCCACCAGGAACGGCGCGGTCATGCCCGACAGCGACACGGCCATGGCGCTTTTGGCGTTGGCCTTGAAGTGGTCGCTGCGGAAGCCGATGCCGACCAGGAACATGTAGAGGCCCACGCCCAGCTGGGCGCCGACATACAGGATCGACTTGGTCTCCTTGGGGAACAGCATGTGCTGGATGTCGGGGGCGAGGAGCCCGAACAGCGACGGCCCCAGGATCACGCCGGCGATCATCTCGCCCACGACCTGCGGCTGGTCGAAGAACCGCTTCACCACCCAGCCCATCGTGCGGCAGGCCGCCACGATCACCGCCATCTGCAGGAAAAAGGCTACGCTCAATTCAGCCGTCGTCATGCGGCCGTCCCCCTTCGAATACGCCGCGTGTCGCGATCGCGTTTCATCCCTGAGCCGACGCTAGCAACGAACGCTGTTCTGGACAACGTTGTCAGAATTGAATGTTACCGTTCACTGTGGAGGCTGGGCCCAAAGCGTTCGTGTGGGAGGCCCGATGATGATCCGGAACCTGGCGGCGGCCGTCACGGCCCTGGCCCTGACGGCGGGGGCGGCGCCCTACACCGTGGCTCCGGGTCTTTTCGAGGCCGGCGCGCCGGATCTCGGCCTGAAGCCCGCTTCGGGAGCCGAGACCTTCACGGTCTTCGCGCCGACGGAAGGCTCCGACAAGTTCAGCAACGGCGTGGTGCTGATCGCCTTCAAGGGCCGCCTCTACGCCCAGTGGCAGAGTTCGGCCCGCGACGAGGATTCGGCCGACACCTGGGTCGCCTACGCCGTCAGCGACGATGGCCGGACGTGGACCGCGCCCAAGCTGCTGGCGCCGGCCGGGCAGGGCGGAGTGATGCGCTCCAGCGGCGGCTGGTGGACGGACGGGCGGACCCTGGTCGCCTACGCCAACGTCTGGCCTGACGGCTTCCAGTCGGGGGCGGGCGGATATGCCGAGTACCGCACCAGCCGCGACGGCGTGAGCTGGAGCAAGCCCAGGCGGGTCTCGGGCGCCGACGGCGCGCCGGTGGAGGGCGTGATCGAGCAGGATCCGCACCTCGTCGACGGGCGGGTGATGACCGCCTTCCATCTGCGGCCGGGCATGATCGCCAAGCCGTTCTTCACCGACGATCCGCTGGGCGTGTCGGGCTGGACGCAGGGGCGGATGGAGAACCTGCCGCGCGACGTCTCGAACGCCGCAGCCGCGCACGAGCGCCGCCTCAGCCGCGAGATCGAGCCCAGCCTGTTCCGTCGCGCCGACGGCTGCGCGGTGATGGTGTTCCGCGACGAGGAGCTGAGTTTCCGCCAGCTGGCGTCGGAAAGCTGCGACCGGGGCGTCTCGTGGACAACGCCGGTCCTGACCGCCATGCCCGACGCCCGCGCCAAGCAGAGCGCAGGCAACCTGCCGGGCGGAACGGCCTATCTCGTCAACGCGCCCAACGGCGATCGCCCGCGCCTGCCGCTGGCCGTGACCCTCTCCACCGACGGCCGGACCTTCGATCGCAGTTTCCGGCTACGCGGCAAAGGCGATCTGCAACCGCTACGCTTCGAGGGCAAATACAAGCGGCCGGGCTACCACTATCCCAAGAGCGTGGTGTGGAACGGCGCCCTGTGGGTCGGCTACGCGGCCAACAAGGAGGACGTTCAGGTCACCCGCGTTCCACTGTCGGCTCTGGATGGCCGTTGAGATCGGGCGCTAGGGCAGCCTCACCGCGGTAGGCGGCGGAAACTCATCGAGCTGCCAGACCGACGCGCCGGACCGGTCGAGCATGTAGGGAGGCGGCGGGGTCCGCTGCGGCTCATAGCCGTGGCTGAGGGGCTGCATCGGGGCGCGGGGCGGCGGCAACGGGGGCTCATACACCCAACCGACGCGCACCCCGCAGGTCCCAAGATCGGCGGCGCTGTCGGCACGGCAGCGGAAGCCGTCGGCGGTCGCCTGGCAGGCGTCGACCCTGACGGCCGGCTTGAAGCAGGTTCCCTTGCGCTTGGCCGTGGCCTGGGCCTTGTCGGTAGCCAGGCGCATGGCTTCTTCCCGGGTGGGGGCCTTGGCCCAGTGCCAGCTCGACGCCACGGCGCCGCCGGCCGCCAGTGACATCGCCAGTCCGATCAGGATGACCTGAGCCTTCATGTCGCGTCCTCCCATTTTCGGAGGATTTCGACAGCTGAGTGAGCGGACCTCAACAATCTTTGCGGGTGATCGCCGGTGTATTCCACCTTTGAGGCTACTGCACCAGCGGCGCGCGCGAAGGGTCCTGCCGGACGATCTCGCGGATGCCGACCAGGGTAGTGAACGAGCGCACGCGGCGGTCGTCGTTCAGCACCTCGTTGGTGAAGGCCTCGTAGGCCTCCATGGTCGGCACGATGACCAGCAGCACGAAGTCGGTGCTGCCGGTGACGTGCCAGGCGCTGAGCACCTCCTTGCGGGCGGCCACCCCGGCGGCGAAGGCGTTGTAGATGGCGCTGCCTTCGCGCTCCATCTGCACCAGCACGTGCATGGTCAGGCCGGCGTTGAGGCGGGCGGGATCGACGATGGCGACGTCGGCGACGATCACGCCTTCCTTGCGCAGCCGCCGCAGGCGGCGCAGCACCGCGCTCTCGGACAGCCCGACCTTCTCGGCCAGGCTGCGGGCCGGTTCGAGGTTGTTGCGGCGAACCAGTTCCAGCAGCCGGCGGTCGAAGTTGTCGAGGGTGACGGATTTCGTCATCTGTCCTGCCGATGTCGCCTGTTTCAGGTGGTATACGACGAATTTCGGCGAGAAGCGCCAACCGTCCGGTATTAGGTTGCGCTCATGTCCGCCGCCGCCCTCCGCCGTCCCGCGCTCGACGCGCTGTTGCCCTATGCGGCCCTGTTCGGCGCCATGGTGACGCTGGCCGGCGGCACGTCGTTCGCCAAGAGCCTGTTCCCGGCGGTGGGCGCCCAGGGCGTCTCGGCCTATCGCGTCGGCTTCGCGGCCGTGTTGCTGCTGCTGCTGTGGCGGCCGTGGCGGTTCCGCCTGACGCGCCAGGATCTCCTGGGCGTCGCGTTCTACGGCGCGGCGACCGGGGTGATGAACCTCTGCTTCTACATGGCGCTGCGGACCATCCCGCTGGGCGTGGCCATCGCTATCGAGTTCCTCGGCCCGCTGACCCTGTCGCTGTTGCATGCGCGCAAGGTCAGCCATTTCCTGTGTATCGGCCTGGCCGCCTTTGGCCTGCTGCTGCTGTTGCCGCTGAAGCTGGGCGGCCCGGCGCTCGACCCGGTCGGCGTGGGCTTCGCCCTGGCGGCGGCGGTCTGCTGGGCGCTCTACATCATCGCCGGCAAGCGTATCGGCCACCTGCACGGCGGCCGCTCGGTGGCCATGGGCATGAGCGTGGCGGCCCTGATCGTGGTGCCGTTCGGCGTCGCCTCGGCCGGTGCGACCCTGCTTGACCCGCACCTGATGCTGCTGGGCCTGGTGGTCGCCGTCTGCTCCAGCGCCGTGCCCTATTCGCTGGAAATGGTCGCCCTCAAGCGCATCCCCAAGCGCACCTTCGGCGTGATGCTCAGCGTCGAGCCGGCGATCGGCGCCATAGCCGGCCTGCTGGTGCTGTCCGAGCACCTGTCGCTGCAACAGTGGGCCGCCATCGCCTGCATCGTCGCTGCCTCGGCCGGCGCGATCCTGACGACAACGCCCGAAAACGCCGTGGTCGAAGATCCCGAGGAACTGGAGCGGCCGGGCGCCTGAGACGTGGCGGTCAGTGGCAGGGGCCGATGTCGCGGCCCTCCAGGTTGCTGACGAACACCTCGGGATCGATCCGCATCCGGGTCTCACCGCCGGCATAGGCGTCTCCGGGGCCAAGCCCGTGGCGGAAGCTCAGCGCAGCCGTGCGTCCGTGGTGCTCGACGACGACGCGCCGGCCGCGGTCGGTGGGACGCAGGGTGATGGGGGCCTCGTCCGGACACGCGATGGTCCGGGCCCGGTCGTCCGCGAGGTAGGTCGGCCCGCAGCCAGCGAGCGACAGGCCGGCTGCCACGGCGACATAGGCGCACATTCGCATTCAGGGCGCCTCCACCGGCATCAGACGGCTGTATTCCCAGGCCCAGGGCATGCCGGTCTCGCCTAGCGCCGCCTTGACCAGCGACGGGAAGATCCGCTGGCCGTCGCCGCTGTTGGTCAGGATCACCACGCAGCGCCGACGCTTCTCGACGCAGACCATCATGTTGTCGGTGATGTCGTTGTGGCCGCCCTTGAAGAAGGCCCGGCCCTGCGGCCCCTCGAAGGTGACGACGCCGACGCCGGCCGCCAGCTTGATCCTGGCGTTGTCGGGGTTGGTCTCTTCCGACAGGGTCGGGAACTCCGAGCGCGAGACGATCGGCAGGCTGCCGCGGGTGAACTCGGCGCGGACCTTCTTCGACAGCCCCCAGCCGCCGGCCATGGCCGCCGCCAGCTTGCCCATGTCGTCGATGGTGGTGTCGAGCGAGCCGGCCGCCTTGACGCTGGAGCGGTCGTCGTGCGGCTGCCACTTGCCGCCTTCCTCGCGGCCGTCGGCGATGTCGGGGGCGAAATCGTCGCGCCAGACCATGCCCGAGCGGCTCATGCCCAGCGGCTTGAAGAGGCGCCGGTCCATGTCCTCGCCGACCTTTATCGAAAGGCCCTGCTCGATGACGAACTGCATCAGGTTGATGCCCTCGCCGGCATAGGCGTAGCGGCTGCCGGGCGCGAACTTGATGTCGAGCTTCTCGTCGGGGTTCAGCCAGCGGAAGTTCGGAAAGCCCGCCGAATGGCTGAGCAGGATGCGCGGGGTGATCTTGCGCCAGCGCTCGTCGCCGGCCAGGTCGGCATAGGCCTTGTAGTCGGGCAGGGGCTTGGGGAGGTAGGCCGCGATCGGCGTGTCGAGGTCGAGCCTGCCTTCGTCGACCAGCATCATGACGTAGTAGGAGAACACCGCCTTGGTGATCGAGGCGGCGTACATCACCGTCTGGGGCTTGAGCGGATCGCCTTTCTCGTTGCGGACGCCCTGGGCCGTCA
This sequence comes from Caulobacter sp. FG7, assembly GCF_057808875.1. Classification (NCBI taxonomy): domain Bacteria; kingdom Pseudomonadati; phylum Pseudomonadota; class Alphaproteobacteria; order Caulobacterales; family Caulobacteraceae; genus Caulobacter; species Caulobacter sp. FG7. The sequence continues at coordinate 117,513 of NZ_JBMDIW010000009.1, forward strand.
CATGCGCGACCTTGCCGTCCTCGACAACGGCGACGGCCACGCCGGGAACCTTGCCCAGGGCCATCAGCCGGGCGATCTCGGCGTCGAGTTTCGGATTTTCGGCATGCGCCGACCCGCCGGCCAAGCACAAGGCGGTCGCCGCCCACGCCAGAGACTTTCCACGCATTTCCAGAGGCCCCACTGTTGCGCGCACCCTCGCGCCGGGCGACCTTGGAGCCCATGGGCGTCATTTTCAACCGCCGCGTGCTGCTGGCCGGGCTGCTGCTTTCAGGATGCGCGACCGTTCCGTCGCGCCCGCCGCGCCTGCTGCCGGGCGATCCGGAGCTCTATGGAGAACTCGAGCCGCTGCTCGATGTTCGTTCGGAGGCCGACGCCCTGGTGATACGCCTGTCGTCGCAGGGCTGTCTGCGCAAGGAGGACCTGCGGTTCTTTGTCGACGGCAAGGATGCCATCCCCGACGTCGCCTTTGCGCGCAGGCGGCTGGAGACCTGCAAGCAGGTGGAACCTGGCTCGGCGGAGATACGGTTCGGCTGGAGCGAGTTGGGGATCGCTGGCGCGATGGCGGTGCGGGTGCTCAATCCGATCGGGAAGGCCGGCTAGCGCGCAGGCTCCTGGATCAGGCCGGTCTTGACGGGTGCGCCCTGCTTTTCCAGTTCACGGTGCAGGCAGACAATGTGGTCGTAGGCGGCGTCTTGCGGGAGGATCAACTGCGGTCGTCCGTCCGAGCCGATATGCAGCCATTCGCGCGGTGCGCCGCAGGCCTTGGCGACGGCGTCCAACTGCTCTGGGCTGGGCGGCGTGACCCGCGACGCTGCCGGCGTCCGAGAGCAGCCAGCGATGACCGCGAGAGCGACGAGGGCGAGCAAAAGCTTCATGCGGTGAAGCTTGAGTCGAGGTTGGCGCGAAGGTCAACCGAGGGGGCTGATCAGCCCTTGGGCGTGAAGCGCTCGACCATCCAGGGCAGCACCCGGGCGGGGCGCTTGGCGGCGATGTCGATCAGCACCCAGTCGGTGCGGCTCTGGGCGCACATCTCGCCGTCGGGGCCGTCGATGCGGACATAGCGCTCGAAGCGCGGCCCCTTCAGTTCGCCGACCCAGGTGTAGCCGGTGGCGACCTCGTGCGGCAGCAGCTCGCGGCGGTAGTCGATCTCGTGGCGGCGGGCGACCCAGCTCCAGGAAGCCCGCTCCTCGGGCGAAGCCCAGGCCTCCCAGTGCGCGATCGCCAGGTCCTGGGCCCAGCTCAGATAGACCACGTTGTTGACGTGGCCGTTGGCGTCGATGTCCGACGCCTTCGGCTCGAAGGTCAGGGGGAAGGCGTCGCTGGGCGGGACGAACAGGCGGCTCACGCGGTTAGGCCGCGATGACGCCCTGCTCGATCAGGAACGACTTCAGCTCGCCCGACTGGAACATCTCGCGGACAATGTCGCTGCCGCCGACGAACTCGCCCTTCACGTAGAGCTGGGGAATGGTCGGCCAGTCGGTGAAGGTCTTGATGCCCTGGCGCAGTTCGTCGTCCTGCAGCACGTCGACGCCGACGAACTCGACGCCCAGGTGGTCGAGGATCTGCACGGCCACCGACGAGAAGCCGCAGCGCGGCTGGTCGGGCACGCCCTTCATGAACAGCACGACGGGGTGTTCGGCCACCGTCTTGGCGATGAATTCGAGGGCGGGGGAGGCGGCGACTTCGGTCATGGGGAGGCATTCCTTGGCGGTAGCCCCTCAGCTAGGCGCCGGAGGGCCCCCGGTCAAGCGCGGCGCTTGGTCCCGGCGGCCTGTTCGGCCGAAAACCGCGCCATCTCGATCTGGGCCGCGCAGCCGGTCGGCAGGTCGCGCTCGACCACGGCGGCCAGGGCCTCGAGCTTGTCGCGCTTGGTGGTGATTACCTGCACCGTGGCCAGGGACGGTTCGGTCAGGGCGTAGCCGAGGCAAAGCTCCTGGCCGGTCCAGCCGGTGGTGTTGTCGAGGAAGTCGTAGCCGCCGAGATTGGTCAGCGGGTCGGTGCGCCGCCGCCACAGCGACGGCTTCTTGAAGATCGGCTTGGCCTCGCGGTCACGGATGCTCTGCGGCCAGAAGTCCTCGCCGATCACCGCCACGTCGTGGGCCATGGCGTTGCGGATGCGGTGGCGGTCGGCCCAGCCGGACGACAGGTTGAACGGCGCGGCCAGGGCGTCGAACAGGCCGCCGGCCAGGTGCCGGTCCTGGCTCTCGCCGCGGCTGGCCAGGCCCAGCGAGCGGATCAGGCCCGACTGGCGCAGGCCCAGCAGCGCGGCCATCGCGGTCGGCGGGAAGGCCGAGCCCGGGTCGTCGACCGTGACGAGGTCCACGTAGGACAGGCCGCAGCGTTCGACGGCGGTGTCCACCAGGTCGTGGATCGCCTGGGCGCTGAGAAGCTCGCCGCCGCTGCGAAGCCGCCAGCCGACGAACAGCAGTCGACGCTCGATCGTGGTCAGCGACTCGCCCACGCCCTCCAGCAGGGCGTTGGACGAGCCGTGGACCTCGAAGCTGTTGATGCCCGCTTCCAGGGCCGTGAAGATCAGGTTGCGCCAGTCCTTGCCGCTCATGCGCGGGTGGTCGGCGAGCCGCAGCGTCACCGCCGAGATCGCCATGCCCGCCTTGCCGAAAGGACGATAGCGCAAGGTGCGTTACTCCGCCGGGGCCGCGGTTTCGAGCGCCAGGGCGTGCAGTTCGCCGCCCAGCACGTCGGCCAGGGCGCGGTTGACCATCTGGTGCTGCTTGACACGATTGAGGCCACGGAAGGCGGGGGAGACGATGCGCGCCTTGTAGTGGTCGCCGTCGCCGGCCAGATCGGTCAGCACGATTTCGGAGTCCGGAAAGGCCGCGTTGAGGCGGGCTTCGAGCACGTCGGGCGCCATGGGCATGGGACGGAGATCTCCGATCTTGGAAGGGCTAGATGCCCGATAAACCTTAAGATCGCGCATATGGCGGGCGTCGCGGCCGGAAGCAATCGCTGGAAAGTCGAGCGCAGGGCGGCGATCGCGCTTGACGATGAAGCGATTTCGCCCAACCAGTCACGCATCCGTGAATATTCCGTGAGGTGTGCGTGATGCGTTCCTTGATGTCGGCGCTCGCGGCGATGGCGCTCGGGTTGGGCGGATGCGCGATGGTGACCTCGGAGGCGCCCTGGCTGACGCCCGAGGCGGGCGGGGCGCGACTGAAGATGGGCTGGTGGATCCTCGACGAGGCCGACTGTCCCGCGCCCAGGAACGACAGGCCCTTTCGCCGTTGGCCCGCCTGTGTCCGCAGCGGGGCCGTCCTGGTCCGCGACGGGGAGATCCTCAGCCTGCAGGGCGCCGCGCCAGACGTGAGCTGGACAGCGCGGGCCCATGTCGTGGGTCTGCGCGCGCCAGTGGTCCTGCAGGTGCGGGATTCCGAAGAGGGGACCTCTTACGGCTACATGGGGCTGGAGCCGGTCGAGACGGACGCCGAAGGCCGGATGACGCGCGTGCGCGTATGGAGCGCGCTCTGCGGTGCGGACGGTTTCCGGGCGCCGTGGAGCGAGCCCACCCCGGAACAGACGGTCGAGCGGCGGCTGTGGCCGGGCCTAGCCTGGGGCGAGGGCAAGAACAGCTGCACGGCCACGAGCCTGGCGGCCCGCAGGCGAGCATCGCCGCCAGCCGGACCGAAGAGGACAACGAGAGCGGCTATCGCTGGGTGCGCGAGGCCCGGCCGGACGACTTCTCCGTTGGCGGGCGATAGGTGCTGGGCGCTCGCCGGTTGCACGGCGCGCCGGCCGATGATCAAAACGGGTGAAAGCCGCGTTGAGCGACGGCGAAGACCGTCCGCCGTCGGTAGGGAGTTCCAATGCGTTCGACGTTCGCCGCCGCCGTCCTGGCGATCCTTGTCTCCGGCCTCGCCGCCCCCGCCATGGCCGGTCCAGGCGACCTCGCCCTCGACGACGTGAAGATCCTGTCGGCCGACGCCATGCAGGGGCGCGCGCCGGGCACGCCGGGCTCGCAACTGGCGCGGACCTACATCCTCGAGCGCTTCAAGATGATCGGCCTGGCCCCCATCGGCGAGGGCTTCGAGCAGCCGTTCGGCTTCACCCGCAAGGACGGGACGGCGATCACAGGCGTCAACCTGGTGGCCCGCATCAAGGGGACGGCTCCGGACGGCAAGGCCCTGGTGGTCACCGCCCACTACGACCATGTCGGCGTGAAGAACGGCCAGATCTACAACGGCGCCGACGACAACGCCTCGGGCGTGGCGGGCCTGCTGGCCGTGGCCGAGGCGTTCAAGGAAAATCCGCCAAGGCATGACGTGCTGATCGTGGCGCTGGACGCCGAGGAGGGCGGCCTGCGCGGCGCCAAGGCCTTCGTCGCCCAGCCGCCGATCCCGCTGTCGGCGATCGGGCTGAACGTCAATTTCGACATGCTGAGCAAGAACGCCAAGGGCGAGCTCTACGCCGCCGGCGCCGCGCCGCAGCCGACCCTGAAGCCGATCCTCGACGCTGTGGCCAAGGCCGCGCCGGTCAAGCTGAAGCTCGGCCACGACACCGACGCCGACGGCAAGGAAAACAACTGGACCAGCCAGTCCGACCACGGCGCGTTCGCCGAGAAGGGCGTGCCGTGGGTCTATTTCGGGGTCGAGGACCACCCCGAATATCACCAGCCCACCGACGACTTCGAGACCATCCCGCAGCCCTTCTTCAAGGCCTCGGTGGCGACCGTGGTCCTGGCGACGCGGGCCTTCGACGACCGGCTGGGGGAGATCGCGCGATAACGAATCCCCACCCGTAAAATCGCAGCTTTCGCGGGGATTTTACGGGGAAGAGAGAGGCTTCACGTGATTGGGGTAATACTATAGGGGGGTATGCTATGGCTCACCTCTCCACCGACAACGACGCCCTGCTCAAGCGCGTCCGCCGCATCGCCGGCCAGGTCGCGGCGATCGAACGCGCGATCGCCGACGACCATGACTGCGCCAAGACCCTGCACCTGGTGGCCGCCACCCGGGGCGCCCTCAACGGCCTGCTCGACGAGATCGTCGAGGCGCACCTGCGCGAGCACGTCGCCGCGCCCGGGCTCACCGACGCCGAGCGCGAAAAGGGCGCGGCCGAGGTGATGGAGGCCTTCCGCCGCTATTCCAAATGAGTTCCGACATGACCGCCGCCGTCACCGCGCCTCCACATCCGCACGATCACGTCTTCCTCGCCGCCGACCACGACGCCAACGCCCGCCGCACGCTGTGGGTGGTGGGCCTGACCGCCGTGATGATGGTGGTCGAGATCCTGGCCGGCTGGTGGACCGGCTCGATGGCCCTGCTGGCCGACGGTTTTCACATGGCCACTCACGCCGGCGCCCTGGCCGTGGCGGCCGCCGCCTACGCCTATGCCCGCAAGCACGCCGCCAGCCGGCGCTACAGCTTCGGCACCGGCAAGGTCGGGGACCTGGCCGGCTTCGCCTCGGCCCTGGTGCTGGCGGTGATCGCCATCGGCGTGGGGGTGGAGTCGGTGCGCCGCCTGTTCGAACCGTCGTCGATCGCCTTCATGGAGGCCATCGTCATCGCGGTGGTGGGCCTCCTGGTGAACCTGGCCAGCGCGGCCCTGCTGTCGGGCGGCCATCACGGTCACCATCACCACGGCCACGATCATGACCACCATCACGGCCATGGCCACGACAACAACCTGCGCTCGGCCTACATGCACGTGCTGGCCGACGCCCTGACCTCGGTGCTGGCCATCGTCGCCCTGATCGCCGGCCGGCAGTTCGGCTGGACCTGGCTGGATCCGATCATGGGCGTGGTCGGCGCGGTGGTCATCGCCCGCTGGGCCTGGGGCCTGATGCGCGACACCGCCGCCGTCCTGCTCGACGCCACCGACGACCACGTCGCCGAGGAGATGCGCGAGCTGCTGGAAGGTCCCGGCGACGCCGAGATCCTCGACCTGCACGTCTGGAAGGTGGGCCCGCAGGCCCATGCGGCCATCGTCAGCGTCGCGGGCCTGTCGGCGCAGGCCGTGCGCGGGCGGCTGGAGCCGGTGCACGAGCTGCGCCACTTGACGGTGGAGGCGGGGTAGGTCCGGATCCTCTCCCAGAGGGGGAGGTGGCCCAGAGGGCCGGAGGGGGATAGCGCAGCGCCGGCCCCCTCAGTCGGCTTCGCCGACAGCTCCCCCAGAAGGGGAGCATCTATGCGCTACTCCGCCTCGTCGTTGGCGGCCTCGACCTCGACGCCGAACACCTCGTCGATGACCTCCATGATCTCTTCGAGATCGTCGAGCGTGACCTTGACGCGCATGGTCTGGTCGTCGTCGGCCGTGAGCGTCAGGAAGATGCCGTGCTCGGTCTCTTCCAGGATGAACTCGTCGAGATTGGCTATGACGGCCATGTTGCGCCTCCCGGTTTCACAAGGGGGAGCGGCCGGCGACGGCTTTCGTTCCGCGATCTGGCCGCCGCCGACATAGGGTTTCAGGCCACGCCGTAGCGAGGCGCGGGCCGGTCGCGCGACAGGTTGGGAGCCAGGTTCAACCGGGCCGCGTCATAGGCGGCGAAGTCGCCGGCCTCGGGCAGCGAGGGGATGGTGACCAGCTCGCCCTGGTCGAAGCCGGCCAGCGCCGCGTCTACGAGGTCGCCGACCTCCATCACCGTCGACGGATCCAGCGCGTCGACGCTGCCGCCCGAGCGGTCCCAGATCTCGGTGCGGGTGGCGCCGGGCAGCACCGCCTGCAGCTTCACCGCTTCGGGCAGCTGGCTGCGCAGGCCCTGCGTGAAGTAGGTCACATAGGCTTTGGTCGCGCCGTAGACCGGCGAGCGGAACTCGGGCAGCAGGCCCACCACCGACGAGATGTTTACGATGGCGCCGCGCCCGCGGGCGTTGAAGGCGCCGGCCGCCGCGTGGGCCAGGCGCGTCACCGAGACCACGTTCAGCTGGATCAGGTTGTCGACCTTGTCGACGTCCTGGTCGACGAAGTCGCCGCCCAACGCCGCGCCGGCGTTGTTGATCAGGATGTCTATGCCCGCATCGTCGCGCAGGCGGGCCTCGACGCGGGAGAGGTCGACGGCGTTGGTCAGGTCGGCCTGGATGACGTCGACCTTCACGCCGGTCTCGCCGCGCAGGCGTTCGGCGAGGGCGGCCAGGCGCGCCGCGTCGCGGGCCACCAGAACCAGGTCGTGGCCGCGCCTGGCCAGGCGGTCGGCATAGGTGGCGCCGATGCCGGTGGAGGCGCCCGTGACCAGGGCCGCGCCGGGAAACTGCTTCTTGCTCATGTCTCGATCCCCTCGGGATGCTGGCCGCCACGCTCGTCGCGGCGGGGTGACTTGCAGATGGCTAGTTACTTTCGAATTGCAAGTGACTGGCTTTCATTTTGCTATCGACCGCCTATCTTCATCTCATGACCACGCGCGCCTTCGATCCCGGACAGTGCCCCGTCGGCCGCACGCTCGAACGCGTCGGCGACACCTGGAGCCTGATGATCCTGCGGGACGCCCTGCAGGGGCTGTCCCGCTTCGACGAGTTCGAGAAGAGCCTCGGCGTGGCCCCCAACATCCTCACCAAGCGCCTGGCCGGACTAGTACGATCCGGCTTTCTCGAACGGCGGCCCTATCAGGAGCGGCCGGTGCGCCATGAATACGTGCCGACGGCGCGGGGGTGGGACTTCGCGCCGGTGCTGACCGCGCTGCTGGCGTTCGGCAACCGCCACTTCGCCGAAGAGGGGATCGCCGGCCAGCTGGTCGACCGGGCGACCGGCGAGGCGGCCGAGCCGATCGTGGTCGACGCCGTAAGCGGCCGTCCGATCGACGGCGAGACCTTCACCTATGCGGCCGGCCCCGTCGCCGGCGAGGTGGTGCGCAACCGCGTGGCCCTGGTCGAGGCGCGACGCGGGCGCGGCTGAAACGGCGCCTTTGGGTAATCTCTGTAGGGTTGTATGCTGCCCAGGATTGCGAAGGCCGCGCGCCTTCGCCGAGGGGACACGACCATGGACACGATCACCGCCAAGAGCGCCAACGGCGCGAGCGATCCGGGCCTCGTCTCGGCCCTGGTCGAGGATGTCGCGCTCGCGCCGCCGCCGGCCGACGAGGCCGCCGAGGAAGCCCCGGTCCTGGCCGCGGGCGCGGGCGCGACGGGGCCCGAGGTGAAGCTGAACTTCGTCAATCGGTCGAACGACGCCGGCAACGTGCATGTGCTGGTGTTCGGCCAGCCCCCTTCGCCGGAGCTCGACGGGATCGGGCAGGCCTGGCGAGTGATCGACAACTGCGGCCCCGGCTGGAGCCATCCGTTCACCTGGCCCGTCGCGGTCACCCTCGGCGTCGTCGATCCCAACGGCAATGTCTCGCCGCAACTGGACATCGCCGAGGGCCAGGTCGCGGAGGTCGTCGCCGCCCCGTCCGGCACGGTCCTGAAGATCGCCGACCAGCAGGGGCCTTCGCGCGCGATCGCCCTGATGAACCAGCTGCCCCAGGGCTTCGTCGCGGCCACCGTCTTCCGCGACGGCCAGCCCTATGCGCGGACGTCCCTCGCGCCGCACACCACCGTCACCCTGGCGTTCAAGCCGACGATCTGGATCGGCGCGGCCGCCCGGACCGAGGCGGGCGAGGCGAACGGGGGCGAGGCGGTCTCGACGCTGACCGAAATCAACCTGATGGGCATCGCCAGCGCCGACATCGTGATGACGGGCGGCGGCCAGGGGGCGGACGCCAAGCCGTTCCTCTTTACCCTGGCGAACATCGCGTACGTCTGAGGGGGAGGGGGCTTCGGAAGCCTTCCGCGCCCCGCTTTCCCGTCCAGGCAGCCAAGGTTGTCCACCGTTGCTGACCGCCTTGTCAGGCGGGCGTCAGCCTGACGACCCGATGGCGCCGCTACATCCGTCGCAACCTCTCCGGAACGACGGATTTCTCGATGATCTCGCTTGTGCGGACGGCTTTGGCGCGTCCCTACACCTTCGTCGTCATGGCCGCGATGATCCTCATCGTGGGCGTGCTGGCCATTCTGCGCACGCCCACCGACATCTTTCCGGAGATCCGCGTCCCCGTCGTGGCGGTGGCCTTCACCTATAACGGCCTGTCGCCGGAAGACATGTCGGGCCGGATCCTGACGCCTTACCAGCGAGCGCTGACCACCACGGTCAACGACATCGAGCACATCGAGGCCACGTCGCTGCAGGGCATCGGGGTGGTGAAGGTCTATTTTCAGCCCGGCGCCGACATCCGCCTGGCCAACGCCCAGATCACCGCCGTCTCCCAGACCCTGCTGCGCCAGATGCCGACCGGCACCACCCCGCCGCTGGTGCTGAACTACAACGCCTCGACCGTGCCGATCGTGCAGCTGGCGCTGTCGGGCCAGGGCATGAGCGAGCAGCAGCTGTTCGACTACGGCGTCAACTTCATCCGCACGCGGCTGGTCACCGTGCCCGGCGCGGCCGTGCCGTTCCCGTTCGGCGGCAAGACCCGCCAGATCCAGGTCGACATCGATCCGCAGGCCCTGCTGTCCAAGGGGCTGTCGGCCACCGACGTCGGCGCGGCCATCGCCGCCCAGACCCAGATCACTCCCGCCGGCTTCGTCAAGATCGGCGAGTTCCAGTATTCCCTGCGGCTCAACAACGCCCCCGGCTCGGTCGGCGAGCTGAACGCCCTGCCGGTGCGCACGGTCAACGGCGCGACCATCCGCCTGGGCGACGTCGCCCACGTGCGCGACGGCTCGGCCCCGCAGCAGAACGTCGTCCACGTCGACGGCCAGCGCTCGGTGCTGATGACGGTGCTGAAGTCGGGCGCGACCTCGACCATCGCCATCGTCGACGGCATCAAGGGGGCGCTGCCCGAACTGAAGGCCCAGCTGCCGGCCGAGCTGTCGATCACCCCGCTGAACGACCAGTCGACCTTCGTGAAGGCGGCCGTCGAGGGCGTGGTCCACGAGGGCGCGCTGGCCGCGGTGCTGACCTCGCTGATGATCCTGCTGTTCCTGGGCAGCTGGCGCTCGACGGTGATCATCGCCGTATCGATCCCGCTGGCCGTGCTGGCGGCGGTGGCGGCCCTGGCCGCCTTCGGCCAGACCCTCAACGTCATGACCCTGGGCGGTCTGGCCCTGGCCGTCGGCATCCTGGTCGACGACGCCACGGTGACCATCGAGAACATCAACTGGCACCTGGAGCACGGCAAGGACGTGAAGACCGCGATCCTCGACGGCGCGGCCCAGATCGTCACCCCGGCCTTCGTCTCCCTGCTCTGCATCTGCATCGTCTTCGTGCCGATGTTCTTCCTGCCGGGCGTGTCGGGCTTCCTGTTCGTGCCGATGGCGATGTCGGTCGTCTTCGCGATGATCGCCTCGTTCCTGCTGTCGCGGACCCTGGTGCCGACCATGGCGGCCTTCCTGCTGAAGCCGCACGCGCCGCACGATCAGGAGGCGCCGTCCAAGAACCGCCTGGTGCGCTTCCAGCGCGGCTTCGAGCGGGTGTTCGCCAAGGTGCGCGACGCCTATGCCGGCCTGCTGGGCTTTGCCTTGGGCGCGCGCGGCAAGTTCGTCGCCGGCTTCCTGGCCTTCGCGGTGCTGAGTCTGGCGCTGGTTCCGTTCCTGGGCCGCAACTTCTTCCCGGCCGTGGACTCCGGCTCGATCGCCATGCACGTCCGCGCGCCCTCCGGTTATCGCGTCGAGGAGTCGGCGGCCCTGTTCGACCGCATCCAGCGCCAGGTGCGCACGGTGATCCCCAGCGCCGAGATCGACACCATCGTCGACAACATCGGCCTCTCCACCAGCGGCATCAACGTCGCCTACAACGCCTCGGGCACCATCGGCCCGATGGACGGCGACATCCTGATCAGCCTGAAGAAGGGCCACAAGCCGACCGACGACTACGTGAGGGCGCTGCGCCGGGAACTGCCCAAGGCCTTCCCGAACGCGACCTTCTCGTTCCTGCCGGCCGACGTCACCAGCCAGATCCTCAACTTCGGCAGCCCCGCGCCGATCGACATCCAGGTGGCCGGCGGCGATGCGGCGACCAACCAGGCCTACGCCCAGAAGATCCTGCGGGCCATTCGCGGCGTCGAGGGCATCGCCGACGTGCGCATCCAGCAGCCCACCGGCTCGCCGCAGCTGCGCTTCGACGCCGACCGCACCCGTATCCACGCTCTGGGCCTGGACGAGCGCGACGTCACCGCCAGCCTGGCCGGCGCCGTGGCCGGCAGCGGCCAGACTGCGCCGGTGTTCTGGCTGAACCCGCAGAACGGGGTGTCCTATCCGATCGTCGCCCAGACGCCGGAGTACCTGATCGACAGCTTCGAGAAGCTGGGCGCCATCCCGGTCACCGGCAGCCGTGTGCCCAACGAGGCGCCGCAGGTGCTGGGCGGCCTGGGCGCGTTGAGCCGAGGCGCGACCCCGGCGGTGGTCTCGCAATACAACATCCAGCCGATGGTCAACGTCTATGCGGCGACGCAAGGCCGCGACCTCGGCGGCGTGGCGGCCGACGTCCAGAAGGTTCTCAAGAGCCTGGAGAAGGACAAGCCGGCCAAGGTGCGCGTCACCCTGCGCGGCCAGTACCAGACCATGAACACCGCCTTCTCCGGCATGGGCTGGGGCCTGCTCGGCGCGGTGGTGATGATCTACCTGCTGATCGTCATCAACTTCCAGTCCTGGCTGGACCCGTTCGTGATCATCTCGGCCCTGCCGGCTGCTCTGGCGGGCATCGCCTGGATGCTGTTCGCCACCGGCACGCCGCTGTCGGTGCCGGCCCTGACCGGCGCGATCATGTGCATGGGCGTGGCCACGGCCAACTCGATCCTGGTGGTCAGCTTCGCCCGAGAGCGGCTGGCGGCCACCGGCGACGCGGTGCAGGCCGCCTTCGAGGCCGGGGTCACCCGCTTCCGCCCGGTGCTGATGACGGCCCTGGCTATGGTCATCGGCATGGGCCCCATGGCCCTGGCCTTGGGCGAAGGCGCCGAGCAGAACGCGCCGCTGGGCCGCGCCGTCATCGGCGGCCTGATCTTCGCCACCTGCGCCTCGCTGCTGTTCGTCCCGACCATCTTCGCCATCGTCCACGGCCGCCGTCCGCGCGCCGAGACCCCGTCCACCGAAGGACACGTCCATGCCTGACACCCTGCCCAAGACCGATCCGCGTCGGCTGCGCCGCCTGGCGCTGGTCGGCGCCGCGGGTTTCGCCCTGATCCTGGCGACGGGGGCGGCCGCCCGCTTCATGGCCGGCAAGGACCTGGCCAGCGCCAGCCAGGACGCCGGCGTGGTCACCGTCAGCGTCGTGCGGCCCACCGCCGGCGAGGACGGCGCGCTGGTGCTGCCCGGCCGTCTGCAGGCCTGGAACCAGGCGCCGGTCTACGCCCGTACCGACGGCTATCTGCGCCGCTGGTACGTCGACATCGGCCAGCCGGTGAAGGCCGGCCAGGTGCTGGCCGAGATCGACGCGCCCGAAGTCGACCAGCAACTGGTCGCCGCCCGCGCCGCCCTGGCCACCGCATCGGCCCAGCGCGACCTGGCCGCCGTCGGCGCCGCGCGCTGGAAGCGGCTGGTGGGCGAGAACGCGGTCTCCCAGCAGGAGGCCGACGAGAAGCAGGGGGATCTCGCCGCCCGCGAGGCCATGCGCAACGAGGCCGCCGCCAATGTGCGCCGGCTGGAGAGCCTGGCCGCCTTCAAGCGCATCGTCGCGCCGTTCGACGGCGTGGTGACCAGCCGCGACACCGACCTGGGCGCCCTGATCAGCGCCGGCGGCGGCGCGCCGTCGCCGCTGTTCACTGTGTCGGACACCCGTCGCCTGCGCCTCTATGTCAGCGTGCCCCAGAGCATGGCCGGCTCGATCCGCCCGGGCATGACCGCCAGCTTCTCGAGCCCCGACCTGCCGGGCCAGTCGTTCCAGGCGCATCTGGTGCGCGCCGCCGACGCCGTCGACGCCCAGTCGGGCGCCATGCTGGTCCAACTGGAGGTCGACAACGCCGCCGGCCGGCTGAAGCCCGGCGCCTACGCCCAGGTCAGCCTCGACCTCGGCAAGGGCGATACGGCCGCGTCCGCGACCCTGCGCGTGCCGGCCAACACCCTGCTGTTCCGCAAGGAGGGCACGGCCATCGCCGTGGTCGACAGCAACGGCAAGGTCCATATCCGCAAGGTCGCGATCGCCAAGGACCACGGTTCGGAACTTGAACTGGCCGGCGGCCTGACCGCCAGCGACTGGGTGGTCAGCAGCCCGCCCGACGCCATCGCCGACGGCGACACGGTGCGCGCCATCCAGCCCAAGCCCGCGCCCGCCAAGACGGCGCAAGCCAACGGAGGCGCCGGTGCGCACGGCTGACGTTGTCTTGCCCCTGGCGCTGCTGGGCCTGGCGGCCTGCAGCACCGCGCCGGCCTATGCGCCGCCGACGGTTTCGACCCCGGCCGCTTTCCGTGACACGGGGCCCTGGACGCCGGCGAGCACGACCGAGGCCGTTTCAACCGGCGACTGGTGGGCGGTGTTCGCCGACCCGACCCTGGCAGGACTGGAGCAGCGGCTGGCCGACGGCAACGCCAGTCTCGCCCAGGCCCTGGCGCGCTACGACCAGGCCCGGGCCCTGGCCCGCCAGGCGCGCACGGACCTCTATCCGACGGTCGGGGTCGACGCCGGCGCGGCCCGTCAGCGCACGATCTCGTCGGGCCGCACCGACCCTGTCGGGATCAGCGCCTCGGCCGCCTACGAGCTCGATCTCTGGGGCCGGGTCCGCAGTCAGGTCGAGGCCGGCCGCGCCGACGCGCAGGCCAGCGCCGCCGACCTGGCCGCCGTGCGGCTGAGCCTGCAGGCGCAGCTGGCCGACGCCTATTTCCAGCTGCGCGGGGCCGACGCCCAGATCGCGGTGCTGGCTTCCACCGCCGACGCCTATCGCCAGGCGCTGGACCTGACCCGGCGTCGCCAGGTCGGCGGCGCTTCCAGCGCGCTCGACACCGGCCGCGCCGAGACCCAGCTGGCCACCGCCCTGGCCCAGCAGGAACAGGCCAAGGCCGATCGCGCCCTGCTGGAGCATGCCCTGGCGGTGCTGGTGGGCGAACCGGCCTCCAGCTTCTCGCTGGCCTCGGTCGAAGGGTTGTCGGACGCGCCGCGCACGCCGGTCAGCACCCCGTCGCTCGTCTTGCAGCGCCGGCCCGACATCGCCGCGGCTGAGCGCCGGGTGGCCGCCGCCAACGCCCGCATCGGCGTGGCCCGCGCCGCCTGGTTCCCGACCGTGACCCTGGCCGCCAGCGGCGGCTGGCAGTCGACGGGCGGCGAGCTTTTGACCACGGCCAACCGCGTCTGGGCCCTGGGTCCGGCGGCCGCGGCCCTGCCGTTGCTGGACGGCGGCGCCCGCAAGGCCGAGGTCGCCCGCACGCGCGCCGTGTTCGACGAGGCGGCCGGCGGCTATCGCCAGACGGTGCTGGACGCCTTCCGCGAGGTCGAGGACCAGATGGCGCTGGCCAACCGCCTCGCCGCCGCCCAGGACCGCCAGGACGAGGCCGTCGACGCGGCCGCCCGCACCGCGGCCCTGGCCACGACCCGCTATCGCGAAGGCGCGGCCAGCTATCTCGACGTGGTCACCGCCCAGACCGCCGAACTGGACGCCCGCCGTTCGGCCCTCGACCTGCGCACCCGTCGCCTGGCGGCGAGCGTCGACCTGATCCGCGCGCTCGGCGGCGGCTGGACGGGCGGGGAGGGCGCTTAGGGTCAGTACCCCAATTGTTTAGCGGCAAGACGCTTTGAAGTTCGAAGCTTCCAACGGTCGTCATCCCGGCCGGGATGACGACCTTTATGGAGCCTAGGCAATCGAGTCTCGATCCTAAGGCTTCGCCGCCGCGGGCGGCTGGGGCTTGGGATACCAGAGCGCGTTGACGATCACCCAGCGCTCGCCGAACCGGCCGAGGTTCAGGTGGTCGACGAACCACGGCGTCTCCACCCGCGCCACCGCCACGTTGCCGGCGACGTCGAGCACCCGCACCGTGCGGTCCCACTGATCGCGCGGGGTCTTTAGGGCGCCCTGCCTCGTCAGGCCCACGAGTTCGTCGCGGTTCATGCGCCGCAGGGCGAGGGTCTCGTCGGGATCCGGCCGCGACCGGATGGCGCGCTTGGCCAGATCGGGGTGGAGCGAGCGGGTGACACGCGCGACGTCGCCTTCCAGTTGGCCGTCGACATAGTCGTAGGCCACAGCCTCGACCGCCTTCACGGCGGCCGCATCCAGCGCCGCCTGTGCGGCAGGCGCCGGCTGGGCCTGGGCGGCGGGCGGCGTGGCCGCAGCTTCGAGGGCTATGACGGCGAGCAGGGCGGCGATCATGGGCGTCTCCGAATTGCGGATGAAAGGTGCGTCACTCGACCGGGCGGGTCCAGACGAGGGCGGCGAGGTTCTTGGCCTTCAGGTCGATCTCTTCGCCCTCGGGCGTGCCGTACTGGAAGCCTTCCAGGCAGGTCGGAAAGCCGTCTTCCAGCCAGAGGATGAAGCCCATCAGCAGGGTCTTGCCGTCGACCGCGATCTCGGCGGTCGGCCCGTCGAGCGTGCGCGTGGGCCAGACGACGGGCGGCTGGTTCCTGTCGATGTCGAAGCAGGTGTAGAAGCCGTGCCCGGTGTTCTCGCGTTCGGGCAGCCGCATGGTCGCCAGCAGCGAGCGCAGCTGTCGCGCGATGGCCGGCCGGCCGTCGCAGATCGCGCCCAGCGCGGCCTTTTCAAGATCCGTGAAACCCGACATGCGCCCCCCTGGGGGCGAACCTTAGCGCCAAGGTTGCGGGTCGCCTATGGGGGCTCGTTGGGCTCAGGCCCCGGCGGGTTCGATCCGGCGGGCGGAGGGCTCCTGCGGTTCGCCGGTCGAGACCGCGCCGCCGGGCAGGACGAAGCCGATCAGCACCTCGCCGGCCTCGCAGCGGGCGAACACCGAGCCGCCGTGCATGGTGACGATGGCTTTCACCACGGCCAGGCCCAGGCCGTGGACGTCGTGGCTGTGCTCACGGGCGCGGTCGAGGCGATAGAAGCGGTCGAACAGCCGCGCCAGATGCGCCTCGGGTATGGGGCCGCCGCGATTGCGCACGCCCAGGCAGACCTTGCCGTCCTGCGGTTCGATGGTCACGCGAACGGTCTTGCAGTCCACCCCGTGACGGATGGCGTTGTCGAGCAGGTTGGTCACCGCCCGCCCCAGCAGCGAGGCGTCGGCCGCCACCATGCCGTCGCCGACCACTTCCAGCCGCACGCCGGCGTCCTCGAACAACACGTCCAGGAAGTCGGCGGTCTTGTGGGTCAAGCCGGCCAGCGACACGGGTTCCAGGTTGGCGGCCAACGCGCCCTGATCGGCGCGGGCCATGAACAGCATGTCGTTGATGATACAGCGCAGGCGGTCCAGCTCTTCGAGGTTGGAGTGCAGCACTTCCTCCAGCTCGCCGGCCTCGCGCGGGCGGGAGAGGGCCACCTGGGTCTGGCCGATCAGGTTGCCCAGCGGCGTGCGCAGTTCGTGGGCGACGTCGGCGTTGAACGAGGCCAGGCGTTCATAGGCGTCCTGCAGGCGGTCCAGCGCGCCGTTGAAGGCGGTCATCAGGCCCACCAGCTCGGTCGGCAGGTTCTGGGTCGGCATCCGCAGGCCAAGGTCGTTGGGGTTCAGCGCCCGGGCTCGCTGCGACAGCCGGTCGACGGGGGCCAGGCCCTTGCGGGCGACCCACCAGCCCAGCAGGCTGACCAGCGCGATCGTCACCAGCGACACGGCCAGCACGCCCACGCCCAGCACGCGGCGCGAAGCGTCGAACGGCGCGGTGTCGGCGGCGATCACCAGCCGCACCTCCGGCCGCTCCAGATAGGGCGGCACGCGGCGGGTCAGGGTCATGTAGCGCTTGCCGTCGAAATGGATCAGGTCGACGCCGTCGCGCGCCCGGGCCAGGGCGTCGTCGGGGGCGAAGCGGAAGCGGGCGTCGGGACAGTCGACCCGGTAGCGGACGCCGCCATTGGCCGGGGTGAACGACTCCAGCTTGTCGCCCAGCATTGGCCAGCGCTTGGGATCGCCGGCGTGACGGATCATCGCGTCGATGATCTCCATGCGGGCGTTCAGCTCCTCGGCCTGGTGGCGGCGCAGCTCGAGGCTCTGGAAGCCGAAGATCGCCACGCCGGCCAGCACCGACACCAGGGTGGTGGCGATCGCGAACATCAGGGCCAGTCGCCCGGCGATCGACTGAGGCCCGATGGCCTTAGGGGCGATGGAGGCGGGGGTCATTCGGGGCTTCCGTCGGGACGGTATTCGAGCACGTAGCCCATGCCGCGCACGGTGTGCAGCAGCTTGGTCTCGAACATTCCGTCGATCTTGGCCCGCAGGCGCTTGATGGCCACCTCGACCACGTTGGTGTTGGTGTCGAAATTGATGTCCCAGACCAGCTCGGTGATGATCGTCTTGGAGACGATCTGCGACTGGCGACGGCCCAGAACGGCCAGCAGGGCGAACTCCTTGGCCGTCAGGTTCAGGCGGCGGCCGGCGCGGGTGGCGCGGCGGGCCAGCAGGTCCAGGTGCAGGTCGCCGACGGTGATGGTGGTGGCCTCGCCGCGGCCGCGCCGGGTGATGGCCTGCAGGCGGGCCAGCAACTCCAGGAACGAGAACGGCTTGACCAGGTAGTCGTCGGCTCCGGCGCCCAGGCCGCGCAGGCGGTCGTCGACGCTGTCGCGGGCGGTCAGCATGATTACCGGCGTCTGGCGGGTCTGGCGCAGGCGCTCCAGCATGGCCACGCCGTCCAGGCCCGGCAGCATGCCGTCCAGCACGATGGCGTCGTAGTCGAGGGTCTGGGCCAGGTGCAGGCCGTCCTCGCCGTCGCCGACGAAGTCGACGGAGTAGCCCTGCTCCGTCAGCCCCTTGCGCAGATAGGCGACGGTCTTGGGTTCGTCCTCGACGATCAGGATCTTCATGATGGCGGCGGCCCGGCGGCGCGGTGTTCGTGCGGCGGAGGCGCAAGGCCTCCTCGAACAGCTTTGATACAGCGTCCTCGCGCCGACCGCCACGGCTGGGGCGGGAAGGGGGCTCGGTGGCGGCCGGGCGAGAACTGCAGCCTAGGTGCCAGAGCGCTCCGGTCGCCAGGCTGACGCCAGCATGACATTTCTGACCGGAAGGCGATGGCGGCGCCGATGTGCGCCATCTCCAATTGCGAAGCTCTTCGATTCATGTCCAGGTTGCGCCCGATTTCGACGCGAGCGGCGCGTCGTGGGTAGGGGCGTACGATGGCGATCTGGACGATCGAGGTGGTCAACGAAACCAGGGAGGCCAAGGACTTCTTCGTCTACAGCGAGCCGCCCAAGGTGCGGTTCTCGGGCCAGGCTGTCGCCGTTCACCCCTGCGCCTGGATCACCTATCCCGGGATCCAGCCGGGCGATCGTCGGCGCTCGACCTTCAGCGAAAGCATCGCCATCTACGTGGACTTCAGCGCCAAGCCCGCGCCCGGCGTGGTGCTGACGGAAAACGCCAACGTGCCGGTCGACGCCCGGGCGCGCGACCGCGTCGACCTGCTCAACAACCCCGACCTGTTCGGACCCGTGGAGCATGACCGGTCGGACTACGGCACGGTCTCGCTGCACACGCCCGACCCGCTGTCGGGCGGTTCGTTCCCGCCGCCCGCGACGATCGGGCTGGGCAAGTTCGGCGACAGCGACGTGCCGACCCCGATCGCCGGTTTCCTGCCTCAGCCTGGCGGCGTGTTCGTTATCGAGCCTTCGCACCGCTTCCATCTGGCGCAGGGGCGTCCGTTGCGCGGCGAAGCGCTGGCGCTGCATCCGCCGTCGCTGGTGGCCATCGACTTCGACCAGGACAAGCTGACGGCGACGATCGTGGCCAAGGCCGACGGAACCTTCGCCGTCACCTACCAGCCCATCTGATCGAGCGGAGGCGAGCATGGCGGTCTGGACGATCGAGATCGTGAACGGCGGCTCCAAGGCCCGCAGCTACGCGCTGCTGCCTGCGCCGCCGGATGTGACCCTGGACGGGGCGCCGGTAGTGGTATGGCCCGCCGTATGCGCGCCCTTCGACTATGTCGAGCCGCACACGCCGCGCGTCGCCACCTTCAGCGAGGCGGTTCAGGCCCTGTTCGCCTTTCCGGCCAAGGTGGAGGTCGAGCGTGTGATCAAGGCGGCGTTCACGGCGCCGGTGAACCCGCTGGCCCGCGACCTCGTCACGATCACCCACATGGAGCACGAAGGCCCCAGCCGGGGCTTCGCCGAGAAGCTCACCGCCGGCGCCGCCGAGCCCGGTCACTTCGCGATCGACACCAAGGCCGACTTTCCGGAAGGCGACGGGGTCGTGCTGGGCATGACCAAGCAGATCGACAGCAACGAACCCGTGCCTGCGGCGGTCTTCGACGCCCTGCCGCACGTCACCTACCAGATCCGGCCGCGGCCGGTGTTCCACCTGATCGAGGGGCGCTATGTGCGGGGCAAGGTGCTGGATCTGTCGGCCAGACCCAGTGCGGTCATCGACTTCACCGGACGCGAGCGGGCCAAGGCCGCCGTCGTCCAGGCGGCCGACGGGGTCTTCACTGTGACTTACGATCCGGCCTGAGGTCGCGTCAGTCGACGCAGATCGCGCCGGTCGCCTTGCCGTTGACGACCTTGGCGTAGCAGCCGAACTGCACGTTCGAGCGCTTGCATTGACCGGTCACCGGGGCGTCGTTCGGTTCGAGGTTACCCTCGACGATGCAGCCGCCCTGGCACTGGGCGTTGTCGGTGCAGGCCTTGCCGGCGTCGGCATAGGGCACGACGCAGGTTGGCAGGCCCCGCCGGCCCACGGTCTCGATCTGGCCGCCGCGGGCGGCGCAGGTCTCGGCGGTGTCGCTGCCCGAAGTCGCTTGCGTCGGCGACGGCGGCGAAGCCGTCGGGGCGCAGGCGGCCAGGGTCAGAAGGGCGGCGGCGATCAGCGGAAGACGCATCCGGGACACTCTTTCGTACTTTCGCCGCTAGCCGGCGATCAGCCCATGAACGCCGGCAGCCAGGCTTCGTTCGCCTCGCGCAGCTTGTTCAGCGGGATCGAGAACAGGTCGGTCGAGGCGAAGGCCTCGCCGCCGGCCATGCCCGCGATGTTGGCGTGCACGCCGGCGTCCTTGGCCGCTTCCAGCAGGGCGTCCGGATCGGGCGTCGCCACCAGGTAGCGGGCCTGGTCCTCGCCGAACAGGTAGGGGTGGGCGTGGGCGTGGCTGGTGGCGTTCAGGGTGACGCCGACCTTGCTGGCCAGGGCGATGTCGGCCGCGGCGACCAGCAGGCCGCCGTCCGACAGGTCGTGGACGCCGGCCACCAGGCCCGAGCCGATCAGGCCGCGGACGAAGTCGCCGTTCTTGCGCTCGACGGCCAGGTCGACCGGCGGCGGAGCGCCGTCCTCGCGGCCCAGGATCTCGCGCAGATAGATCGAGGCGCCCAGTTCGCCGTGCGTCTCGCCGATCAGCACCAGGGTGTCGCCTTCGGCCACGTTGCCAAAGCCCGTGCGCAGGTCGAAATCGGCCAGCAGGCCCACGGCGCCGACGGTCGGGGTGGGCGGAATGGCGACGCCGTTGGTCTCGTTGTAGAGGCTGACATTGCCGCTCACGACCGGGAAGTCGAGCGCGCGGCAGGCCTCGGCCATGCCGTCGGTGGCGCGTACGA
This sequence comes from Caulobacter sp. FG7, assembly GCF_057808875.1. NCBI lineage: Bacteria > Pseudomonadati > Pseudomonadota > Alphaproteobacteria > Caulobacterales > Caulobacteraceae > Caulobacter > Caulobacter sp. FG7. Next base: position 138,031 of record NZ_JBMDIW010000009.1, read on the forward strand.
TCTGGCCCATGGTCTCGGGCTTTTCGGGGCTGCCGAAGTTGAGGTTGTCGGTGATGGCGATCGGCACGGAGCCGGCGGCCGTCAGGTTGCGCCAGGCTTCGGCGACGGCCTGCTTGCCGCCCTCGTACGGGTCGGCCTGGACATAGCGCGGGGTGCAGTCGCTGGTCACGGCCACGGCCTTGCCGGTGCCGTGGATGCGCACGATGCCGGCGTCGCAGCCGGTGGCGCTGTCTTCCAGCGTGTCGGCCATCACGTGACGGTCGTACTGCTCCCACAGCCAGCGCTTGGAGGCCATGTCGGGGCAGCCCAGCACCTTGAGCACGGCCTCTTCCCAGTTCTCGGGCGCGGCCACCTTGGCCGGATCGAGGCGGGCGTCGACCTTCGGTTCCGTCCAGGGACGGTCATAGAGCGGCGCATCGTCGAACAGCGGGGCCAGCGGCACGTCGCAGACGGTCTCGCCGTGGTGGTTGAGCACCAGGCGGCCGGTGTCGGTGGTGTAGCCGATGACGGCGGCGTCCAGGCCCCACTTCTCGAAGATGGCGTGGCCGTCCTGCTCGCGGCCGGGCTTGAGGACCGCCAGCATGCGCTCCTGGCTTTCCGACAGCATCATCTCGTAGGCCGACATGCCGGTTTCGCGCTGCGGCACCATGTCCATGTTCAGCTCGATGCCGACGCCGCCCTTGCCGGCCATCTCGACCGACGACGAGGTCAGGCCGGCCGCGCCCATGTCCTGGATGGCGGCGACGGCGCCGGTGGCCATCAGCTCCAGCGTGGCTTCGATCAGCAGCTTCTCGGCGAAGGGGTCGCCGACTTGGACGGTCGGGCGCTTCTCTTCCGAGTCCTCAGAGAACTCGGCCGACGACATGGTCGCGCCGTGGATGCCGTCGCGGCCGGTCTTGGAGCCGAAATAGACGACCGCCAGGCCCGGGCCCGGAGCGGCCGAGTAGAAGATGCTGTCGGCCTTGGCCAGGCCCACGCACATGGCGTTGACCAGGATGTTGCCGTTGTAGCCCTTGTGGAAGTTGGTCTCGCCCGCGACGGTGGGCACGCCCACGCAGTTGCCGTAGCCGGCGATGCCGGCGACCACGCCGTCCACCAGGCGCTTGGTCTTGGGGTGAGCCGGCTCACCGAAGCGCAGAGCGTTCAGGAGGGCGATGGGGCGCGCGCCCATGGTGAAGACGTCGCGCATGATGCCGCCCACGCCCGTCGCCGCGCCCTGGTAGGGCTCGATGTAGGACGGGTGGTTGTGGCTTTCCATCTTGAAGATGATCGCGTCGCCGTCGTCGATGTCGATGACGCCGGCGTTCTCGCCCGGACCGCAGATCACGCGCGGGCCGCTGATCGGGAACTTCTTCAGCTGGTTCTTCGACGACTTGTACGAGCAGTGCTCGGACCACATCACCGAAAACACGCCCAGCTCGACGAGGTTGGGCTCGCGGCCCAGGCGGTCGAGGACGACCGCGTATTCCTCGGGCTTCAGGCCGAACTCGGCGGCCGTATCGGCCATGGATTTCGCGGGGGCGTTGGTCGGTGCGCTCATGGGCGCGCCTTCTAGCGCGACTGGGGGGATTCCGCTATATTTCAGGTGACCAGAAAGGCGCTTCTCGCATGGGTGTCGAGATCAATCGCGGCGAGATCGAGCGTCTGGCCCACGAACTTTCCGAGATCACGGGGGAGAGCCCCGATGAAGCGGTTCGCAGCGCGCTTGCCGAGAAGATCGGCCGTCTGGCCCGCCCAGCGCCTGGTTCGGCCGCCTATGAGGCGCGCAAAGCGGCTTTCTTTGCGCGGCTGAGCGCTCGGCCGCGAACCGCTGACGTTCGACCTTGGCAGCAGATCGAGGACGAGGACATTTACGACGAGCACGGACAGCCTGTCGGATGATCGTGGATACATCGGCGCTTGCCGCGATCCTGCTGGGAGAGCCTGACGCAGGGCGCTTTTATGATGCGATCATGGCGGTTGCTGAGCCCAAGCTTTCAGCGGCGTCATTTGTGGAACTTGTCGAGGTCTACGCGAAGAAGATCGAGATCGAGGGCGTCATGGATGTGCTGCGCGAGGACCTGACGATGTTGGGCGTTGTCGTCGTGTCCGTGACGGTCGAGCAGGCCTTGCTCGCGGGAGCGGCCAGGCTGCATTTCGGCAAGGGCCGACATCCCGCCCGCCTGAACTACGGCGACAGCTTCGCCTACGCCCTCGCCAAGTCGCTAGACGCGCCGCTGCTGTTCAAGGGCGACGACTTCGCCCGTACCGACATCCGGTCGGCGATCTGACGCCTGGCGAGAAAGCTCTCGCGAAAACAGAAGCTAAGCAGGAACTAAGGCAGCTGCGCCGAAGGAACGCTGCGAGTCTTGCGCCCGTTCTTCATCCCGTGCGCATCGCAGCGCGCGGAACGAAGAGGAGTAAGGCCCATGGGCGAACAAACCCGCAATCCGCAGCAGCAACAGCAGAACCCGCAGCGACAGGCTCCGGGCCAGCAGCAGCAGCAGCGCCAGAACGAACAGGGCCGCAACCCGGGCGGCCAGGAAAAGCAGCCGGAGCGCGATCGCGACCGCTGATCTGAAGCTTTAGCGCATTTTCTGACGACGAACCGGTACCCACTTCGTCGGAAAATGCTTTGGCGAGCGTTAGCAGCGCTCCATCGGAGGAAGGGTCGGCGTCGCTCCGCCGGCCCTTTTCGTGCGCGAAGAGTTCAGGCGCTCTGGAAGACGCTGCGGAACAGGATCGCGCCGTCTTCCGAGCCGAGGTCGGCGTCGAACGAGCGGTCGGGGTGGGGCATCAGGCCCAGGACGTTGCCGCCGGCGTTGACGATGCCGGCGATGTCGCGGGCCGAGCCGTTGGGGTTGTCCTTGTAGCGGAACACCACCTGGCCCTCGCCCTCGATGCGGTTCAGCGTCTCTTCGTCGGCAAAGAAGTTGCCCTCGCCGTTGCCGACGGTCATCACCGCGTCGCGCTGCTCGCCGAAGGCGGCGGTGAAGCGGGTCTGGCTGTTGACGATGTCGAGTTCGACCGGCTTGCAGATATACTTCAGCTTGGCGTTGCGCAGCAGGGCGCCGGGCAGCAGGCCGACTTCCGTCAGCACCTGGAAGCCGTTGCAGATGCCGACCACGGCCACGCCCTTGTTGGCGGCCGAGACGACTTCCTTCATGACCGGGCTCTGGGCGGCCATGGCGCCGCAACGCAGGTAGTCGCCATAGGAGAAGCCGCCGGGCAGGACGATCAGGTCCAGGTCGTCCGGCAGCGCCGTCTCCTGGTGCCAGACCATTTCGACGCGGGCGCCGGTGGAGCGTTCGACGGCGACCTTGCAGTCACGATCGCAGTTGGAACCGGGGAAGACGACGACGGCGGCTTTCATGGCGCGGGCCTGTAGCACCGTTCGAAGGCAATGTCAGGCGCCGGACGGGCGGAAACTGGCGAAACCCTCCGGTCGCGCGATCGCTATATCCTCTCGGCGGCCTCGCGGCAGACCTCCAGCAGCCAGCCGTTGGGCGAGTCGGGGCCGTCGCTGGCCCGCATCACCGCGCCGAACGGGGTGGGCGGGGGCGGGGCCGGCGGCTCGATCATCACCACCTTGCCGCGCTCGGCGGCGGTTTCGGCCAGGCGCCTTGGCAGGATGCAGATCATGTCCGAACGGCTGATCATGCTGAGCGCGCTGAACGAGTCCTGCACCGAGAACGGCTGGTAGGAATCGTCGCCCAGGGCGTAGCGCTCGCCCCACGAGGTCACGCGCCGCAGGCCGATGTGGCCGGCCGAGGTGCGGTCGGGATCGTCGTTGCCGCCGGTCACGCCCAGCCGGGGCAGGCGGGCCAGGGCCTCCAGGTCTATGCCGTCGGCCACGGCGGGGTGCCCGACGCGCACGACCCAGACCCCGCTCTCGTCGAACAGCCGGGTGTGGGTGAAGCGCCCCGGGACCGACTCGAAGCAGCCGATCACCATGTCGAGGCGTCCGGTGTCGAGGTCCTCGGTCATGCCAGCGTAGAGGCCGCGGAAATGGATCTGCACATTGGGGGCGACGGCCATCACCCGCTCGGCGATCAGCGGACCCAGGACGTAGGAGATGTAGGCGCCGGCCGCGACGGTGAAGGCGTGCTGGTCGACGTGTGGGTCGAAGCGCTGGGCTAAGACGGCGGTCTCCAGCAGCTTCAGCGCCGTGCGGGCGGTGTCGGCGATCTCCATGGCGCGCGGCGTGGGGCGCAGGCCGGTCTGGCCGCGCACGAAGAGATCATCGCCCACCATCTCGCGCAGGCGCCGCAGGGCATGGCTGACGGCCGACTGCGACAGGCCCAGGCGCTCGCCCGCGCGCGTGGCGTTCTTTTCCTCCAGCAGGGTGACGAACACCCGGAAGAGATTGAGGTCGGCGGTTTTGAAATTCGCTGAGTTCATGACTGACGTGAAGAGATATCATTTCTCTCATGACCGGCAGAGTCCTATTTCGCCGGCCAGGTTCGCGATCGAACGGACCTCCCTTTCGATTCCCCGAAACTCGAAGACATGTGGAGCAGCGCGTGAGCGACGCTGAAGGTTACGACGCCATCGCCGAGGCCGACGCCCTGGCTGCCCGCAAGCGGCAAGGCAGGACTCTGGGCCAGCGGCTGCGCCTGCCGTTGATGATCGGCGTGCCCGTGGTCATCCTGGCGGGCGTCGGCGTGGTGCTGCTGACCGGCGGCAAGTCGCAGGCCACCGACAACGCCTACATCCAGGCCAGCCGCACGGCCATCAGCGCCAGCATCGACGGCCGGGTGGTCAGCGTCGAGGTTCACGAGAACCAGGCCGTCAAGAAGGGCCAGGTGCTGTTCCGCCTCGATCCGGCCGACTACGAGGTCGCCGTGTCGGAAGCCGAGGCCGCCCTGGCCCAGGCCCGCTTCGACGTGCAGGCCCGCCGCGCGGTCTATGCCCAGCGCCTGGCCGACCTGGCCGCCGCCGAGGAAACCGCCGGCTACGCCAAGCGCGAGGCCGCGCGCCAACGCGATCTGGCCGCCGCCGGCGTCGCCACCCAGGCCCAGGCCGACGAGGCCCGCCACGCCGCCGACCAGGCCCAGCGCCAGATCGCGGTCGTTCGCCAGCAGATCGCCACGGCCCTGGCCGATCTCGGCGGCTCCGCCGACGCGCCCACCGAGCGCCAGCCCAAGGTGCTGGAGGCCCAGGCCCGTCTCGAACGCGCCAAGCTGGATCGCTCCTATGCCGCCGTGGTCGCCCCGACCGACGGCGTGGTGGCCAAGGTCGAGCAGCTTCAGGTCGGCGCCCGGGTCAGCGCCTCGCAGGCGGTGTTCTGGCTGATCTCGGGCAAGCCCTGGGTCGAGGCCAACTTCAAGGAAGACCAGCTGGCCCACATGCGCGTCGGCCAGCCCGCCTCTATCAAGGTCGACGCCTACGACGCGCCGCTCAAGGCCCACGTCGCCAGCTTCAGTCCCGGCACCGGCTCCAGCTTCGCCCTGCTGCCGGCCGAGAACGCCAGCGGCAACTGGGTGAAGGTGGTCCAGCGCGTGCCCGTGCGCCTGACCCTGGACGACGCCGCGCCCGCCAACCTGGGCGCGGGCCTCAGCGCCAAGGCCACCGTGGACGTCCGCTCGGGTCGCGAGTGATGAGCGCCGCGCGGGCCCTTTCCGGCCACGACCGCGACGTCGCCAACCGCGGGCCGATCACCGTATCGGTCATGCTGGCGACGATCATGATCTCGCTGGACACCACGATCGCCAACGTCGCCCTGCCGCACATCCAGGGCAGCGTCTCGGCCTCGGCCGACCAGATCACCTGGGTGCTGACCTCCTACATCGTGGCCGCCACGATCATGACGCCGCTGACCGGCTTCATGACCGAGCGCCTGGGCCGCAAGATGGTGCTGAACGTCTGCATCATCGGCTTCACGATCGCCTCGATGCTGTGCGGCATCGCCACCAGCCTGGCCGAGATCGTCATCTTCCGCCTGCTGCAGGGCCTGTTCGGCGCCGCGCTGATCCCGCTATCGCAGGCCGTGCTGCTCGACATCAACCCGCCGCACCGCCACGGCCAGGCCATGGCCGTCTGGGGCGCGGGCGCGGTGCTGGGACCGATCCTGGGTCCGGCGCTGGGCGGCTGGCTGACCGACAATCTCGACTGGCGCTGGGTGTTCTTCATCAACCTGCCGGTCGGCATCCTGGCCTTCTGCGGGGTGTTCTTCTTCCTCTCCGAGAAGAAGGGGACCGAGAAGAAGCGCTTCGACATTCTGGGCTTCGCCAGCCTGGCCATCGCCATCGGCGCCTTCCAGCTGATGCTCGACCGCGGCCCCGGCGAGGACTGGTTCGGCTCGGCCGAGATCTGGACCTACCTGGTGATCTGCGTGATCTGCGTGTGGATTTTCGGCGTGCAGCTGGCTACGGCCGACAAGCCGTTCATCTCGCGGGCGCTGCTGGCCGACGCCAACTTCGTGACCTGCTGCATCTTCGGCTTCTTCATCGGCATCCTGCTCTACAGCACGCTGGCCCTGCTGCCGCCGATGATGCAGACGCTGCTGGGCTATCCGGTGGCCTTTACGGGGCTGGTCTCCATGCCCCGCGGCCTCGGCTCGTTCATCGCCATGTTCGCCGTCGGCCAGCTGGTCGGGCGGATGAACATCAAGCTGATCCTGACCATCGGCATGGCCATCAGCGTCGTGTCGCTGTGGCAGATGAGCCAGTTCAGCCTGGGCATGGACACCCACCTGATCATCGTCTCGGGCTTCCTGTCGGGGGCGGGGACGGGCCTGATCTTCGTACCGCTCAGCACCATAGCCTTCGCTACGGTCAAGCCGGAACTGCGGGCCGAGGGCGCGGGCCTGTTCACCCTGGTGCGCAACATCGGCTCGGCGGCCGGCATCTCGATCATGCAGGCCCTGTTCGTCAGCGGCATCGAGAAGCACCACGCCGTGCTGGTCGAGCACGCCCGGCCCGACAATCCGATCTACCAGGCCTACGCCAAGAGCGTGTTCCTGACCCAGAACGCCATGGCCGCATTCAACGGCGTCATCAACCGCCAGGCCTCGATGCTGGCCTATCTCGACGACTTCCGCCTGATGCTGCTCATCACCGTGGCCTGCTCACCGCTCATCCTGCTCATGCGAACCCCGAAAGCCAAAGGGGGCGAGACCGTTCATGTCGCCGACCACTAAGACCGCCCGCCGCCTCGCCGCCCTGGCCGGGGCCGTCAGCCTCGCCGTGCTGGCCAGCGCCTGCACCACTGTGGGCCCTGATTTCCAGGCGCCGCAGGCCCCGAAGACCGCCGGCTACGTCGGCAAGGACGAGACGCTTCCGGCCATGGCCGGCCTCGACAGCACTGGCGTTGGCCCGTGGTGGACGGCGCTGGGCTCGCCCGAGCTCGATGCGGTGATCCGCCAGGCCCTGGCCGACAACCCGTCTCTGGCGGAGGCAGACGCCACCCTGGCCGGCGCGCAGTCGGCCCTGGCGGTCGCCCGCGGCCAGGCCGGCCCGCAGGTCAGCGCCAACGCCGGGATCGATCGCGAGCGGGCCAACCTGCAGGCCTTCGGCTTCACCGGCTTTGGCGACATCAAGCTCAGCAACCCGACCTTCAGCCTCTATTCGGTGGGAGCAGGCGTCGGCTACGACCTCGACCTGTGGGGCGGGAACAGGCGCCGCATCGAGGGGGCGACGGCGCGGGTCGAGGCCGAAGGCCGCCGCGCCGAGGCGGCCTACCTGTCGCTGACGGCCAACATCGCCCTGCAGGCGGCGACCATCGCCGCGCTGCAAGCCCAGATCGCCAGCGTCGAGCAGATGATCGCCGACGATGAGGCCAATATCGAACTGGTCCGCAAGGCCGACGCCCTGGGCGGGGCGACCCGTCTGGCCGGCGTCTCGGCCCAGGTCCAGCTGGAGCAGGACCGCGCCCTGCTGCCGGATCTGCAGGGCGAACTGGCCGCCGCCCGCCACGCCCTGGCGGTGCTGGCCGGCAAGGCGCCGGCCGACTGGACCCCGCCAGCCTTCACGCTGGACAGCCTGAAGCTCGCCGCGCCCGTGCCGGTCGTCCTGCCGTCGACCCTGGTGCGCAAGCGGCCGGACATCCTGGCGGCCGAGGCCGAACTGCACGCCGCCACCGCCGACATCGGCGTGGCGACGGCCGATCTCTATCCGAACCTCAAGCTCAGCGCCTCGCTGACGCAGGGCGCCCTGAAGCCCAAGGACCTGTTCAGCTACGACGCCAGCGGCTGGGACGTGGGCGCGGGCCTGACCGCGCCGCTGTTCAACGGCGGCGCCCTGAAGGCGCGGCGCGAGCAGTCCAGGGCGGCGGCCCGTATCGCCTCGGCCCGCTACCAACAGACCGTGCTGACCGCCTTCGGCCAGGTGGCGGACGCCTTGGCGGCGCTGTCGGCCGACGAGGCCGCACTGGCGGCGCAGGAGCGTGTCGAGCGCCAGGCGGGCGAGCGCCTGCGCCTGGCTCGCCTGGCCTTCGATCGCGGCGGCGGCACGATGCTGGAGGTGATCGACGCCCAGCGGACCCTGAACGCCGCCCGCCAGTCGCGGGCGCGGATAGAGGGGCGCAAGCTGGCGGACGCCGTGCGGCTGTTCGCGGCGACCGGGGCCGACTGGCGGACGGCCTGAAGCCTCAGACCACCGTCAGCCTGGGCGCCGCGTCGCGCCAGGGCGCCAGCAGAGCGTCGCAGCGCTCGACCTCGACGTCGCGCACCCAGTCGCGGAAGCGCCAGTAGACCGGCGCCAGGCGCTCGGGCGTGACGGCCATCGGGGTCATGCCCTTGGCGTCGTAGAACTCGAGCGCCAGGCCCGTTTCGAAGTCGACGATTCCCACCGACAGATTGATCAGGCCGCGCTTCTGGAAGCCGCCGACGGCCGCCATCAGGAACGGGGCCAGGGCGTCGGGCGTGGCGGACGTCTCGACATAGGCGAGATTCCACCACCAGTCGGGCGCGTCGGCAGGATCGGGGCGCAGGCGCCAGGCCGGCTCACGCGGCAGGTCGAAGCCCAGGTGCGACAGGCGCTTGAACGGCGGCTTTTCGTGGGAGCTCCAGCCCAGCTCCAGGGTCACGCGCTCGGACCGGCCGAACAGGGCGGCGACGACCGCGCGGGCGGTGTCGAGCTCGCGCAGCAGGCGGGCGGCGGGCGTGAAGGGCTGGGGAAGACGGTCGGGGGCCGTGGCGTCCGGGATCAGTTCGATCCGCGTCCAGGCCGGCCCCCGGAAGTCGTGCAGGCGCTCGACGCCGAAGACGTCGAGCATCCGCTGGCGGGTGGGATGGAGGCTGGCCTCTCCCACGATCCGCCTCAGGCGATGTCGATGCGGTAGCTTTCGATGACCGTATTGGCCAGCAGCTTCTCGCACATGGACTTGACCTCGGCCTTGGCGGCCTCGGCGTCCGTGGCGTCGAGGTCGAACTCGATGACGCGGCCGACGCGGGCGTCCTTCACCGACGGCCAGCCCAGGCCATGCAGGGCGTTCTCGACGGCCTTGCCCTGGACGTCGAGCACGCCGGGCTTCAGGAACACGTGGACGGTGGCTTTCAACTTAAATTCCTCCCTCGCGAAGCGGGGGAGGGGGACCGCGAAGCGGTGGAGAGGGCGTGAGCCGTCCACGGCGATCGGGATCTTCCCCCTCCGTCGCCTTTCGGCGACACCTCCCCCTTCAGGGGGAGGATCAAATGACTAGTGCACGCCGCCTTGGATGACGGTGGGCATTTCCTTCATGATGCCGAGGCGGCGGGCCACTTCGGTGTAGCTCTCGATGACGTTGCCGAGGTCACGACGGAAGCGGTCCTTGTCCAGCTTCTCGTTGGTCGCCGAGTCCCACAGGCGGCAGCTGTCGGGGCTGATCTCGTCGGCCAGGATGATCCGCGAGAAGTCGCCCTCGTAGACGCGGCCGAACTCGATCTTGAAGTCCACCAGCGTGATGCCGACGCCGCCGAACAGGCCCGACAGGTAGTCGTTCACGCGCAGGGCCATGGCCATCATGTCGTCGATCTCCTGGGTGGCGGCCCAGTTGAACGCGGTGATGTGCTCCTCGGAGACCATCGGGTCGCCGAGCTTGTCGTCCTTGTAGTAGAACTCGATGATCGAGCGCGGCAGCGGCTGACCTTCGGTCAGGCCCAGGCGCGTGGCGATCGAGCCGGCGGCGATGTTGCGCACCACGACCTCGAGCGGAACGATCTCGACTTCCTTGATCAGCTGCTCGCGCAGGTTCAGGCGGCGGATGAAGTGGTTCTGGACGCCGATCGCGTTCAGGCGAGTCATGATGTACTCGCTGATGCGGTTGTTGATCACGCCCTTGCCTTCGAGGACGGCCTTCTTCTGCGCGTTGAACGCGGTGGCGTCGTCCTTGAAATACTGGATGAGGGTGCCGGGCTCGGGGCCCTCGTACAGGATCTTGGCCTTGCCTTCGTAGATCTTCTTGCGACGGGTCATGGCTCTCGTCGAGGCCCTTCCTGCGAATAAGCGCGCCGTCCTTGCCCGGAAGACTCCCGAGAAAACGAAAAGCGCGCGCGGCGGATAGCTGCGCGCGGCGTTCGACTCAAGGCCGCTCACTGAAAAATGTCCGCCGGAACCTACCCGAACGCCGGCTTTTCCGCAAACACGGCCTGCCATCGTGGTAAACCTTCGCCCTGCGGCGTCGCGGGCGATTGCCCCCCGTCGCTGGGCGGGATATGGAGCCGCCACAAGAACACTTCGTCTCGCGGACACACCATGTTCGCAGGGGACGAAACCGAACTACTCTCTTACACTGGAGCGCCGTACTACCGCCCTGGGTTGCACCCGTCGGCGGTAGGCGTTTCGGGAAACTTGGGGCTTTCATGACGACCTTCGACGACCGCGAACAGGCTTTCGAACGCAAGTTCGCGAACGACCAGGAGCTGGAGTTCAAGGCCACCGCGCGCCGCAACCGCCTGCTGGGCGAATGGGCCGCCGGCCTGATGGGCCTGGCCACGGTCGAGGAATACGCCCGCGCCGTCGTGAAGTCGGACTTCGAGCAGCCCGGCGACGAGGACGTGTTCCGCAAGGTCTTCGAAGACCTCAAGGGCTCGGGCGTCGCGGCGTCGGAAGGCGAGGTTCGCATGAAGATGGCCGAACTGCTGGCCTTCGCTCGCGAGCAGCTGCGCGCCGGCGAATAAGCCGGTCCGCCGGAAGGCGACCACGAAGAGGCCCGGCCCGGTTCGCACCGGCCGGGCCTTTTTCTTTGGCCGCAATCGCGCATCTGTGAACTTGCGCACCTTTAGGTTGTCAAAAAACTGCAATCGTCCTCAGGCTTTATCGGGCGGCGAATTCGCCCGTGAGGCGCATCGTCGACAACGGAGCGGCGATCAAGCGACCGCTCCGATAACCGGAGGACGCAAACATGGCTGACGACGTCGGCAACCTGCATTCCCAATCGGCCGAGATCGGCCCGGTCGGCCTGTACCTGGTCAAGGTCGTGGTCGGTAACGTCGGCACGCCCGGCGTCCCGATCGTCAACCTGGCCCTGACCGTCGACGCGCCCTCGGGCAACGTCAGCGGCATCGCCGAGATCACGCAAGCCGTCCAGGGCGGCAATCATCGCTTCCCGGTCTCGGGCCACATCTACCACACGGGCCTGGGCCAGGATCAGCTGCTGGTCGCCCTGAACGGCCAGTTCGTCTACAGCGTGCCGCCGCCGGCCATCGGCTCGTTCCTGGCCCAGTTCCGCGCCGGCCTGGTGGTCGACAAGACTTGGAACGGCCACGGCGGCTTCGACTACCTGAACACTCACATCGACAACGTGCCGGTCAAGCGGGTCTGACCCCTTCGGCGCGCTGAGAGGCGGGGTTCGGTCGCTTGACGACCGGACCCCGTTCTTGCTCGGGGATCGGCGTTGTGCGAAATCGCACGGCGTGTCGGGGACGCGCGCTGTAGCGTTCCCGACGACGACCAGGGCGGCGCAGGGGGCGGCCGTCCGGCGTCGCGGGGGAGCACGGCATGGCCGACGATATCGAGATTTGCGGCGCGGACGCTGGCGTGGTCCAGCTGGTCGTCGGCAAGCTGGGCATGCCGGGCGCGCCCATCCTGAGGCTGGACCTGCAGTTCGCCGCCGACCGCGCCAACGGCGTGGCCGAGATCAACCAGGCGGTCATCGGCGGCAAGCATCGGTTCGAGGTGTCGGGCGAGGTCACGCCGACCGGCGACGCGCCCTTCGGGCTGCGGGTCACGCTGGCGGGCCAGTTTCCCCATGCCGGGCAGGCCGCCCGCTTCAGCGCCGTCCTGACGGTCGACGAGGCCTGGGTCGGCGAGGGCCAGTTCGAATACCTGCAGACCAAGGTCTCGAAGGTCCCGGTCAAGCCCGCGGTCTGACGGCTATAGATAGGTCCGCAGGGCCATCCAGGCCTCGCGCTTGGCCTCTGGCCCCATCGCCGCGTGGGCCGGGCTGGACGAGGGCAGGGGGATCTGCGCCAGGCGTTCGGCCCGCGAGGCCAGCAGGCGCGCCCCGGCCTTGGCCGCCGCGCCGCCGTTGAACGCCACGGCGCGCAGGCGCGGCAGGCCGTCGATCAGGCCGGCGAGGTCGTTGTCGGCGGCGTCCTTGATCGCCGCGTCCAGGCTGCCGGGGCGCACCGCCTCGGCGTGGACGTCCCACAGCCCGACGCCGGCCGCCAGCAGCGCGGCCAGGCGCTCGTCATAGGGTAGGCAAACCAGGTCGCGCTCGATCACCGCGCCAATCAGTCGCCAGAAGCCGTTGCGGGGATGGCCGTAGTATTGCGCGGCCGCCAGCGAGGCGTCGCCGGGCAGGCTGCCCAGCACCAGCACGCGCACGCCGGTGTCGACCACCGGAGGAAAGCCGCGCTTGCGGGCTTCTCCGGTCACGCCTGGCGGGGCTTGCCGGCCGGCGGGCTGTCCTTGAGCCAGCCGGTGACCATCAGCCGCGGCGCGCCGGCATAGGGCGCGACGGGGGCCACCGAGTGCTGCCTTGGCACCTTGAAGATGGTCATGGTGTTGAAGGCGGGGGCAAAGCCGCGCTCGATGTCGCCCTCGGTGTCGTGGAACAGCAACTGGCCGCCCCAGTCGCTGCGCCATTCCCGGGTCAGGCTGATGGTGTAGGCGGCCCGGCGGTCGCCCTCGCCGGTGTCGTCGTGGCGGGTGAGGAAGTCGCCTGGCCGATACAGCGTGGCCTGGGCGTCGAGCTTGGTGATCCCCGGTTCGCCGATCACCTGGGCGCCGAAGGCGATCATCTCCGGTCCGTTGAGGAAGTCGGTCAGGTCGTGGATCGGGTGGCCCGGATTGCGCCCGGTGAGGTAGGCGTTGATCATCGGGTAGCCGAGATAGACATAGGCGAAGCCGGTGCGGGCCCGCAGGGTGGCGGCCTTCAGCTTCTCGCCGATGGCCGCTCCGCCCAGGCGCTGCACCGTCGCGCGGTCCAGCACCTCGGCCTTGCCGGTCTCGGTGGAGCAGATCACGTCCCACTCGATGCCCTGTTCGAGCATGCGGGCCAGGATGTCGGCCACAGCCGGCTCGAAAAGACCCGGGATGCGGACCATGCCGTCCCGGGCGTAGGCGGCCGCGAGGGCCGCCGGATCCAGCGCCGGATTGAGACGAAGGATCGGCGGCTCGCTCAACGGGATCAGGCCTGTTCGCCGAAGACGCGCTTGAAGATCACGTCGACGTTCTTGGTGTGGTAGCCGAGGTCGAAGAGGTCTTCGAGCTCCGTATCGGTCAGGGCCTTGGAGACCACCGCGTCGGCCTTGAGGAAGTCGAGGAAGCGGCCTTCGCCGCGCCACACCTTCATGGCGTTGCCCTGCACGGCGGCGTAGGCGTCTTCGCGCGACACGTCCTTGTGCGTCAGGGCCAGCATGACCCGCTGCGAGAACACCAGGCCCCCGAGCTTGTCGAGGTTCTTGGCCATGTTGTCGGGATAGATGTTGAAGCGCTCGATCACACCGGCCAGGCGGCGCAGGGCGAAGTCGAGATGGATGGTGGCGTCGGGGCCGATGCCGCGCTCGACCGACGAGTGGCTGATGTCGCGCTCGTGCCAGAGGGCGACGTTCTCCATCGCCGGCACCACGGCCGAGCGGACCAGGCGAGCCAAGCCGGTGAGGTTCTCGGTCAGGATCGGGTTGCGCTTGTGCGGCATGGCCGACGAACCCTTCTGACCCGGATCGAAGGGCTCTTCGGCTTCGAGGACTTCCGTGCGCTGCAGGTGGCGGATCTCGGTAGCCAGGCGCTCGATCGACGAGGCGACGACGCCGAGAGCGGCGAAGTAGGCCGCGTGGCGGTCGCGCGGGATCACCTGGGTCGAGACCGGCTCGACGGCCAGGCCCATCTTGTCGGCCACGTGCTGTTCGACGCGCGGGTCGACATTGGCGAAGGTGCCGACGGCGCCCGAGATCGCGCAGGTGGCGATCTCGAACTTGGCCATCGCCAGGCGCTCCTTGGCGCGCTGGAACTCGGCGTAGTAGCCGGCCAGCTTCAGGCCGAAGGTGATCGGCTCGGCGTGGATGCCGTGGCTGCGGCCGACGCAGACGGTGAACTTGTGTTCCAGCGCGCGGCGCTTGAGGGCGGCCAGGACCAGGTCCACACCGTCCAGCAGCAGGTCGGTGGCGCGCGACAGCTGCACGGCGAAGCAGGTGTCCAGCACGTCCGACGAGGTCATGCCCTGGTGCAGGAAGCGGGCCTCGGGGCCGACGATTTCCGACACGTGGGTCAGGAAGGCGATGACGTCGTGCTTGGTGACGCGCTCGATCTCGTCGATGCGGTCGCTGTCCCAGACCGCGTCGCGGCCCTTCTCCCAGATGGTCTCCGCGGCGAGCTTGGGGATGACCCCAAGTTCGGCCATGGCGTCTGCGGCATGGGCCTCGATCTCGAACCAGATCTTATACTTGGTCTGGCTGGACCAGATGGCGGCGGCTTCGGGGCGGGCGTAGCGGCTGATCATGGGCCGGGGGTTTCGTCGCGTGAGGCCGGAGAGTCAAGGGAAGCGGGTTATTACTTAGCGGGGCGGAGATCCTCCCCCTGAAGGGGGAGGTGGCCCGGAGGGCCGGAGGGGGAAGTTTCTGACGAACCGGCGAACCCGTCGAAGGGAGTGGTCACATCCCCCTCCGTCGGCTTCGCCGCCACCTCCCCCTTCAGGGGGAGGATTTCGGATGTCACCCCCGCGACTTCATGTGCTTGACCATGCCGATGGCCGCCAGGGCGTAGTGCACGCCGGCCCAGGCGTAGAAGCAGAGCGAGACGATGATGCCCTGCTGGGTGGCGCGGGCCATGGCGCCGCCGCAGGCCTTGGCCGCCTCGATCCCCGCACCCTTGGGGGCGATCCCGCCTGGGCAGGCGCTCGCGAAGTCGATCGGGCCGGGCGAGAACATGCCGCCAAGCGCGGTGAAGATGCCGCCGGCCTGCGGGTGGTTGAAGTGGAAGCCGGCCAGATGGTCGATCAGCCAGCCGGTGAACACCGGCCCGCCGCCCAGCGCGATCAGGTTGAGGAAGAAGAACAGCAGAGCCGTTGCCGTGGCGCGGCGGCGAGGCTCCACCGAATTCTGCACCACGCCGAAGGTCGGAGCGAGATAGACGTAGTGGAAGACGCCCGGGATCAGCAGGATCAGCGCCGTCATCTGCCAATCGGTCTGCAGGTAGGCGACGATGTAGATCGGCGTGCAGACGATGAGGCCGATGGCTGGGGTCAGGGCGTACCACTTGGCGCTGCGCTTGCCGGCCCAGTCGCTTAGGAAGCCGCCGACCAGGGTGCCGACGCCTGCCGAGAAGCCGCCGATGAGGCCGACGATCAGGCCGACCTGAGCCAGGCCCAGGCCGAAGGCGCGCACGAAGTAGGGCGGCACGAACGCGCCCGAGCCGTAGGAGCCGAACGAGGCGATGGTCACGCCCAGCACCATGTGCAGCACCGGCCACTTGCCGAACAGGATCTTGGTCACGGCCCAGAGCTCGGAGAACTCCTTCTGCAGCGAGAAGGCCGGCTTGGCCGGCTCGGCCGGGGTCACGGCTTCCGGCTCCAGCGGCGTCTCGACGACGTCGGAATGGCCGCGCGGCGGTTCCTTGACGATCAGCTTGACCAGCAGGGCCAGCAGGATGCCCGGCAGGCCGACGATGACGAAGGCGGCCCGCCAGGAAAGCTCCTGGGCCAGCCATCCCCCGGCGACGGCGCCGAACATCGTGCCCAGCGGAATGCCGAAGCTGTAGATCGACAGGGCCGAGGCGCGCTGCTTGGGCGCGTAGTAGTCGCTGATGAGCGAGTGGCTGGGCGGCGAGCAGCCGGCCTCGCCGACGCCGACCCCGAAGCGGTAGAGCGCCAGCTGGGCGAAGCTGGCCGCGGTGCCGCAGAGCGCCGTGAAGCCCGACCAGATGACCAGCGAGATCGAGATGATCGACACCCGGTTCCAGCGCTCGGCTAGGCGAGCGATCGGAATGCCGAGGATGGTGTAGAGCAGGGCGAAGTAGAGGCCGCCCAGCAGGCCCAGCTGGGTGTCGGTGAGGTGCAGGTCGACCTTGATGGCCTGGCCGATGGTGGCGATGATCGTGCGGTCGATGAAGTTGAAGGTGTAGGTCGCCAGCAGGAGCGCCAGCACCGAGGCCTTGTATCCCTTGGAATAGAGCGGCCGATCGCCGCCCGGCGCACGCGCCTGGCCCATACTGACTCTCTCCCTTCAAACGTTTGTTCTATTTGCGCCGACTGTGACCCAACGGCAGGGGGAGCGCCACCCCCTTTTCGAAGCTTCGGAATGGTGGCGGCTTTGCGGCGCGCGGATGAACCGCAGATAACAGGAGATGGCGGGAAGGTTCAGGAAAGCGAGCGCCTACTGGCGCCACACAAGGCCGGTCAAACGGCCGCCGCGTCGGAGGTCTCTCATGCAAGCCGCCCCCCGCAAGTCTGAACAGGAAACGCCTGCCCGCGAGGCCGAGATCGTCTCGCTGGCGCAGTTCAACCACGCCCGCTCGATGAAGGCGCTGGACCGCTGGGACAACGGCGTCCCCGCCGACCCGTATCCCTTCGCCTACTGCTTTCCGCGCCGATGAAGAGATCCTCCCCCTCTGGGGGAGGTGACGCGAAGCGCCGGAGGGGGGCCGTTTTCAGCTTCCGAGGACGCTGGCCGTCCTCCCCTGCCGATCACTAGGGGAGGGTCGCTGACTACCCCACCATGTCCTCGCGGATGGTCTTCCTCGCCGCCCAGAACAGCGCGAACGCCACCAGGCCGAACATCGTCGAGACGATCAGCGCCCAGCGCACGCCCTGCGCCTCGCCCAGGCCCATCGGTCCGGCGAACATGTCGCTGAGGACGCCGACGGCCACGGGGCCAAGGCCCAGGCCGATCAGGTTGATCACGAACAGCAGCACGGCCGAGGCGGTGGCCCGCATCGACGGATCGACGATGCTCTGGGCCGTGGCGTAGACGGGGCCGTACCACAGCGTGCCCAGAAGGATCGGGATCGTCAGGATGCCGATGGCGGCGGTCACCGAGTCGAGGCTGACGGCGGCGATGTAGAACGGCAGGGTGACCAGCGAGGCGATGGCCGGCACGGTGACATAGGCCCGCAGGTCCTTGGCGCCCAGCTTGTCGGCCAGCTGACCGCCCAGCCAGGCGCCGATGACGCCGGCCGTGCCGCCGATCAGACCCAGGGCCAGGCCCAGGAAGCCGGCCGACTTCAGACCGAACTGCGCAGCCAGGGCGGCGACGTCGGCGCCGTGGTTGCGGAAGAAGTACGAGGCGATGAACGGCGCCTGGCCGTAGCCGACGAAGGCCTTGATCGAGGCGGCGAAGGCCACCAGCCAGAAGGTCTTCTTGGTCATCAGCACCGCCAGGGCCGCGCCGAAGCTGACCTGGTGGGCGGCGCGGCCGGCCAGATCCGCGGCCAGCTGCTTGCGAGGCTCGACCAGGGTGAAGGCGGCGATGATGGCGAACAGCACGCCCGGCGCGCCGGCGACCATGAAGGCCGCGCGCCAGCCGTAGGCGTCGGCGATCAATCCGCCCATGGCCATGCCGGCCAGCGTGCCCAGCGGCGTGCCGATCGAATAGAAGGCGATGGCGCTGGCCCGCTTTTCCTTGGGCACATAGTCGGTGATCAGGGAGTGGGCGGGCGGCGTGCACCCGGCCTCGCCCACGCCCACCCCGATGCGGGCGGCGATCAGCTGCCAGACGTTCTGGGCGAAGCCGCACAGCACGGTGAAGGCGCTCCAGGCCAGGATCGAGGCGGCGATGATCCGCGGCCGGTTCTTGCGCTCGGCAAGGCGCGCGATCGGGATGCCCAGCACGGTGTAGAAGATCGCGAAGGCCAGGCCCGTCATCATGCCCAGCTGCCAGTCGGCCAGCCCCAGGTCGCGCTTGATCGGCTCGGCCAGGATGTTGACCACCTGCCGGTCGAGGAAGTTCAGCGTGTAGATGATCAGCAGCACCCACAGGGCATAGCGGCGATAGCCGCTCGACACGGGCGCGATCACCGGCGACGGGATTGCCGTCTCCGCCATGGGCGTTCCTCCTCGAACAGTTGTTCTAATCGTTGAGGCGACTGTAGACGCGCGTTAAGCCGGAAGGCCAGTCTGCATCGAACAGGAGACCGTCATGGAACTCGTCATCGGCACCAAGAAGTGGTCGACCTGGTCGCTGCGGCCCTGGCTGGCGCTCAAGCGGACCGGCGCGCCGTTCAAGGAGATCGAGATCGAGCTGCGGCGCGGCGACGCCACCGAGGCCGACATCGCCAAGCACTCGCCCAGCAAGCTCGCGCCCGCCCTCAAGGACGGCGACCTGGTGGTCTGGGACTCGCTGGCGATCTGCGAATATCTGGCCGAGAAGTTCCCAGAGGCCAGGCTGTGGCCCGAGGATCCTGAACTGCGCGCCCTGGCCCGTTCGGCGGCCGCCGAGATGCATTCGGGCTTCTCGTCGCTGCGCGGCGAGTGCCCGATGGACCTTGGCCTCGTCAAGCACGCGGACCTGTCGGAAGCCACCCAGAAGGACGTGCGCAAGATCACCGAGCGCTGGAACCAGCTGCTCAAGCGTTCGGGCGGGCCGTTCCTGCTGGGCGAATGGTCGATCGCCGACGCCTTCTACACCCCGGTCGCCACCCGCTTCCGCACCTATGGCGTGCACCTGTCGGACTACGGCGACACCGGCGCGGCCGGCGCCTACTGCGAGCGCCTGCTGGAAACGCCGGAGTTCCTGGCCTGGGAAGCGGCGGCCTAGGCCGCCGGGAAGAACCGCATGTAGGGCTCGGCCTCCTTCAGCGTCCGCGCATAGGAAGGCCGGGCCTTCAGCCGTTCCAGATAGGCCGCCGCGTTGGGGCGTTCGGGCGCCAGGGGCATGACCTTGTCGGCGTAGAACATCGCCGGGGCGGCGGCGCAGTCGGCCATCGAGAACGCCTCGCCGACCGCCCAGGTGCGGCCTTCCATATCGCGCTCGACGATGTCGAGCGCGGTCGCCAGGTGGGCTCTCGCCTCGGCTAGGCCATGCGGGTCCTTGGCGTCGGCTGGCCGGATGCGGTCGTTGACGATCTTCTGCATCGGGACCTGGACCGACAGGTCGAAGAACCGGTCCTTGGCCCGCACCTCCAGCGCCAGGTCCTGATCCCGCGGGATCAGGGAGGCGGCGCCCTGGTGATGGATTTGCAGATACTCGATCAGGATCGAGCTCTCGGGCACGACCGCGCCGCGACCCGTATCCTCCAGCACCGGCATGCGCGCCATCGGCCATAGGACGCGGAAGGCGTCCGCCGAGGCGGGATCACCGAAGTCGACCATGCGCAGTTCGAACGAAAGGTCCAGCTCGTACAGAGCCACCAGCGCCTTGTGGCAGAACGACGAGAGCGGGTGGGCGTGCAGGATCAGCGCCATCGGTTTCCTCCCAGCGGCGGGGAAGACCCCCTCCGGCCCTTCGGGCCACCTCCCCCAACGGGGGAGGATCTGGCGAGTTAAGCAGATGCTCCCCCTTTGGGGGAGCTGTCGCCGAAGGTGACTGAGGGGGCCTTACAGCCCGAACGCCTTCAGCAGCCGGTCGGCGGCGGCGGAAGCCGGCAGGTCGCCGGCCCGCACCGCGCCTTCAGTTTCGTCCACCAGCGCAGCCACGGCCGGCGCGGCGCGGAAGGCTTCGGCCAGGCGGTCGTTGACCATGGCCCACATCCAGCGGGCGTCCTGGTCGGCGCGGCGCGAGGCGCGCGCGCCGTTGGCGGTCATCACCTCGCGGTGGCGCTGGACCTGGCCCCACAGCGTGTCGAGCCCGGCGCGGGTCAGGCCCGAGACGGTCAGCACCGGCGGCGTCCAGTCGCGATGGGCGGGGGTGAGGATGTGCAGGGCGTTACGATAGTCGCGGGCCGAGCGTTCGGCCTTGGTCGGATCGGCGTCGGCCTTGTTGATCACCAGCAGGTCGGCCAGCTCGATCAGGCCCTTCTTGATGCCCTGAAGCTCGTCGCCGCCGCCTGGGATCAGCAGGGCGACGAAGATGTCGACCATGTCTGCGACGACCGTCTCGGACTGACCCACGCCCACGGTCTCGACGATCACCACGTCGAAGCCGGCGGCCTCGCACAGCAGCATCGCCTCGCGGGTCTTGCGGGCCACGCCGCCCAGGGCGCCGCCGGACGGGGAGGGGCGGATGAAGGCGTTCGGATCGACGCTCAGCTGTTCCATCCGGGTCTTGTCGCCGAGGATCGAGCCGCCGTGGCGACCTGACGACGGGTCGACCGCCAGAACCGCCACCCTGCAGCCGTCGGCGGTCAGGGCGCAGCCCAGGCTCTCGATGGTGGTCGACTTGCCCGCCCCCGGCACGCCGGTGATCCCCACACGCTGGGCGCGGCCGGTATGGGGCATCAGGCGCTGGAGCAGGTCACGGGCGGTGGCCTGGTGGTCGATCCGGCGGCTCTCGACCAGGGTGATGGCGCGGGCCAGGGCCGCGCGCTCGCCGGCCAGCAGGCGGCGTTCGAGATCGGCTATGTCGAAGACGGGCGGAGGCACGCCCCCGACTTAGAGGACGACCGCCGTGCCGGAAACCGAAACCATCATCATCTGCCCGTTGGGGCCGACGGTGTTGTAGTCGAGATCGACCGCCAGGATGGCGTTGGCGCCGACCTTCTGGGCTTCCTTCATGAGGCCCTTCAGGGCGTCCTCGCGGGCGCGTTCCAGCACCCGTTCGTAGGAACTGGAGCGGCCGCCGATGAAGTCGCGGATCGAGGCCAGCAGATCGAGCACGACGTTGGCGCCCAGGATCGCCTGAGAATAGACCGCGCCCTTGTATTCCTTGACCGGACGGCCCTCGATGAACGGGGTGGTCGAGATCAGCATGCCTGCGGGTCCTTCGCTCATGGCGCATAGTTAAGCATAAACGGGGCGCGCCGCGAGGGGCTCCGGCATTGCACGCGCGGCGATACGGCGAAGTTTCCCCTCTGGCGGGAAACCGGCTTCCGGCAAGCCTGGCCTTGAGGCAGATTGCCCGCGCTGAAGCTGGGGGGCTGGCCGTTGTTCTTCGCCAAATCGCATCTCGACCTGCACAACATCCGGGGCAGCGTCGAGCGCACGGTCAAGCTGTCCGACAACATCGTCGGCGTGGGACCCGTGGGCATCGGCCTGGACGGCATCCTGGCCTGGTTCGGCGGGGCGGGCTCGCTCTACTCGCTGGGCGCGGGCGGGGTGCTGTTGTTCGACGGCGTGCGCGCCCGGGCCGCGCCGATGGTGCTGATCCAGATGACCGCCGTGCTGCTGATCGACGCCCTGCTGCCGCTGGGCCCGCCCGGCCTGGGCGCGGTGGCCGACACCCTGTTCACCGGCCAGAAGTGGGCCGGCGGGATGTTGATCAAGCACATGGACGACACGATCTATTTCGAGGGCGCGCGCAAGGAAGCGCAAGGCACGGCCGAGTACCGCGACCTGCTCGAGCGGATCCGGTCGGGCAAGGAAAAGCGCCGGGTGGTGTTCCTGGGCTGACAACCAAGCTTGCGGCGAGGCGTTGAGACAGCATGACCGACGAAGCCGTCCTGCAAGGCGAAGTGATCGACGCCAAAACCCTTGATGGGGCCCCCGCCGGCCATCGAGCGCGGGCGCACAGGGCCTGGCGCAACGCCGAGACCATCAAGCGCCTGTCCGACCGGCTGATCGGCGTCGGCCCGGTCGGCATCGGTCTCGACGGCGTGCTGGCCTGGGTGCCGGGCGCGAACACCGTCTACAGCGTCGGGGCGGGCATTCTGCTGGGCTACCAGGCCTGGCAGGCCCGCGCGTCGCTGCCGACCGTGGCGCGGATGGCCGCCTACATGCTGTTCGACAGCTCGACCAGCGCCGTGCCAGTCGTCGGCTGGGCGGTCGACACCCTGTTCCCGGGCCACCTGATGGCCGCCAAGGCGCTGCAGAAGGACATCGAGGCTCGCCACGGCGTGCCCGAGGAGATTGACCTCAAGCGCCGGAAGAAGAAGGCGAGGGCGCCAAAGCGCTAGTCGCTCAGCGGATCGGCGGCAGGTCGGCGAGGCACAGGCTGAGTTGGGGCAGGATCAGAGAGGTCAATGTGTCCCGGGCCGAAAAGCGCACGACGTCGCGATAGACGCCGCCGCTGAGGCTGCGGTGCACGACGATCTCGGCGCTGTTGACGTCCACCACCCAATAGTCGCGCACGCCATGCTCGGCGTAGAACTCCGCCTTCACCGAAAGGTCCTTGGCGACCGTGCTCTGGGCGACTTCGATGACCAAGCCGACATTGCGCCCGTCTATCGTGCTGAGCGGCAGACGGGCGTCATAGGCGTACAGATCGGGATCCGGTGCGTAGGTGGCCGACAGCCGCAACGTCGAGTCCACGATCACTTCTATGGCTTGGCCGGCCTGAGCCAGGAACGCCTTGGCGATCTGCATCTTGACGCGCGTGTGCTCCGCGCCTTCCGACGCCATCTCGACCAGCCCCCCGTCGATCAGCTCCACCCTGGCGTCGGCGTCGAGAATGCCGGCGTCCTGCATGCGCAGGACGTCTTCCAGCGTGAACCGGTGCGGTTCTGAGGTTTCGAGCGCGCGGGCCAGGGCGTTCATGGCTGGACGATAGCACGGCCTCGGCGGCGCGTAACGCCGTGCGCTCAGAGCACCAGACGGCCGCGGGGCGGCGGGGCCACGGGTTTCAGCATCCATTGCCGGCCGTAGGCGATCCACCAGACGCCCAGGCTGGTCAGCAGGCCGACGCTGATACAGAGCGGCCAGGCGATCGGCAGGCCGAAGAACAGCCCATCGCGAAACGAGAACCAGGCCACGCCCGCGCCGACGGCCAGGCCGGCCAGGGCGGCGGCCCACGGATGATGCTGGTCGATCTGGTCGAGGAGGGCCCAGGCCGCCAGGCCGGCGGCGACGTAGGGCCAGCCCAGGATCAGGCCGAACATCGGCGCGGCCAGCATGGCGTTGAAGGGCTCTCCGTCGATCTCCGAGCCGCCGGGGACGAACAGGCCATACACCGCGCCCAGGGTCATCGATGGCGCCAGATGGCTGAACAGGGCTCCCACGATCACCCGTGGCACGGTCGTTCGCGCCTTCGCCCGTCGCATGTCGGCCTCCTCGCTGTTGGCGAGGGCCAGGGGAAGGCGCGGGCATGCAGCCCGCACGGTGCTGGCTATGGAGAAGCGATGCAGGCGGCTGCTAAGCCGCCTCGCCCTGGGTGTAGCCCAGCTGCTTGTTCAGCTTGTCGAGCAGCTCGATCACCGCCTCGGCGATCACCGTGCCGGGCGGGAAGATCGCCGCGGCGCCAGCGTCGCGCAGGGCCTGGAAGTCCTGCGGCGGGATCACGCCGCCGACCACCATCATGATGTCGGCGCGGCCCTGCTTGCCGAGCTCGGCCTTCAGTTCCGGGGCCAGGGTCAGGTGACCGGCCGCGAGCGAAGACGCGCCGACGATGTGGACGTCGTTCTCCACGGCCTGGCGGGCCGCTTCGGCGGGGGTCTGGAACAGCGGGCCGATGTCGACGTCGAAGCCGAGGTCGGCGAAGGCGGTGGCGATCACCTTCTGGCCGCGGTCGTGGCCGTCCTGGCCCATCTTGGCGACGAGGATGCGCGGACGGCGGCCGTCGGCCTGGGCGAAGGCCTCGACCATGGCCTTGGCGCGGGCGGTGGTGGGATCGGAACCGGCTTCCTTCATGTAGACGCCCTGGATCGACTTGATCTCGGCCCGGTGGCGGCCGAACACCCGCTCGAGCGCGTCGCTGATCTCGCCGACGGTGGCCTTGGCGCGGGCCGCGTCGACGGCCAGGGCCAGCAGGTTGCCGGTTCCCCGCGCGCCGTCTTCCAGCGCCTTCAGCGCCGCTTCCGTGGCCGCCGGATCGCGCTCGGCCTTCAGGCGGGCCAGCTTTTCGAGCTGCTGGTTGCGCACCGAGCTGTTGTCGACCTTCAGCATCGGGATGACGTCGGCCACCTCGGGCTTGTAGCGATTGACCCCGACCACGCTCTGGCGATTGGAGTCGATGCGGGCCTGGGTCTTGGCGGCGGCTTCCTCGATGCGCAGCTTGGGGATGCCCTGCTCGATGGCCTTGGCCATGCCGCCGGCGGCCTCGACCTCCTCGATATGGGCCAGGGCCTTGACCGCCAGGTCATGGGTCAGGCGCTCGACATAGAAGCTGCCGCCCCAGGGGTCGGCGACGCGGGTCGTGCCGCTTTCCATCTGCAGGAACAGCTGGGTGTTGCGGGCGATGCGGGCCGAGAAGTCGGTCGGCAGGGCCAGGGCTTCGTCGAGCGCGTTGGTGTGCAGGCTCTGGGTCTGGCCGTTGACGGCGGCCATGGCCTCCACGCAGGTGCGCGAGACGTTGTTGAACACGTCCTGCGCCGCCAGCGACCAGCCCGAGGTCTGGCTGTGGGTGCGCAAGGAGAGCGAGCGGTCGTCCTTGGGCTCGAACTCGCGCTTCATCAGGCGGGCCCACAGCAGGCGGGCCGCGCGCATCTTCGCGACCTCCATGAAGTAGTTCATGCCGATGGCCCAGAAGAAGCTCAGGCGCGGCGCGAAGGCGTCGATGCTCATGCCGGCCGCGACGCCGGCCCTGGCGTACTCGATGCCGTCGGCCAGGGTGTAGGCCAGCTCCAGGTCGGCCGAGGCCCCGGCCTCCTGCATGTGGTAGCCGCTGATCGAGATCGAGTTGAACTTGGGCATGTTCGCCGAGGTGAAGGCGAAGATGTCCGAGATGATCCGCATCGAGGGCCCGGGCGGATAGATGTAGGTGTTCCGCACCATGAACTCTTTGAGGATGTCGTTCTGGATCGTGCCCGAGAGCTTGTCGGGGCTGACGCCCTGTTCCTCGGCGGCGACGATGTAGAGCGCCAGGATCGGCAGCACCGCGCCGTTCATGGTCATCGATACGCTCATCTTGTCGAGCGGGATGCCGGAAAAGAGCGTGCGCATGTCGAGGATCGAGTCGATGGCCACGCCAGCCATGCCGACGTCGCCCTTCACCCGCTCGTGGTCTGAGTCATAGCCGCGGTGGGTGGCCAGGTCGAAGGCCACCGACAGGCCCATCTGACCGGCCGCCAGGTTGCGGCGGTAGAAGGCGTTCGAATCCTCGGCCGTGGAGAAGCCGGCGTACTGGCGGATCGTCCACGGGTTGGTGACGTACATGGTCGGGTAGGGGCCGCGCACGAAGGGCGCGACGCCGGGGCGGCCGTCGGTGAAGTCCAGCCCTGCCGCGTCTTCGGCGGTGAAGGCGGGGGCGACGTCGACGCCCTCGGGCGTGCTCCAGACCGGGCCGGCCTGCGGTGCGGCGGCGGGCTCGGGCGCCTCGAAGCCGAGGTTCGCGAAATCGGGGAACTTGCTCATGGCTCAGGCTCCCTCGAAGGCGGCGGCGAAGCGGATGGGGGTCAGCGGCGGGCAGCGGCTGTCGGGGCCGGGCAGGCGCGGGTCGGGGCCGTCGACGGCGAAGGCGGCCGGATCGGGCGTTTCGACGTCCGGCGTCTTGTCGTCGGCGTTGGGGAAGGCGGTGACGCCCAGGATCTTGCGGCTCTTGTCGGCGAAGGACGTCTCTTGTCCCTCACGGGTTTCGGCGACCATGTCGGCGATCAGGCCGCTTTCCAGGGCCTTGACGATCCCACCGTCGGCCTCGATGGCCTGGAAGCCGCCCCAGGCGGCGCGGGCCAGCTGGTCGGTCAGGGTGTCGAGGTACCAGGCGCCGCCGGCCGGGTCGGCGACACGGCCCAGGTGGCTTTCTTCCATCAGCACGAGCTGGGTATTGCGGGCCTGGCGGCGGGCGAAGGCGGTGGGCAGGCCGATGGCGTCGGTGAAGTTGCCGAGGATGACCGTGTCGGCCCCGCCCACCGCGCCGGCGAAGCCGGCAGCGGTCAGGCGCAGCAGGTTGGTCCAGGCGTCGGCCCGGGCCAGCATCCGCTGCGACGAACGGGCCTCGATGCGAGCAGGGGCCTCGACGCCGCAGGCGCGGGTCAGCTGGGTCCACAGCGAGCGGACGGCGCGCACCTTGGCCACGCCCGTGAAGTATTCGCCGTCGAGGCTGACGCCCAGCACGATGCGCGACCAGGCGTCTTCCATGGAGAGGCCCGAGCGCACCAGGGCCTTGGCGTAGGCCACCGCGCTGGCGGCCATCACCGCCAGTTCCTCGGTGTTGGAGCCGCCGGCCTCGTGCACCGCGCGGCCGCTGGCCAGGAACAGGCCGGCCGTGGCGTAGGTCGCGGCCAGCCGCGCGCCGACCGTGGCGGCGCTGAACAGGTGGCTCTCGATCGGGCCGGGGCTGACGCCGGCCTGCATCCAGGCGGTCAGCGGGTCCATGTGGAAGGAAAGAGGCGCATTGGGCGCAGCCTTGGCCAGGGCGGCCAGCCAGTCGGCGGCCTTGGGGCCGAGGAACCCAGCGTCCAGCGCCACGGGCGCCAGGTCGAGCAGCACGCCGTCCAGAACGCGGGCCAGGTCTTCGCGCGAGCCGACGGCGACGCCGTTGGCGCCCGTGGGATCCAGCGCCAGCAGCACCGAGGCCGCGCCGTTCTCCAGATCCTTCAGAATCTCGCCGTTGGCATGTTTGGGATCAGGATGGGCGACGCGGGTGCGCAGGTCCCAGGGACGGTCGATGTCGCGCGCGCGCAGGTCGCGGGTCACCGTGACAGCGTCGTCGGCGGTGTAGAGCGGACGAATGGCGACGCCATCCGGCGTGGCGCGCACCAGGGTCTCGTCGAAATCGGCCCCTTTCAGGGTCTTCTCGACCAGTTTCAACCACTTGGCCTGCGCCAAGGCTTCGTCGGGCGGGCCGAAGTCGTCGGCCAGTTGGGCGGGCGCCTCGCTCACGACGGGGTTCTCCTGCGGTGCGGCATTCTTGTATTTTGACGCAGTTGCGCGCCTGCCGCCACGGAGGTCAAGCGCTTGCAAGTCCCATGAACAGGCGTTTAAGCTAACGCTGTTAACATGCGCGGCGCGTGACGTCGCGGAACGAGGAGACCCCCGTCCCATGGCCCTGCCGCCCATCCTGCGTGACCGTCTGCGCCTGCCGGTGATCGCCTCGCCGCTGTTCATCATCAGCAATCCGGACCTCGTCATCGCCGAGTGCAAGGCCGGCATCGTCGGCTCGTTCCCGTCGCTGAACGCCCGCCCGCTGTCGCAGCTGGACGAATGGCTGGCTCGCATCACCGAAGAGCTGGCCGCCTGGGACAAGGCCCATCCGGACATGCCCTCGGCCCCGTTCGCCGTGAACCAGATCGTCCACAAGACCAACAACCGGCTCGAACAGGACATCGAGCTGTGCGTGAAATACAAGGTGCCGGTGGTGATCACCTCGCTGGGTGCGCGCGAGGACCTGAACCAGGCGATCCACTCGTACGGCGGCATCACCCTGCACGACGTCATCAACGACCGCTTCGCCCGCAAGGCCATCGAGAAGGGGGCCGACGGCCTGATTCCCGTGGCGGCCGGGGCCGGCGGCCACGCGGGCGCCATCTCGCCCTTCGCCCTGGTGCAGGAGATCCGCACCTGGTTCGACGGCCCGGTCGCTCTGTCGGGCGCCATCGCCAGCGGCCGTTCGATCCTGTCGGCCCAGGCCATGGGCGCGGACCTGGCCTATATCGGCTCGGCCTTCATCGCGACCGAAGAGGCCAACGCGCCCGAGGCCTACAAGCGGACGATCACCGAGGCCAACGCCAGCGACATCGTCTACTCGAACCTCTTCACCGGCGTGCACGGCAACTATCTGCGCCAGTCGATCGTCGCCGCGGGCCTGGACCCCGACAACCTGCCGGAAAGCGATCCGTCGAAGATGAGCTTCGGCTCGGGCGGCAACCAGGACGCCAAGGCCTGGCGCGACATCTGGGGCTCGGGCCAGGGCATCGGCGCCATCAAGGAAGTGCTGCCGGTCGCCGAACGCATCGCCAAGCTGGCGGAAGAGTATGAGGACGCGAAGGCCGAACTGGCGGCCAAGACTGCGCTGACGGCCGGCAATCGCCTGGCTTTCGCCGCCGAGTAGGACGGGGACAGGCCCGGGGACGAAGGCGGCTTCGTCCCCGGCGACTCCGGCGCGGCGATCCTTGGTGGGTTCGAAACCGCCAGGAGCAAGCCATGTCCGACGCCGTCACGCCCCGCCTTTCGCTGCCCTACGTGGCCGCAGGGCAAGCCCAGAAGCATGTCACGGTCAACGAAGGCCTCGCCCGCCTCGACGGCCTGGTTCAGCCCTGTGTCGTCAGCCGGACGACGAGCGTCCAGCCGTCCGCGCCCGCTGACGGGGCGATGTGGATCCGGCCTGCAACGGCGACCGGCGCCGATTGGGCGGCGGCGTCCGCCCATAGCCTGATGCGCTTCGAGGCCGGGGCCTGGGAGGCGATCGCGCCCGCCGCCGGCTTCACTGCCTGGATCGTCGACGAAGGCCAGGCAGCCGTGTTCACCGGCTCGGCCTGGGTCGCGCTTTCCTCGACCTTCCAGAGCCTGACCGCCGCTCGCTCGCCGTTCGGGGCCGACGTCCGCGTCGAGATCCGAGAGGTCGAGGCGACTTTGAGCGGCGCGTCGGTGACCACGGCGGCCGTCATCCCCGCTCGATCCATCGTGCTGGCCGTCTCGACCCGCACCAGCGCCGCGATCACCGGAGCGGTCTCCTACAGCTGCGGGATCGCCGGCGAGACCGGCAAGTTCGGCAGCTCGTTGGGCGTGGCGCTGAACGCCAGCAACATCGGCGTGGTCGGGCCGACGGCGTACTACGCCGACACGCCGGTGGTGCTCACCGCGGCGGGCGGGAGCTTCGTTTCCGGCAAGGTGAGGGTGGCGATCCAGATGCTGCGCTTCGAAGCGCCGGCGGCGGTTTAGAATCCCTCTCTCTTTGAGAGAGGGGTCAAAACACCGCCTGCCGATCACCTCGCAACTTGCGAATGGCTCTCTGCTTGATCCTGGGAGCGGCGGCGGGTAAACGCCCCTCATCCCTTGGGGAGTAGCCGCCCGCGCCTATCAGCGGGGCCCGCCGTCAACATACTTGGCTCTTTACGAGCCATGGCGCGGGCGAAGGAAGCACCGACAGCTTTCTTGGCGAGACCAATGGCGTCGTTTTCCGTCCGGGCTGGGCGGGGAAACGGTCGCTGTTGTCTTGTCTGCGCTCGGCCCCGCAACGGTGTTTCATGGAATCCCTGCTCGTCTCGACCCTGGTCGTGGCCATCGCCGAAATCGGCGACAAGACCCAGCTTCTGGCCATCATCCTGGCCACGCGGTTCAAGAAGCCGATCCCGATCATCCTGGGCATACTGGTCGCCACCTTGCTGAACCACGCCCTGGCTGCGCTGGCCGGCTCGCTGGTCGCCCAGTACCTGCAGGGCGCCTGGTTCCAGTGGCTGATCGCCATCTCGTTCATTGCCATGGCCGCGTGGGCGCTGATCCCCGACAAGGCCGACGACGAGGACGGCGGGGCTGTGGGCCGCTATGGCGTGTTCGCCACCACGGCGGTGGCCTTCTTCCTGGTCGAGATGGGCGACAAGACCCAGATCGCCACCGTGGCCCTGGGCGCCCAGTTCCACAACGTGACCCTGGTGGCCGCCGGCACCACCCTGGGCATGATGCTGGCCAATGTGCCGGCCGTTTACCTGGGCGAGGCGGCGACCAAGATCGTGCCGCTGAAGTATGTGCGCATCGGCGCGGCGCTGATCTTCCTCGGCATCGGCCTGTGGGGGATCGCCAGCTTGCTTGGCCTCTTCAAGTAATGACGTAGGCGGGGGCGGGGGCTATGGACGGATCGAACTGATCCGGAGCCTTCGCCCCATGACCCTCGACGATCCGCGCGCGACCGGTTGGGAATTCTGGATCGATCGCGGCGGCACCTTCACCGACATCGTCGCCCGTCGTCCCGATGGACGCCTCGTCACCCACAAGCTGCTGTCGGAAAATCCCGAGCAGTACGAGGACGCCGCCGTTGCTGGCGTGCGCGCGCTGCTGGAGCAGAGCGGCGGTGGAGTGGTCGAGGCGGTGAAGATGGGCACCACGGTGGCCACCAACGCCCTGCTCGAACGCAAGGGCGAGCCGACCTTGCTGGCGATCACCAAGGGTCACGCCGACGCCCTGCGCATCGGCCAGCAGGCCAGGCCCAAGCTGTTCGACCGCAATATCGTAAAGCCGGAGGCCCTCTACACGCGCGTCGTCGAGATCGACGAGCGCGTCGGCGTCGACGGCGAGGTGGTGCGGCCGCTGGACGAGGCGGCCGCCCGCGAAGGCTTGCAGGCCGCCTACGACGCCGGCTTCCGCGCCGTGGCGATCGTGCTGCTGCACGGCTTCCGCTTCACCGACCACGAGGCGCGTGTCGCCGCCATCGCTCGTGAAGTCGGCTTCACCCAGGTCTCGGCCAGCCACGAGGTCAGCCCGCTGATGAAGCTGGTCGGGCGGGGCGATACGGCGGTGGTCGACGCCTATCTGTCGCCGATCCTGCGCCGCTATGTCGACCAGGTGGCCTCGCGGCTGGGCGAGGAGACGCGCCTGTTCTTCATGCAGTCGAACGGCGGCCTGACCGACGCGCGGGCCTTCCGGGGCAAGGACGCCATCCTCTCAGGTCCGGCCGGCGGCGTGGTCGGCATGGCCAAGACGGCGGCGGAAGCCGGCTTTTCCCGTGTCATCGGCTTCGACATGGGCGGCACCTCGACCGACGTCTGTCACTATGCCGGCGAGTATGAGCGGGCCTACGAGACGGTGGTGGCCGGCGTGCGGATGCGCGCGCCGATGATGAACATCCACACCGTGGCGGCTGGCGGCGGCTCGATCTGCAGCTTCGACGGCGCGCGGCTGCGGGTGGGGCCGGCCTCGGCCGGGGCCAATCCCGGGCCGGCCTGCTATCGCCGGGGCGGACCGCTGACGGTGACTGACTGCAACGTCATGCTGGGCAAGCTGCAGCCCGAGTTCTTCCCGCACGTCTTCGGTCCCAACGCCGACCAACCGCTCGACCGCGCCGTGGTCGTGGAACGCTTCGAGGCCCTGGCCGCCGAGATCGCGGCGGCGACCGGTAAGGCGATGACGCCCGCCGAAATCGCCGAAGGCTTCCTGACGATCGCCGTCGAGAACATGGCGAAAGCCGTGCGCCAGATCTCGATCCAGCGGGGCTACGACGTCACCCGCTACGTCCTGGCCTGTTTCGGCGGGGCGGGCGGCCAGCACGCCTGTCTTGTGGCCGACGCACTCGGCATGAAGACGGTGATGATCCACCCGTTCGCCGGGGTGCTCAGCGCCTATGGCATTGGCCTGGCCGACCTGCGCCTGCTGCGCGAGACCACGGTGGAGCAGCGCCTGGACGAAGCCGCCGCCACCCTGCCGGCCCGGGCCGCGGCCCTGGCCGCCGAGGCCGAAGCCGCCCTGCGCGCCCAGGACGCGCCGCTGGTGACGGTCGAGACGCAAGGCGCGCTGCTGGTGAAGTACGCCGGCACCGACACGCCGCTGCGCGTGCCGCTGACCGACGCGGAAGGCGTCAAGACGGCTTTCGAGGTGCTGCACCAGCGCCGCTTCGGCTTCGTCTCTCCGGCGACGCCGCTGGTGGTGGAGACCCTGAGCGTCGAGGCGATCGGCCATGCCGACGCTGGGGCCGAACCGGATTTTGAGTCCGGCGCGTCCAAGGGCGCTCCGGTCGCCCTGACCA
The DNA here is from genome assembly GCF_057808875.1 of Caulobacter sp. FG7. NCBI lineage: Bacteria > Pseudomonadati > Pseudomonadota > Alphaproteobacteria > Caulobacterales > Caulobacteraceae > Caulobacter > Caulobacter sp. FG7. Next base: position 169,943 of record NZ_JBMDIW010000009.1, read on the forward strand.
CGGCCGATATCCGGATGGCCGGCGAGGTTCGCGCGTCGCCGGTGTTCGACCGTGAACGGCTGGCGGTCGACGCCGAAGTGCCGGGCCCCGCCGTCATCCGCGAGGCCACCGGCACGACGGTGGTCGAACCCGGCTGGCGAGCCAAGGTCGACGCGCACCTCAACCTCATCCTCGACCGTGTCGAGGCCCTGGCGCCGCGTCGCGCGGCCGGCACGGACGCCGATCCCGTCATGCTGGAGGTGTTCAACAACCTCTTCATGGCCGTGGCCGAGGAGATGGGCTTCGCCCTGCAGAACACGGCCTATTCGGTCAATATCAAGGAGCGGCTCGACTTCTCCTGCGCGCTGTTTGACCGCGACGGCAACCTGATCGCGAACGCCCCGCACATGCCCGTGCACCTGGGCTCGATGGGCGATAGCGTGCGGGCGATCCGCGACGGTCGCGCCGATGACGGCCGGGGCATGAAGCCCGGCGACGTCTACATGCTGAACGCCCCCTATGCCGGCGGCACCCACCTGCCGGACGTGACGGTGGTCATGCCGGTGTTCGATACGGCCGGGGCCTTGCTGTTCTACGTCGCCGCGCGCGGCCACCAGGGCGACATCGGCGGGATCACCCCCGGTTCGATGCCCCCCGGCAGCAAGACGGTCGAGGAGGAGGGGGTGCTGATCGAGAACTTCCTGCTGGTCGAGGGCGGGCGGTTCCTGGAAACCGAAACGAGGGCGCTCCTAGCCTCGGGCAAGTGGCCGGCGCGCAATCCCGACCAGAACATCGGCGACCTCAAGGCCCAGGTGGCGGCCTGCGCGCGCGGCGCCGAAAGCCTGACCGGCCTCGTCGCCGAGTTCGGCCAGGACGTGGTCGAGGCCTACATGGCCCACGTGCAGGACAACGCCGAGGAGGCCGTGCGCCGCGTATTGGCGAAGCTCTCCGACGGCCAGTTCGCCTACGAGCTCGACGACGGCAGCGTGGTGAAGGTGGCGATCACCGTCGACCAGGCCGCCCGCACCGCACGCGTGGACTTCACCGGCACCAGCGACCAGGTCCCGACAAACTTCAACGCCCCGGCCTCGATCTGCCGGGCGGCGGCGCTGTACGTCTTCCGCACCCTGGTCGACGACGAGATTCCGATGAACGACGGCTGCCTGCGGCCGGTCGAGCTGGTCATTCCCGACGGCTCGATGCTGAAGCCGCGCTATCCGGCGGCGGTGGTGGCCGGCAATGTCGAGACCAGCCAGGTGGTTGTCGACGCCCTCTATGGCGCGCTGGGTGTCATGGCCGCGGCGCAGGGGACGATGAACAACTTCACCTTCGGCGACGAGCGGCGGCAGTATTACGAGACCATCTGCGGCGGGGCGGGCGCGGGGCCGGACTTCGACGGCGCTGACGCGGTGCAGACTCACATGACCAACAGCCGCCTGACCGACCCGGAGGTGCTGGAGACGCGCTATCCGGTGCGGGTCGAGGCCTTCGCGATCCGGCGCGGCTCGGGCGGGGCTGGGACCCATCGCGGCGGCGACGGGGTGGTGCGCACCATCGGCTTCCGCGAGCCGATGACGGTCACCTTGCTGTCCAACCGCCGGCGCGTGCCGCCGTTCGGCCTGCATGGCGGGGCCAGCGGGGCGCTAGGCCTGGCGCGGATCGAGCGGGCGGACGGGACCGTCCAGGCGCTGGCGGCGACCGACGAGGCGCAGGTTTCGGCCGGCGACCGCGTGGTCATCGAGACGCCGGGCGGCGGGGGCTGGGGCGAGGCCTGAGCGGCGAAACCTCGTCCCCTCGGGTCGCGCCGCAGGCGCGGCCCGCCCGAGGGCATGCTTCGACAGGCTCAGGGTGAGGTTTCTGATGCCGGCTTCGTTTTTTGCGGCTCACACCGCTTGCCTTGATCCTCATCCTGAGCTTGTCGAAGGACGAGGATCACGCACCACTCGCCAGGAGGCCCCATGACCGACATCGCCCGCCGCACCCTGATCGGCGCCGCCGGTCTGGTCGTCGCGACGCCCAGCCTAGCCCTGGCCGCTGGGAAGCCCAAGGTAGCGATCCAGACCAGCGCGGGCCTGATCGTGGTCGAGCTGGAGGACAAGAAGGCCCCGATCACGGCCGCGAACTTCCTGCGCTACGTGGACGCCAAGAAGTACGACGGGGGGACCTTCTATCGCGCCTCGCGCACCAAGGGCGTGAAGGGCGCGGGCTCGATCCAGGGCGCGCCGCCGCCGCGCGCGCGCCGCTTCGCCCCGATTGCGCATGAGAGCACCGCCAAGACGGGCATCCGCCACAGGCCGGGCGTGATCTCGATGGCCCGCAACGCGCCGGGCACCGCAACGTGCGACTTCTTCATCTGCGCCAGCGCCATGCCCTATCTCGACGCCCATCCGGGCGCCAAGGGCGACAACCAGGGCTTCGCAGCCTTTGGCACGGTGGTCGAGGGTCTGCCGATCGTGAAGAAGATCCTGGCCATGCCCACCGGCGGCCCCGCCTATACCGAGGCGATGAAGGACGAGATGCTGAAGGCGCCGGTCCAGATCTTGAGCATGAAGCGGGTGGGTTAGTCGCGCTTCGACTGCTCGGCGAGCTTGGCTTCCAGCCGCGCCAGCGTCACCTTGATCTCTTCCTGCTCGGCGTGGCTGAACTCGTTGGCGTCCTTGATGCAGCGCGAGCAGATGGTGCCGATCAGCAGCGGCAGGATCAGCAGCAACGTGACGTGCATCAGCACGACGGCGACCACCCGCCCGCCGGGCGTCGCCGGGTAGAAGTCGCCGTAGCCGACCGTGGTGGCGGTGACGCAGGCCCACCAGATGGCGTCCAGATAGGACTTGCCCTCGAAGAACGCATAGGCGCCGGCGGCCGCCAGCAGGATGACGACATAGACGACGAGCAGTTCGCGGACCGTGTCGAGGTACTTCATCATCGTTGAAGATCCTGGCTGGAGCGGGTCAGGGGCCGATCACCCGCCGCGCGCGGATGGCGGTCTGGCCGTCGATGTTCATCAGGTAGCTGCCGGCCGCGGCCTTGCGGATCTCGACCTTCGAGCCGGCCTTCGGCGGCGAGGACAGGTCGCGATCGTCGGCCTGGCGCCAGGTGGCGCCGTCGGCCAGGGTCAGGATCCAGCGGCCGTCGGCGCCGCGCACGGCCTTGGTCACTTGCCCGGCGATGCGGTCGACTTCCTCGGGCTTGTCGCCGCGATCGAAGACCGACAGGGCCGAGAGATCCAGGCCGAAGGCCTGGCGGCGGGCGGCCTGGGCCTGCTGACGATCGACGATGATGACGTCGCCCTTCTTCTCGGCGGCGGTGATCGTGTCGACGGCCGTGTCGTAGCAGGCCAGGCGCTTGTCGCTTTCGGCGATCTTCCGGCAGTCGAGCAGGGCCTTCAGGGCGGGGGCGACGTCGCGGACGACCGGCGCGGCCGCCTGGGCGGCGCCCACGGCCAGTGCGGTGGCAAGGCCCGTAGCCGCGAGGGCGCGGCGCGAGGGAAGGCGGAAGGGCGGCATCATGGCGCTCCGGGTTCGTCGATCAGCCAGCCGGTGACCGACAGGCGCTTGGCGGCGGCGTAGGCGGCGACCGGCGCCACCGAGTGGGGGCGCGGCACGCGGAACAGCGTCAGTACGTTGAAGCCGGGCAGGAAGCCGCGCTCGATCTGGCCCTCGGCGTCATGGAACAGCAGCTGGCCGCCCCAGTCGGGACGCCAGCGCTGGGTGAAGCCCAGCGTGAAGGCCGCCAGGCGCGTGTCGCGGCCGTGTTTGTCATCGTGCAGCGTCAGGAAGTCGCCGGGCCGGTAGTTCGAGGCCTGGGCGCGAACGCCGGCGACGTGCGGGACGCCGATCACCTGGGCGCCGAAGTCGAGGAAGGCCCGGCTCTGCACCAGTTCGGTGAGGGCGTGGACGGATGGGGAGGGGTCTCGCGCGTACTCGTCCTGCAGCGGGTAGGACAGGTGGATGAACGAGAACCCCCGCGAGGCGCGTTTCAGAGCGCTCTGCAGGAACTGGCGCACGGCCGCATCGCCGAACTTGCGGATGGCCTCGTTGGTTATGACCAGGGTCTCGTTCTTTTCGTCGGGCGCGACGATGGCCCAGGACGAGATTCCCTCCAGCAGATCGCCGGCGGCGGTGGCGTCGATGGGCTCGAGAAAGACCGGAATCTGAACCACGCCCTCGCGGGCGAAGGTGTCGGCGAAGGTCGCGGGATCGAGATCGGCGCGGATGCGCAAGGTCGGTTTTGCGGCCGTCATCGGGCGATGTGGTGCACGGCGAATCTCCCCCGTCGCGGCGGAGGCGGCGACGGGTTCTAGCTAACAGATCGATGTTCGCCGGTTCAATCGCCCCTCGCTGGACGTAGGGGGCTGGCGCCGAAAAAGCAGGCGCCGGCTCGCGACCCATGGCGCGTGAGGCGCCGGATGCTGTCCATTTGTCGCCAAATCGCAATGTTCTGCGATCGGGAGTCTTGAGTTTAAATCTGGCGAACCGTAGTTTTCGTATACCGTCGACTACGCAAAGTTTGACCATTCAGTGGCTGGTTAAGCTGCAACAAAAACCCGCCGATGCTTGAGGCGTCCTAATCGCCGATGTTTTCGATTATCGATAAGAAATGTTTCTCTACCAGCAACAATTCAAAGTCCTTTTCGACCATAATGGGCGATAAGGTGGCTATATATGGCGCATTTGGGGCAGAGTGCGTCCCTTTTGTTACAGTGTGAACTAAATGTAACCCAGCGCTCCAAGGCAAGATTGACCCCGGTTCGTCAAACGCCGTTCATGCGCGCAGACCCGCTTCGAGCCCGATGCGGGGGGGCAAAATGCGCTGCGCGGGGGAACACGAGCGGCGCCGCGATAAGTTTTTGGAGGTCTGATGTTGCACGCCTTGTCCATGCGTAAGCGTTTGCTTGCGTCCACCCTGCTCTGTGGCGTGATCGCGCCCGCCGTGGTGGCCTCGCCGGCTTTCGCGCAGGAAGAACCTGCCGCGGTCGAGGAAATCGTCGTCACCGGTTCGCGCATCGCGCGTCCTGACCTGACCTCCAGCAGCCCCGTCGCCGCCGTCGGCGAAAAGGAACTGCAGCAGTCGGGCGTGGTGAACACCGAAAACCTGATCAACACCCTGCCGCAGGCCGTTCCGGGCATCACCTCGACGGTCAACAACGGCAGCAACGGCACCGCCACCGTCAGCCTGCGCGGCCTTGGCTCCAACCGCACCCTGGTGCTGGTGGACGGCAAGCGCCAGACCCCGACCACCCAAGCCGGCAGCGTCGACATCAACCTGATCCCGCCGGCCCTGATCAAGCGCATCGAAGTGCTGTCGGGCGGCGGTTCGGCCGTGTACGGCTCGGACGCCATCGCCGGCGTCGTCAACTTCATCCTGAAGGACGACTTCGAGGGCATGGAAGTGTCGGCCGGCTATCAGGCCACCGACAAGGGCGAAGCCCCGATCTATTAGGGCTCGATGACCTTCGGCGCCAACTTCGGCGGCGACAAGAAGGGCAACGTCGTCCTCAGCCTGGGCTACAACAAGCGTGAAGCCCTGACCCAGGGCGAGCGCGGCGGCATGCTCAGCACCGCCTGGGGCGACAACGCCACCCGCACGGGCCTGGTCCCCAGCGGTTCGGGCTCGAACGAGCCGGGTCAGGTCGGTTCGTTCGTCTCGGGTCGCTTCGTGACCCTGCCGGGCGTGGCCAACAACTCGGCCAACACCGCGCTTTTCCTGACCAATGGCGACGTGCGCCTCTACAACGCGGCGACCGACACCTACAACTTCGCGCCGGTCAACTACGTCCAGACCCCGCAGGAGCGCTACTCGGTCACCTCGCTGGCCAGCTATGAGCTGAAGCCGGGCCTGACCGCCTACGCCAAGGGCAACTTCGTCAGCAGCAAGGTCGTCACCCAGCTGGCGCCGACGCCGATCGGCAACCGCACCTTCCGCTTCACGCTGGACAACAACCCGTTCCTGACGGCCGCCGCCAAGACCGCGCTGAACAGCCTGGGCTCGAGCACCGCCTACACGATCCCGTCGAGCGCCTCGTGGACCGCCGGCACCTTCACCGACGTCGACAGCGACGGCGACGGCCTCTACGACACCGTCACCGGCGTCTTCAACCGCCGCCTGTCGGAAGTGGGCCCGCGCGTCTCGCGCTTCGACTTCAGCGGCTTCCAGGTGCAACTGGGCCTGAAGGGCGAGATCGAGGCCATCAACGGCGGCTTCGACACCTACTTCCAGTACGGCAACACCCACGGCAGCAACTCGCTGCTGGGCGACACCAGCCTGGCCCGCATCCAGCAGGCCCTGCTGCTGAACGCCACGGGCACCGGCTGTCTTGATCCGTCGGGCGGCTGCGCGCCGATCAACCTGTTCGGCCAAGGCAACATCTCGACCGCCGCCGCCAACTTCATCAAGACCCGCATCAACTCGTCGCAAGACTACGAGCAACTGTATGCCGGCCTGGTGTTCAACGGCGACACGAGCAACGCCTTCTCGCTGCCCGCCGGTCCGATCGGCTTCGCCGTCGGCGCCGAGTATCGCGCCGAAGACTTCGCCTTCAATCCGAGCCAGGATCTGGCCACCGGCAACCTGACCGGCTTCAACGCCAGCCCGCCGGTCTCGGGTCGTTTCGACGTCTACGAAGCCTACGCCGAACTGGCCGTGCCGATCCTGAAGGACCTGCCGTTCGTCAAGTCGCTGGACCTCGAACTGGCCGGCCGTATCTCGGACTACACCACCCAGCCCGACCCGGTTAAGACCTACAAGGTCGCGGGCACCTGGAAGCCCATCGACGACGTGATGGTCCGCGTGTCGTACAACAGCGCCATCCGCGCTCCGTCGATCGGCGAACTGTACGCTCCGCAGAGCAACGGCTTCCCGACCTCGACCGACCCCTGCTCGGCCCGCGCCAACCCGAACGCCCAGGTCCGCCAGGCCTGTATCAATTCGGGCGTCGCGGCGGCTCAGGTCGGCGTGCTCAACGCCAACCAGCAGACCCAGACCCTGTCGGGCGGCAACCCGAACCTGAAGCCGGAAAAGGGCGAAACGACCACGGTCGGCATCGTCTACACCCCGCACTTCGTTTCGGGCCTGTCGCTGACTCTCGACTACTTCAAGATCGAGCTGAAGGACGCCATCGACACCTTCGGCGGCGGCACGGCCAACCTGATGGCCGTCTGCTACGGTCCGATCGTCAACGGCAACCCGAACTCGCCGTACTGCCAGGCCATCAACCGCCTGGGCAACGGCTCGATCGACTACGTCTCGTCGATCAACCAGAACGTCGCGGCGCGTAACCTCGAAGGCTTCGACTTCGGCGTCACCTACCGTACGCAACTGGAAGACATCGGTCTGCCGGATTGGGGTTCGCTGGCGGTTCGCTCGCTCTACACCAACACCTGGGAATACACGATCATCCCGGACGAGATCTCGCAGCCGATCAAGTGCGCCGACAAGTTCGGCACGCGCTGCTCGGGCGCCGGCGTCAACCCGATCCCGCGCCACAAGATCAGCACCTCGGCCAACTGGCGCTTCAAGCAGGTCGGCGTGAACCTCGTCTGGAACCACCTGGACGACGTGATCGACGATGCTCCGGCGACCCGCTACACGGTCGAGAAGATCGGCGCGAAGAACTACTTCGACCTGTCGGCCGACTGGGACGTCAACGACAACCTGGCCTTCACCGGCGGCGTCAAGAACCTGACCCAGGAAGCCTACCCGATCCTGGGCGGCAACGCCTCGCCGTCGAACAGCGGCTATCCGGCCGTCTACGACGTGCTGGGCCGCGTGTTCTTCCTGAACGCGCGCCTGCGCTACTGATCCTGGACGGCGCGCCTCGCAAGGGGCGCGCCGGACCCGGCGTTTCGAAAGCCGGCGGCCTTGCGGTCGCCGGCTTTCTGCGTTTCGGGCTCAGCCGCGCCGGGCGGCGGCCGAGGCGAGATAGAGCTCGAGATTGGTGTAGCCCGAGCCGTCCTTGGCCGGGGCCGCGCCGTCGGCGGCGGTCTTGGGGTCGAGGCCATGGGCCTTTTCCCAGGCGTCGGGCATGCCGTCGCCGTCGCTGTCCTTGGCGACCTTGCCCGCAGGCAGGGCGGGCCAGCCGCCGACGTCGTTCTGGCTGTTGATCACCTTGCCGGTGCGGTCGCGCACGCCGGCGACGATGCGGGCGTCGACGCTGTCGCGGAACACCGAGGCGCCGGCCTCGGCCAGCACCCGCTCATAGGCGAGAGGCGCGGGATCGGACTTCACCGGGGCCACGTCGACCGGGGCGGGCAGGCGATAGCCGGCCGGCTCGGGAATGGTGAAGGTCACCAGGCTCCAGGGATCGGCGGGCACGTTGGTCAGCATGCTGTTGCCGGCGAAGTAGGCGCGGGCCAGGCTGTTGCTTTCCTGGAAGGCCACCGCCTTCGTGCTCTGCGGACCCATGATGTAGGCGTTGTCGACGAAGTTGTAGGCGACGACCGCGGCCTTGTCGGCGTCGTAGCCCGCATGGCCCTTGCCCCAGTTGTAGAAGACGTTGGAGCGGAAATCGAACAGGGCCCCGACGGGGTCCTTGTCGGCGCCGTCGTAGTTGCCGGGGCGCGGCATGCGGGCCATGTGGTTGGCCCAGAGATTGTGGTGGAAGCTGATCCTCGAGCCCCGGCCGCCACGGATCAGGCTGCCATAGCCGTGGTCGCCCTTGGCGTGCAGCGACCGGGCCATGGACTCGGCGATGATCGACCACTGCACCGTCAGGTCGAAGAAGCCCTGGCCCTCCTCGCCGTAGCGGGCCGAGGCCGACAGGGTTTCGTCCACCGACCAGCTGGCCGAGACGTGGTCGAGGATGATCCGCCGGCCGTTGTTGATCCAGACGGCGTCGCTCTCGGTCTTGCTCTCGTCGCCCAGGCGCGAGCGGATGAAGCGGATGACCACGTCGTCGGCCGAGACGACGAGGGTATGGTCGCGCAGGGTGATCCCGCCGCCCGGCGCGGTCTGGCCGGCGATCGTGATGCGCGGCTCGCTGATCTTCAGGTCGGATTTCAGCTGGATCGTGCCGGCGACCTCGAAGACCACGGTGCGCGGGCCCTTGGCTTCGACGGCGGCGCGCAGCGAGCCCGGACCGGCGTCGTTCAGGTTGGTCACCTTGATCACCGCGCCGCCGCGGCCGCCCTGCGAGAACCGGCCCGCGCCCTCGGCGCCGGGGAAGGCCAGGGTCTGGGCTGACGCCTGTCCGGCGAGACCGAGCAGGGCGAGGGCGGCGGCGCCGGCCAGCAGGCGGCGCGGACGAAGGCGGATCATGACGCGGTTCTCCCCGAGGCCGGCGAGCGTCGTGCGCGCATCGTCCGGATGGCGCGACCCTGCCCTTGGGATCGGGAAATGTCTACCGGTGTCATTTCGCGGCCGGCCGCGGCGCTTTGTGACGGTAACCCTATGCTGCCGAGGGATTTGCCGCGCCTGTGACCAATTCCTGCTCGATATCCGGGCGAAATCGACTGCTGCATTGCGGCGATACGCCGACAGGCGAAGTTTTCTTCCGAAAATGGGCGGGCGAACCTGACGCTGGTGTCAACCTTACCGGATTGCCGTCGATTCGCGTCCCGGGGGGGAAGCACGCCATGTCCGCCGAAGAAGCCAGCCTCCGACCAGAGCGCATCCTCGACCTGTCCGAACGCCTCAGCGCGGTGGCGGGGCAGAAGATCGGCGAGATCTCGACCGTCAACCGCGCCGCCAAGATGCTGGCCATCAACGCCCTGATCGTGGCCGCGCGTGCGGGCGAGGCCGGCAAGGGCTTCGCCATCGTGGCCGAGGAGTTCAAGAAGATCTCGACCCAGATCGACGAGGTGGCCGGGGCCCTGGAGAGCCAGGTGCGCGCCGATCTCGACGAACTGACCGCCATCGGCGGGGCGATCCTGGCGCACCTGCGCGGCCAGCGCCTGGCGGACCTGGCCCTCAACGCCATCGAGATCATCGACCGCAACCTCTATGAGCGCACCTGCGACGTGCGCTGGTGGGCGACCGACAGCGCTGTTGTCGACTGCGCCATGGCCCCATCGCGCGAGGCGGCCGACTATGCCAGCCAGCGGCTGCGGGTGATCCTCGACGCCTACACCGTCTATCTGGACCTGTGGATCTGCGACGCGGCCGGGCGGGTGATCGCCAGCGGCCGGCCCGACAAGTATTGCGGCGTGCAGGGCGCGTCGGTGGCCAACGCCAGCTGGTTCCAGGAAGCGCTGCGCACCAAGAGCGGCGATGATTTCGCGGTGGCCGACATCGCCCGCCAGCGTCTGCTGGACGACGCGCCGGTGGCCACCTACGCCACGGCCATCCGCGAGGGCGGCCAGGCGCGGGGCAAGGTGATCGGCGTGCTGGGCGTTCATTTCGACTGGCGGCCCCAGGCCCAGGCCATCGTCGACGGCGTGCGCATGACCGACGAGGAGAAGGCCCGCTCGCGCGTGCTGCTGCTGGACCAGAACCACCGGATCCTGGCGGCCTCGGACGGGCAGGGCGTGCTGACCGACAGCTTCAAGCTCGACACCTCGCATGGAACGATGGGCAGCTACGCGCAGGGCGACCGCACGATCGGCTACGCGCTGACGCCGGGTTACGAGACCTACAAGGGCCTGGGCTGGTACGGCTGCCTGGTGCAGCGCCAGGCGGTGGATGCGCCGCTGCCGGTGGCCGCCGAGCGGGCCGTGGACAATGTGCTGCGGCTGAAGGCGTAGAGCCAACCTCCTCCTGTGGGGAGGCGATCGCGGGAGCGATCGGTGGGGGGATGACTTTCCGGCGTTGTGGAAGCTGAGAACGGCCCCCCCTCCGGCCCTTTGTCCAAGATGCTCCCCCTGAAGGGGGAGCTGTCGCGAA